>QHVQ01000008.1:8970-45193 GCA_003222305.1 Acidobacteriota bacterium | reverse complement strand
GACGGCCTGGATGAGTGCGAGAACACCCCCTTCGGCGCCAAGGTGGACGCGAAGGGCTGCCCGATCGACTCGGATAAGGACGGTGTGCCCGATGGCATCGACCAGTGCGACAAGACTCCCGTCGGCGCCACGGTGGACTCCAAGGGTTGCCCGTCCGACAGCGACGGGGACGGTGTGTACGACGGCCTGGATGAGTGCCCGGATACGCCCAAATGGTGGACGCTGGACAACAAGGGGTGCCCAACACCGAGGCTGGACCACCTCTCTCTGGTGATCCTGGAGAGAGTCAACTTCAAGTCGGGAAGCGCGGTGCTGGAGTCCGCCTCCACAAAGTCCTTGGAAGAGGCGGCACAGGCCCTGATCTATTGGTCCGACCTCAAGGTGGAGGTCGGCGGCTACACCGACAATCGGGGTGCGGCCGCGACCAACAAGGCCCTCTCGCTGGATCGCGCCAAGTCGGTCAAGGCTTTCTTCGTTTCCAAGGGGATCAACGCGGGCCGGTTGGAAGTGAAGGGCTACGGTTCAGAGAATCCGGTGGCCGACAACAATACACCCGAAGGTCAGGCCCAGAACCGGCGCGTGGAGCTCAAAAAGATCGGCGGTGACGAAAAAATCCATCCTCCGCTGTCGTCCTACACACCTCCTCCTTCGGCCGCGGCGCCTCAGTCCGCACCCGAACCCCCCAAGGAGAAATCAACGCCTGCTCCTTCCGACAAACCCTGATCGGGGTCGCTCTCGGCAGATTCCCACGGCCGGCGCGTTGCCGGCTGTTTTCTTTTTGTTGAAGCTCAGCGGCACGGGCTGAATTCTCCACGGGGAACCGCCCCGTCGCATGATCTTCGTGACGGAGCTGCTTCGTATCTGGCCTTGGAAGCGGGGCCGGGGGCCCGTATGAGGGGGTGGGTCCTCGTCACGAGCAGGGAAGCCTGAAGGTGCTCGGGCTCTCACGAGCCAGGCCGCTCCGTTCAACGGACGGCCCTGTGGATGATTCTCAGAGGGGACGGGGGGAGGAGCCGAAGTGTCGGCGGTACTCGATGACCGGGCAACGGTCCATGACCACGAGGAGTCCTGCGCGGCGCGCCTTTTCCGCCGCCGCCTCATGGACCACGCCCAGCTGCATCCAGATCACGTTGGCTCTGATGGCGATGGCGTCATCCACGAATGGCGGCACCGCTTCGCTCCGACGGAAAACGTCCACTACCTCCACCTTCCCACGAATGTCCCGCAGCGATGAATAACATTTCTCTCCCAGAATGAACTCCTCCCCTGGATAGACGGGAACCACTTGATAGCCGTGCTCCTTCAAAAAGCGCGCCACCCTGTGGGAATCCCGGTGGGGCTTGGGAGAAAGCCCTACCACGGCGAAGGTGTGGAACTTCTCGAGGATTTCCCGCGTGTCAGCTGGACCCATCAGGATCCCCTCAGCACCCCCAGGGCAAAGCGCCCTGGCGTGAGATACCGGCGCGCCATCTCTACGACCGCTTCGGGAGTGACCGACCGGATTCGGGCCGGATAGGCAAGCACCTCTTCCATGCCCTGCTCCTGGATTTCCGCCGCCGAGTAGGAAAGCGCCCGCGCCGCGTTAGTCTGCAGCACGAGAGGATAGGTGCCGAGAACATAGGCTCGGGCTCGGTGGATCTCCTCTTCGGGAATTCCCGAACTCCTGATCCGTTCCACCTCCTCCAAGAGAATCCTTCGTGCCTCTTCCTCCTTGTCCGGAGAGGTGCCGAGGTAAACCACGAAATAGCCCCCCAGAAGTTTCATCAGGTTGGAAGCCCCCACCACATAAGCCAATCCACGCCTGCCACGGATCGCCTCGAAAAAGATCCCGCCAAGGCCCGAAACCGTGCTTTGAAGGAGATCCAGAGGATACTTGGCGTCCGCGTGGAGATCGAGAGTGGGAAATCCCAGGACCTGGAAGCTCTGGGCCTTCTTTCGCGTTTCGGCCCTCGTGGTGATTCCTGTCACCGACGACGCAAGGGGAGGATCCGGCGGGGCGGGACCAAAGGCTTCCCACCCCACCATTCGCTCGGCGAGCATCTCCTGTACGGCCTCGGCCCGGAGATCGCCCGCCACGGCCACCACCATTCTGTCGGGGCGGAAAATTCCTGCGTGCCAGCGTTCAAGCTGTCCGGGATCGAGACGTTCCACCGCGGCAGGAACCCCGTACGGAGGCAACGCATACGCATGTCCCGGAAACGCCGCCTCCCTGAAGAGGCTCATCGCATACCCCATCGCCTGATCGTTCAAGCTCTCCATGGCGGCCCGCTGCACGCGGCGCTCCCGCTCCATCTCTTCCGCCGGAAAGACGGGACCACGCACCACGTCCAGCAACAGGTCAAGACCGCCGGGGAGGTAGCGCGAAAGGATCCCGATCGCGAGGCCAAGGTAGTCATCGTCGAAGATTCGCTCCAGCGAGCAGCCGAAGGACTCCATCTCGGCGGCGAGCCGCAGCGCGTCGCGCTGCCGTGTCCCTTTGGCCATGGTGGACAACGCTAGCCGCGAGATCCCGCTGTTCTCCACGGTCTCATGAACGCGTCCTCCTCGAAAGAGAATTACCACACTGGTTACGGGAAGCCTGGGAATCTCTTCCACCAGGAGTGTGCCCCCGCCGGGGAGCGGCAGTCGCCGCGGGGGCGCAGGGTATTGCGAAGCGCCCTGCGCAGCGGGGGCCCGGCGCGACTCCTCCGGAATCACCGGAAACGCAGGGACCAAGACAGCACCGCTTGGTCCCAGTATCGCTCGAGCGACCGCTTCGTCCGCCAGCGCTGGGTGGCTCTGCTCCGGCACATACGCGAGCATCGAGGCGCTCTCCACCCTCAGAACCTTCTGTGCCGCGTCCTCGACGGCCTCCGCAGTAATCTCCTGCAGCCGGCGCACAAACTCGTCAGCCAGTCGGTAGTCGCCGAGCGCCTCGTAGTAAGCCAGGTTCGTGGCGACCCCCAGGACGTCCGTCTGTGAGAAGTAGTACGAGCTCTCCACCGCGCTGCGGGCGCGCCGGATCTCCTCTGGGACTGGGCCTTTCGAGCAAATTCCTCGCAAGACGCCGACGATGGCTTCGCCAGCGTCCGCCAGCTGCCCGGATTCCATCTCCGCGGTGATTCTGAACGTCCCCAGGTCCGCAAAGACCTCAACCCCCGCGGAGATGGATTCCACACATCCCCGCTTCTCCTTCACCTCCTGGAAGAGCCGGCTGCTCCTTCCCCTGCCCAGCACCGTAGCCAGCACCCTGACCGGCAGGTCCTCGGGATGAAACAAGGGCACCGAGCGGAACCCCATGAGAAGGTGCGCCCGTTTCACGTCCCCGCGCAGCAGGCGAAAGCGCGAATCCTCCTGCGGTGGCTCCGTGGGGGAGGCGGAGGTCGGACTTGTTCCGGCAGGGAGATCTCCCAGGAGTCTATCGATTTCCTCTACTGCCCTCCCGGCTGAGACGTCACCCACAACCGTCAGGATGATGTTCTCCGGGGTATAGCGCCGGTGGTAGTACCGCAAGAGTTTTTCCCTTGTGAAGGTCCGTAGCGAGGCTTCTTCCCCGATGCGCCATCGGCGTATCCGATGGACGGTGTACGCCAATTCGTACAGCTTCTCTGCCGCGTACGCGGCCGGGTTATCGCGCTTGCGACTTGCCTCCTGGATGATCGCCTCCAGCTCTCGCGAGAGCTCGACGGGATCCAGCAGCGGACTCGTCAAGGCATCGGCTTGAATCTCCAGTCCCTGGGAGAAGGAATCGGCGGGAAGTGCGAAGTAGTAGTGGGTGAAATCGTAAAAGGTGCCCGCGTTCAGCTCGCCTCCCAGGGCCTTTACCTCCGCGGCGATCTGGTCCGGTCGGGGACGTCGGTGCGTCCCCTTGAAGAACATATGCTCGATGACGTGCGAGATCCCCACTTCATCATCTTCCTCATTGAAGTATCCCGTCCTCACCCAAGTATCGATAGCTACCACAGGAAGGTCACGCATCTCCTTGATCAAGATGGTGAGTCCGTTGGAGAGTTTTGTGCGGATCACATCTGCGGTAAGCGATGGAGGGATGGAGGGACTCACCGAGGCTCCAGGTTTAAGGCAGCGGAAGAACTTCTCGCTGGCACACAGGCAAACAAGAGGAGTTTAGCATACCGAGGCCACACGATATTGTGGCAGGTGCTCACTCGCGACCCCACCCTTTCGGTCTTTCGCTATCGCGAGCTGTCTTGCCTTTCTCCTTCCAGCCGCTCAACTTCCATCGCGGAGGAGGTCGCTTTTTCCCTTGACACTCCCCGCACCGTTCAATATGATGCGCGCCCGTGGAGTAAAGTGGACTGAAGTGGAACGGACGGTCACGGTTCCTTAGCTTCCAAGCCGCATTCAGAAATTAAGGACAGATTTACGAGCCGCAACTCTTCAGGGACGAAAGGCGCCCTGCATAGGGTTTTTGATCCTTTTTTCCTCCGGGGAAGGTCGCATGCTTAGGGGAAATTCCCCTGCCAGGATCGACGAGAAGGGTCGCCTGAAGATCCCCACCACCTTTCGCAACTATATCGAGCAGCAATACGGAAGCGACGTGTTCATCACCAGCATCTCCGGGGAATTCGTGCGGATCTACCCCATGGCAGTATGGCTTGAAATCGAAAAGAAAGTGGCCGCCGTCTCCTCCATGAATCCCACCATCATGCGATTCCTGAACCGGGTGAACTATTACGGTTCGGTGGGAAGCCTCGATGCCCAGGGGCGGGTGGTGATTCAACCCCTGCTTCGCAAGGCCGCCGAGGTCACGGGAGAGGTGGCCGTACTGGGAAACCAGCGCTATCTGGATGTCTGGAACCGTGAGAAGTTCGAAGCCAAGATGGGCGCCGAGCCTGTCACCGAGGAAGACCAGCGCGTTTTGGCCGGACTGGGAATCTAAGAGACCCGCGCATGCTCGCTGAGGCTACCATCGTGAGCCCGTCCCGCCGGCAACTCGGTCCGCCGCGGCACCGCCCCGTGCTCCTACGGGAATGCCTCGATCTGCTGGGCCTGCCGTGTGGTGGGACGGCCATCGATTGCACCGTGGGACTGGGTGGGCACACTCGGGCAATGCTTGAGGCGGTCGGCCCCACGGGTCTCGTCGTCGGGCTCGACCGGGACGCGGAGTCGCTGGCGCGAGCCCGGAACAACCTCAGGGAATTCGGCGACCGCTTCCTTCCTGTGCATGCCGATTACCGCGACCTGCTGCAGGTTCTCGAGGAGAAAGGCGTCGGCCCGATTCGGGGGCTGCTGGCCGACCTCGGCGTTTCCTCCTTCCAGATGGACACACCCGAGCGCGGTTTCTCCTTCTCCACGGATGGCCCGCTGGACATGCGCCTCGACCGGTCCGCTGGGCCGACGGCCTCAGACCTCTTGTCCACTCTGGACGAGGAGGAGGTGGAACGCCTCATTCGCAGATACGGAGAGGAGCCCGCCGCACGTCGGATCGCACGGGCTCTGGCTCGGGAGCGCCGGAAGTCGCCCATCTCCACCACCCTCCGGCTGGCGTCCATCGTGGAGTCCGCCGTGGGGGCGCGGCGCAATGCTCGCATCCATCCCGCGACCCGGACGTTTCAGGCGCTGCGGATTGCCGTGAACCGTGAGCTGGAGGGATTGGAGAAATTCGTGGAGCAGGCGTGCCGGGTTCTGGTCCCCGGCTCCCGGGCGGCATTCATCGCCTTCCATTCGCTGGAAGATCGGGCGGTGAAGAAGACCCTCGAGAATCTGACGCCCCACTGTGTCTGCCCGCCGGCCCTTCCGTACTGCGTCTGTGGCCGGAAGGGCATCGTGGAGCGCGTGAATCGCAAAGCCGTCCGGCCGGGTAGTGAGGAAATGCTGGCCAATCCACGATCCCGCAGCGCCCGGCTCCGGGTCGCCTTACGTCTGGAGGAAGAGGCGTGAATCCTGCGGTGTCGCGCCGCGTGGTCCTCAACCAGCGTCTGGTCAAAGACCGGGACGAGGCCCGTGCCAGGGAGCTCAGGCGGGTGGTCTGGATCTGCGGCGCGCTGCTGATGCCGGTTCTCTTCTATGTTTGGCAGCAGGTGGAGTACATCCGGACCGGATACCAGATCGAGCAGCTGCGCTCCGAGAAGAACCGCCTGATGGAGTGGAACCGGCAAATGAAGCTGGAGCGGGCCACCCTCCTGAACCTGAGGCGCATCGAGGCGCTCGGTCGGACCCAGCTGGGACTGGTCCCGCCCGATCCCCATAACACCGTCAAGATTCGGCTCACCGGGGAAGGGTCCGCTTCTCGGAGTGTCGCCCGAGGGCCCTCTCCATCGGTCGGCCTTTTTGCGGCGGAGCGCTAAGGGAGTTTCACTCATGTGGCAGCGTGGAAGCGTCCCGGCTCGAGTGACCACCCTGGTCATCTCCCTAGGCTGCGCGCTTGCCGCCATCCAGCTTCGTCTGGTCCAGATTCAGATCCTCCGGTCCCCGGGCCTGAAGGTCGCGGCCCGCTCCCAGCAGGAAACGGTAGTCACGCTCGACCCCAAACGGGGTCCCATCTACGATCGGAACGGGCGAGAGTTGGCGCTTTCCGTGGACGTGGATTCGGTCTATGCGGACCCCTCCGAAATCACCGATCCCACGCTTGCGGCGCGCAAGCTCTCCGCGGTGCTGGGAGTGCGATTCGAGGACTTGCGAGGCAGGCTGAAGAGCAACCGGCGCTTCGCTTGGGTGGAACGCAAAATCACTCCGGCTCAGCGCAAGGCAGTGGAGAAGCAGCGAATCAAGGGCGTCTATTTCGTTCGCGAGAGCAAGCGCTTTTACCCCAAGGGAGCGCTGGCGTCCCACGTGCTGGGATATGCGGGTGTGGATAACCAGGGGTTGGACGGCATCGAGTACTCGCAGGAAGCCGAGGTTCGGGGAAAGGCGGGGTACCTGATCGCCTTGCGGGACGGCCGCGGTCACCGCGCCTTGGGAAAGAGCGAACGTCTCCCCACCTCCGGAAAGGCCGTTGTCCTCTCCGTGGATGAGGTGATTCAGCACCTGACCGAGCGGGAGCTGGAGAATACCGTATTGGAGCACCAAGCCCGGGGCGGCACGGCCATCGTCATGCGCCCCGACACTGGAGAGATCCTGGCACTCGCGAACCGACCCACCTTTGATCCCAATGCCTACGCCGACTATCCCGAGGCAGCACGACAAAACCGTGCCATCGGCACCATCTATGAGCCGGGCTCCACCTTCAAAATCGTCACCGCCGGAGCCGCCCTGGAAGAGAAGAAAGTCTCTCCCTCGACGGTGATTTACTGCGAGCACGGTTCTATTCAGATCGGCCGCTTCACCATCAAGGAGGACAGGCTCCCCTTCGACTACCTCTCGGTGGCCGAAATCGTGGAGAAGTCCAGCAACGTGGGGTCGATCAAGCTGGCCACGATGATGCCCGCCTCGGTCTTCTACAAGCACATAACAGATTTCGGCTTCGGGCAGACTACCGGCATCGATCTGCCCGGAGAAGTGAAGGGGATCCTTCGACCCCCCGCCCAGTGGTCGGGTCTCTCCCATGCCTCTCTGGCCATCGGTCAGGAGGTGGGGGTCACGCCCTTGCAGTCCATCAGCGCCATGGCTGCGGTGGCCCACGATGGGATTCTGCGCCGGCCCTGGGTTGTCGCGGGCCTAGTCGGCGAGGACGGATCTCTCACGAGGCCGGCCCGCTCGGCCGATCCCGGGCGCCGCATCCTGTCTTCTTCAACCGCCTCGGCCCTTACCGCGATCTTGGAGAAAGTCGTGACCGCCGGCACCGGCAAAGCCGCGGCCATCCCAGGGTACACGGTGGCTGGCAAGACCGGAACCGCCCAGAAGATCGACGAGAGCGGGCGTTACGCTCGCGGTCGGTACGTGGCTTCGTTCGCGGGATTCGTCCCCTCCCGCAACCCTGCCCTGGCGATTATTGTGGTAGTGGACGAGCCCCACGGAGGCTTCCATGGCGGGGAGATTGCGGCACCTGCCTTTGCCCGGATCGCTCTCCCCGCCCTGCAATACCTCGGCGTCATGCCCGAAGATGGCGGGGTGGTGTTGAACCGAAACACCGAGATTCAGGCAGCCCTCAAGGGGTTCGAGTCCATGCGGACCCTTCCCAGGGGGCCCTTCACGGCACGGCCGGGCACCGCGGAGCAACCGGCCCACTTCGTCCCTCTGGCCTTGAACGAGGTGAGGCAGCGATCCGCGAGGCAATCTGAGGAGACCGCAGAGATGCCGGATCTGTCGGGGCGCAGTCTCAGGGAGGCGAATTTCGTGATGGCCCAGATGGGACTGATCTGCAAGATCGGCGGACAAGGTCCGGTGGTGGGGAACCAGGATCCGCCCCCCGGTGCCGAGGTGACCGCCGGGAGTGCCTGCCAACTGGTCCTAGTCGAGGAGCGGCAGTGAACCTCTCCCAGATTCTGACCCAGGTGGAAGTGGAAGAGATTTCGGGATCGCCCGACCCCGCGGTCCTCGGCATCGCCTACGACTCCCGGAAGGTGGAGACGGGCTACCTTTTCGCGGCGCTCAAAGGAGAGCGGGAAGATGGCAACCGGTACGTTTCCGACGCTCTGCGGCACGGGGCTTGCGCCGTCCTTTCCGCTGGTGCTCCGCCCGAGTCCTTCCCGGCCACGTGGGTCAGGGTAAAGGACGATCGCCGGTCTCTGGCGCTGGCGGCACGGAACTATTACTCGCGGCCTGATTTGCGGCTGGGCGTGACGGGTGTCACTGGCACCAACGGCAAAACCACGGTGGTGCACCTTCTGGAGTCGATTTTCGGCGCCGAAGGCGGCAGGATCTGCGCGCTGGGCACGCTCGTCTACCGAATTGGGCAGGAAGAATTCAAGGCCGACCGTACCACCCCGGAATCGGTGGACCTGTATCGCCTTTTGGACCGGGCGGTCACCGAAGGGTGCCGCCGGGCGGTCGCGGAGATCTCCTCCCACTCCCTCGCCCTGCGGCGGGTGGCGGGGCTCCGGTTTGCCGCGGCTGTCTTCACCAATCTCACTCGCGATCACCTCGACTTCCACAAAGACATGGAGAGTTATTTCCGGGCGAAATTGGTACTGTTCGCGGAGCTCCCGGAGGGGCACCCCGCGGTAGTAAATCGGGACGACTCCGCCAGCGATCGACTCCTGGCGGCCACCCGAGGTCGACCCGTCACCTACGGCTTTTCCCCAGGCTCCGACGTGCGGGTAGAGAGTTTCGAATCCGATCGGGACGGCACCACCGTAAGCCTTCGGGCCTTCGGCCGATTCCTCAAGTTAAGGACTCGTCTGTTTGGGCGCCCCAACGCCAGCAACATTGCCGCCGCCACCGCTGCCGCCTTGAGCCTTGACTGCCCGACCACTGCGGTAGAAGCGGGCGTGGCAAGCCTTGCGGGAGTGCCGGGCCGGCTGGAGAGCGTGGGCCATGGGCAAGGCTTCGCGGTGTACGTGGATTATGCTCACACCGATGACGCCCTCGCGAACACCCTGACCACCGTACGGGACCTTCATCCCCGGCGCCTCATTGTGGTGTTCGGCTGTGGCGGGGATCGGGACCGGAGCAAGAGGCCCCTCATGGGGGCCGCCGCTGCCCGCCTGGCTGATTTCGCCATCCTCACGTCGGACAACCCGCGCACCGAGGACCCACTTGCGATTCTGGCCGATGTGGAGCGGGGAATTCGCGAGGCAGTTCCCGCCGCAAGTTACCAGGTGGAGCCGGATCGGCGGGAGGCGATTCGGCTGGCGCTAGCAGAGGCTGGCCAGGGGGATGCGGTGGTAATCGCCGGGAAGGGACATGAGACGTACCAGATCTTGGGGAACCGCACCATCCCGTTCGACGACCGGGAAGTGGTCCGCGAACTCCTGCGCACCCGGATTCCCGCGAACTCGGGCCGTGGCGCGCATTAGCTTGGCGGAGGCTGCGCGGGGGACCATCGGGGTCCTGCTGCGGGGCGATCCCGACACGATGGTGGAGTCCTACTCCATCGACACTCGGACGCTCAAAGTTGGGGAGCTTTTCTTTGCCCTCGTGGGTCCGAATCACGACGCCCACCGGTTCGTGCCGGAGGCGATTCGCCAGGGCGCGAAGGCGGTGGTGATTTCCCGGGGGCGTGCGGGAGATTTCCCTGGCGAGGCGGCCATTCTGAGGGTGGCTGATACGACCCAGGCGCTGCAGGATTTGGCCCATTGGGTGCGGCAGCGGCAGCCCCTGAGGGTGCTCGGGATCACCGGATCCTCGGGCAAGACCACCACCAAGGAGATGTCGGCGGCAGTCATGGAAGAGGCGATGCCCACATTGAAGTCCACCGGAAATCTCAATAATTCCTATGGGCTACCTCTCTGCCTGCTGGGAGTCCAGCCCGAACACCAGGCGGCGGTGCTCGAGATGGGAATGAGCTACCCCGGCGAGCTTTCCCGCCTCGCGGCGATCGCGAATCCCGACGTGGGAGTTCTGCTCAACGTCCACCCGGTGCACCTCGAGCATTTCCATTCGCTGTCGGCCATCGCCGAGGCCAAGGGAGAGCTGTTCCGGGGAATGCGCGAGCAAGCCGTGGCGGTGTACAACGCCGACGATCCCGAAGCTGCCCGGGTCGCTCTTCCCTTCCCAGGGGAAAAAATTGGCTTCGGCTTCGGCGAGAGCGCGCGCGTACGCGCGATCGATTTGGAACCCCAGGGAGAAGAAGGCACTGCGTTTGTGATCAGCGGCCTGGGGCAACCGCTCCCGGTACAGATCCCCTTCCCGGGCCGGCATCACGTCGCCAACGCCTTGGCGGCCGCTGCCGCGGCCCACGCCGCCGGTGCGGGAAGCGATGCCATCCGGCGCGGCCTGGCCCGGACGCGGCCTTTGCCCATGCGAGGAGCACTCCTCCGGTTCCCGGGCGATATCCGGGTTCTGGACGAGACCTACAACAGCAATCCCAAAGCCATGGAGCGCACGCTGGAGACTCTCTCCGGTATGGTAGCCCTTCGCAAAGTAGTGGTGTCGGGCGACATGCTGGAGCTGGGCCCCATCGAAGACCAGGCCCACCGGCTCCTGGGGGAGCAGGTGGCACGCTCGGGCGTCTCCCTTCTCGTGGCAGTGGGGCCCCTGTCGAAGCACGCCGCCGAAAGCGCGCAGGCGGCGGGTATGGAGGAGGTGCGACATTTCGAGGATTCCTCCTCGGCCGCCGCCTTCCTCGCGAGAGTACTGCAGCCCGGAGACCTGCTCCTGGTCAAGGGTTCTCGCGGCATGGCCATGGAACGCGTCGTGGACGCTATCCGCGCTTCCCGCGGGCAAGAGGAGGGGGCTTAGATGCTGTTCCGCCTTCTCTACCCGCTGCACGAATATATTTCGGTCTTCAACGTCTTCCGGTACATCACCTTCCGGTCGGCGTTGTCCACTCTGACGGCACTACTGATCTCCTTCGGCCTGGGATCATGGCTGATCCGAAAGCTGAGGAATCTTCAGATAGGGCAAAACATCAGACCCGAGGGGCCTCAGACCCACCACACAAAAAAAGGCACACCGACCATGGGGGGCCTGCTGATCATTCTGGCGGCGGTGCTCCCCACCCTTCTGTGGGCTGACCTCACCAACCGCTATGTGTGGATCGCCGTGGCGTCCACCCTCGCTTTCGGTGTCATCGGCTTCCTCGATGACTACCTCAAGCTGCGCAAAATGAGGTCCCTCGGGCTGACTGTTCGCGGCAAGATGGCCGCCCAAATTCTGGTGGCGGGCGCCATCGGCGTTTACTTGGTCCACCTGGCTCACGTGGACCTATTCACCACCCAGTTCAGCTTCCCGTTTTTCAAGAGGTGGACGCCTGACCTGGGGTGGTTTTACGTCCCGTTCATCATGGTAGTGATCATCGGGGCGGCGAATGCAGTGAACCTCACCGACGGACTGGACGGACTGGCCATCGGTTCGGTGCTGATCGCCTCGGCTACGTTCGCCATCCTTGTGTACATCGCGGGCAACGCCGTGGCCTCCACCTACCTGGGAGTGCTGAACGTCAAGGGAAGCGGTGAGCTGACGGTATTCTGCGGGGCCCTGGTGGGCGCATCCCTGGGCTTTCTCTGGTTCAACTGCAATCCCGCCGAGGTCTTCATGGGGGACGTCGGATCCATGGCCCTGGGCGGGGCCATCGGCACCGTGGCGGTCCTCATCAAGCAGGAGATTCTCCTGGTGTTCGTGGGCGGGCTCTTTGTGATGGAGGCGGTCTCGGTCATTCTGCAAGTCGGCTCGTTCAAGATGCGAGGTCGAAGGATCTTTCGAATGGCCCCACTGCACCACCATTTCGAGCTGGCGGGCTGGCCGGAGCCCAAGGTGATCATCCGGTTCTGGATCATCGCCATCATTTTCGCCTTGGTGAGCCTTTCAACGTTGAAGCTCCGGTAGTTCCGGTTCGTCGCTTGCCGGGCCTTGTCGGGTCGCCATGGAGCCTGTCTCGAGTCTTCGATACCTGGTGGTGGGAGCGGGGCGAAGTGGGATCGCCCTCGTCCGGTTCCTGCTGGATCTGGGAGGCCAGGTGGTCCTCACCGATGTCCGGACCGAGGGCCACGGCGCGGAGGTGATGGAACTTTCTCGGCGCGGGGCGCGCCTGGCTCTTGGGGGCCACGATGAGGCCGACTTCACTGAGGCCGACCGGGTGCTGGTCAGCCCGGGAGTGCCGCTGACCCTTCCCGCCATCCAGGCTGCCCGCGTCAAGGGAGTGAAAGTTTGGGGCGAAATCGAGTTCGCATCGCATTTCCTGAAGGGGAAAATCATCGGAATCACCGGCACCAATGGCAAGAGCACCACCACGAGCCTTACGAGTTTGCTTCTGAGCGAAGCAGGACTGGACGCGGTGGCTTGCGGCAACCTGGGCACTCCATTGATCGAGATGGCCTCCCTCGACTCGACTAAGAAGCACTATGTCGTGGAGCTCTCTTCTTTTCAGCTGGAGGGTGTTGAGACCTTTCGGGCTGACGTGGCGGTGCTGCTCAACGTGGCCCCGGACCATCAGGACCGTTATCCGGACCATGCAGCCTACCGTGCCGCCAAGGGAAGAATCTTCGAGAATCAGCGGGCCACTGACGCGGCGGTGCTCAATCGAGACGACCCCCAGACCTTCGCTTTTGCGCCCGGCCTGAAGGCGCGCCTCTCCCAGTTCAGCCGGAAGGTGACGGTGACCGACGGTGCCTGCGTGGAGAGCGGCATGGTGACGCTGCGCCGCGGCGGGAGCAGCCGGCCGATTCTGCCTGTGGCAGACATTCCCCTGGTGGGGGTGCACAACCTGGAGAATGTCCTGGCCTCGATCACGATCGCGGACCTCTGTGGCGTTCCCGCAGCGAGCATGGCCAGGACGCTGAAGGGATTCAAGGGGCTCCCCCACCGAATCGAGCTGGTGGGAGAGGTCGGTTCGGTCCGCTACTACAACGATTCCAAGGCCACCAACGTGGCCGCTGCGGCGCGCTCTCTGGAAAGCTTCCCGCGCGGGGTGATCCTCATCCTGGGCGGTAAGGACAAGGGAGGCGATTTCGCGTCGCTGCTTCCCGCGATCCGAGAGCGGGCGGCGGGTTTGGTCCTCATGGGAAAGGCTCGGGAGGCTCTCGCGGCCCAACTGGGCGCGCCCGTGCCCACGCGGAAGGTGGAGACCATGGCGCAGGCCGTGGCAGCGGCGAGGGAGATGGCGTCTCCCGGGCAGGTAGTCCTGTTGGCGCCTGCCTGCACCTCGTTCGACGCCTACCACAATTTCGAAGAACGGGGTGAGGACTTTCGGCGCAAAGTACAGGATCTGGTTGCGGGGAGCGGCGACGCCGCACGGGTGCGCTGATGTCACGCAAGCTGGCCTTTGACAGGATTCTCTTCTCCATTCCCGTCGCTCTCTCGCTGTTCGGGGTGGTCATGATTTATTCGGCCTCGGCCGTGCTCTCGATGCAACGCTTCGGCTCTCCCTACCACTACCGTGGCAAGCAGGTGGCGGCATTGGTCGCGGGATTCGTTCTGATGATCTGGGCCATGAACTTCGACTACCGCCGGCTAAGGAATCGCGCGATTCTTATGGGCTCGCTGATGGGTGTGGCTGCGCTGCTCATGCTGGCGCTTCTCACTCCTTCCGGCCCGGTGCGTCGGTGGATCTCCCTGGGCTTCTTCTCTTTCCAACCCTCGGAGTTGGCGAAGCCCATCCTGATTCTCTTCCTGGCCTCATTCCTGGACAACCGGGCCGAGGAGATCAATGACTGGCGCAGGACGCTGATCCCGGCCGGCATCGCCGTGGGAAGCATTGCTTTTCTCATTTACATGCAGCCCGACCTGGGTACCGCCGCCGCCATCTGCCTCATCTCCGGCCTGCTTCTGTATCTGGCCGGGCTGAACCCCAAGATCCTGATGGCGGGCGGAGCGCTGGGGTCCGTGGGTCTCATCGTCATGATCTTCCAGGCCAACTACCGTGTGCAGCGCCTGATGACCTTCCTCCACCCGTCGGATGACCCGCTGGGAGCCGGATTCCAAATCCGGCAGTCCCTGCTCTCCTTCGGCAGCGGCGGGATTCAGGGAGTCAATCTGGGTGAAGGAAGGCAGAAGCTCTTCTTCCTGCCGGAGCCGCACACCGACTTCATCTATTCGGTCATCGGGGAGGAGCTGGGGCTGCTGGGAACGTCGGTGGTGTTGCTGGTCTTCGGACTGCTGCTCTGGCGCGGTGTCCGGGCCGCCTTGCGCGCCCCGGATCGCTTTGGCTACCTGCTGGGCATGGGGCTGACCCTGTTCCTCGTGGTGCAGGGGGCCCTGAACATGGGAATGGTGCTCGGGCTGCTTCCCACCAAGGGATTGCCGCTGCCGTTCGTCTCGTATGGCGGCTCCTCGCTGATGGTGGGACTGCTTTCGGTGGGAGTGCTCTTGAACATCTCCCAGCACTCGAACTGAGGTGGTGGAAACAGGTCTGGCGGGACGGGTGGTCTTCGCCGGCGGCGGAACGGGAGGGCATGTCTACCCTGCAGTGGCGGTAGCACAGGCTCTCGAGCAGCGCCATCCCGGCCTGCAAGTGGTCTTCATCGGAACCGGTTCCCCGTTCGAGAAGCGCGTAGTGGAAGGGCACGGGTTCCGGCTCCTGAAGGTAAGCTCGCGGGGATTTCTGGGGCGCAGCATCTCGGCCAAAGTAGGAGCGCTCTTCTGGACGGGGATAGGCATGATGCAATCGCTGCGAGTCCTCTGGGAGCTTAAGCCGCGGGCGGTGGTGGGGGTCGGGGGATTCTCCTCGGGCCCCGTGGTGGGAGCCGCCATTCTGCTGCGGATCCCGACCATGATTCAGGAGCAGAACTATTCACCGGGGATGGCCAATAGGATCCTGGCGCGCTGGGTGGATCGCATCGCCGTCTCCTTCGAGGAGACCAGGGACCTCTTGGGAGGCAGAGGCGAGGTGACCGGCAATCCCATCCGAATGGAGTTCGCCTCGGTGAAGCCCAAGGCGCGGGGGACCCCGTTCTACGTGCTGATCTTCGGAGGGAGTCAAGGTGCGAGAACTCTGAACCAGCGGATGATGGAAGCGCTGCCCCGCCTTGCGCCCCAAAGGCTGGCCCTCAGGTTCGTTCATATGACCGGAGAGAAGGATCGCGAGCCTGTCGAGGCAGCGTACGAGGCGCAGCGGCTTGAGGCTCGCGTAGTCGCCTACCTGGACAACATGGCGGAAGAGTATTCCAGGGCGGATCTGGTCATCGCCCGGGCGGGGGCCACCACGGTGGCGGAGCTGACCGCGTGTCAGAAGGCGGCTCTCTTGGTCCCCTTCCCACACGCCGCCGGAGATCATCAACGCCTCAACGCTGAGAAGCTCGAGCAGGCGGGGGCCGCCCGGGTCATCCCCGAAAGAGATCTGACGGGAGAACGGCTGGCCCGTGAGATCGAGGACCTCCTCAAGAACCCCGATCGACTGACGGCCATGGAGAGGGCGGCCGCCCCTCTGGCTCGTCCTGACGCCACGGTGCGGGTGGCGGAACTGGTGGAAGAGCTGATGTCATGAAAAAAGTCCGACAGGTCCATTTCGTCGGAATCGGCGGGATCGGGATGAGTGGCATTGCCGAAGTACTTCTGAATCTGGGGTACGGAGTGACGGGGTCGGATCTGATGGCGAGCGGAGTGACCCACCGTCTGGAGGAGTTGGGAGGCCGGTTCACCCTCGGGCATTCTGCGAAGAACGTGGAAGGGGCGGACGTGGTCGTAATTTCCAGCGCCGTGAAGGCCGACAACGTGGAAGTGGAGGAGGCGCGCCGGCGCCAGATTCCGGTCATCCCGCGGGCGGAGATGCTGGCGGAGCTCATGCGCATGAAGTACGGTGTCGCCATCGCGGGCTCGCATGGAAAGACCTCCACCACAAGCATGGTCGCCCAGGTACTCTCCGGCTCCGGTCTGGATCCCACCATTGTTATCGGCGGCAGGTTGGGGATTCTGGGGAGCAACGCCAAACTTGGCAAGGGAGACCTCCTGATCGCCGAGGCGGATGAAAGCGACGGTTCGTTCCTTCACCTTTCCACTACGATCGCCGTGGTGACCAACATCGACGCGGAGCACCTGGACCACTACGGGAGCCTGGAAAAGCTTCAGGACGCCTTCGTGGATTTTCTCAACAAAGTACCTTTCTACGGGACCGGCATCGTTTGCCTGGATGACCCGCGCATCCGGGAGATTCTTCCTCGACTGCGGCGGAAGATTGTCACCTATGGCCTTTCCGGACAGCCTGACCTGCTTGCCAGTCGGATCGAGCTTCGGGAGTTCAGTTCCCGATTCGAGATCTCCCTTCGGGGTATGCCCCTCGGCCTGATGGCCCTCAAGGTGCCCGGCCTGCACAGCATCAGCAACGCACTGGCGGCCGTGGGAGTGGGGCTCGAGCTGGACCTGCCCTTCGAGTGGATCGCCTCCCACCTGGCCCAGTTCGGGGGAGCGGACCGGCGCTTCCAGCTCAAGGGCGAGGTGAACGACATCCTGGTCATCGACGATTACGGCCACCACCCGGCCGAGATCCAGGCCACCCTTCTGGCGGCCAGGTGCGGATGGAATCGACGCATCGTGGTGGTGTTCCAGCCCCATCGCTATTCCCGGGTGAGGGCCCTCCACGATGAATTCGCGCGCTCCTTCGAGAACGCCGACGTGCTGGTAGTCACGGACATCTATCCCGCCGGGGAGCCGCCCCTCGCCGGCGTCTCGGGCGAGCTCCTGGCCGAGGCGATCCGCCGGCGGGGCCACCAGGACGTCACCCTGGTCCAGGAACTCGAAGAAGTTCCCGCGTTCCTCGCCGGGAAGACACGGGCCGGCGACATGGTGATCACCATGGGGGCTGGTTCGGTCTGGAAGGTCGGGGACGAATTCCTCAGGCGGATGGGACACACCACATGACGGCCCGGGTCCACGGGGTACGGCGCCGCGAATGGGAGGAAACAGTGTCAGGAGGATGGGTGGAGAAGGCAGGGGAAATTCTCGACGCCTCCCGCGTTCCTTACGAGAAGAGCTTTCCCCTGGCCCGGCTGACCACTCTTGGGGTTGGTGGTCCGGCCGACTTTCTCCTGCGACCCGCCGCGGTCCCTCCCCTAGCCCAAGCCCTGGAGGGACTCATCGGCGAAGGCATTCCCGTGGCCTTCTTGGGGGCGGGGTCCAATCTGGTGGTCTCCGACGCGGGATTCCGAGGGGTGGTGGTCTGCTTCAGCGACCTGGTGGGAGAGCCGCACGTGGAGGAACACCGCGTCCGTGCCCCGGCTGGGCTCCGTCTCCCTTCACTGGTCACTCGCCTGACTCGTTTCGCTCTCTCGGGGCTGGAGTGGGCCGAAGGGGTGCCGGGTTCCGTGGGAGGCTCGGTGCGGATGAACGCCGGTGCCTTCGGCGATTCCATGCAGAGCAGCGTGCGGGAAGTCACTCTTCTTGATCGCCTAGGCCGCGTGGAGCGGCTGAAGGTGGAGGCGACCGATTTCATCTATCGGGGCGCGCCTTTCGTGGGAGAGCGCGCGGTGGTGGAGGCGGTTTTTCAAATGACCCCGCGCGCGTCGAAGGAGATCGAAGAGACTCTGGTTGCCTACCGGGATCACCGAAAGCGCACGCAGCCCCAAGGGGTCCGTAGCTCGGGATGCATCTGGAAAAACCCGCCCGGGAGCAACGCGGGCAGACTAATCCAGGAGGCCGGACTGAAGGGGAGTACCCGCGGGGCGGCCAGGATCTCCGAGGTCCACGGCAACTTCATCGTCAATCTGGGCGGCGCCAGTTTCGCCGACGTCATGGGACTCGCGGATCTCATCCGGGAAAAGGTACTCAAGGACTTCGGCGTGACGTTGGAGAAGGAGGTGGTGGTGTGGGCCTGAGCCGACCGGTGGGTCCCCCCTCTGACGAGCGCTTCCTCCGTCTGACGCGCAACGAGCAGGTCCGCAAGCGACGCCGCAATCAGACCCTGCTCAAGGGGGCCACATGGGCGGGCCTGCACCTCGGGGTAGTGGGCGTGGTGGCGCTGGCGGCCTGGGGCGGTCACCGCTACCTGACCCACTCGGAGCGGTTCACCGTGCGCCAAGTGTTGGTCTCAGGCGGCACCGCGGCCCCGGCGAACCAGCTCAAGACGGTGACCGACACGGTTCTGGGTCGCAATATCTTCACCGCGGACCTCGAAGCAGTGCAGTCCAAGCTGCAATCGCTGCCCTGGATCAAGAGTGCCAGCGTCAAACGGCGGATTCCAGACGCGCTGCTCATTCAGATTGAGGAGCGCGCCCCCGAGGTTCTGGTGAAAATCGGAAGCACCGTCTACCTGGCCGATGGCGAGGGGACGCTCTTGGACCGATTCGGACCCCAGTATGCTGATTACGACTTCCCCATCCTGACCGGACTGGACCGGGTCGGACGGGAAACGTTGAAGCGGAAGATTCAACTCGGGGCAGCCTTTGTGAATCTCCTGTACCGCACTCGCCCGGTCCTGGCCGACCAAGTGTCGGAAGTGGACCTGTCCCGGGACGACGCACTGGCGGTGCGGCTCAACGACGGCGGAGCGCCGCTTCGAGTCAGCCCCGACGCGCTTGAGCTGAACCTGGACAATTACCTGGCCATGCGCAACTACATCGCGGCGAATTACGGCCCGGTGACGTACGTGGATCTGAGATGGAAGGATCGCATCACGATTCTGCCTGCGGCCAAGAGGAGCACGGAGCATGGGGCGAAGTAGCAAACACATTGTGGGTCTGGACATTGGCACCACCAAAGTAAGCATTACCGTGGCCGAGCCCAACGAGCACGGGGGCCTGGACATCGTCGGGTTCGGCAGCTGCCCCTCCAAGGGCCTTCGCAAGGGGGTGGTGATCAATCTGGACGCCACGGTGGACTCCATCAAGTCGGCGGTGGAGGAGGCGGAGCTCATGGCCGGCGTGGCCCTGGAGAAGGCCTTCGTGGGCATCGCCGGCGGCCACGTCCGGGGGTTCAACAGCCGGGGCGTGGTTGCCATCGCCTCCAAGGACCATGAGATCACGCGGGCGGACGTGGCACGGGTCCTGAGCGCCGCTCGCGCCGTGTCCATCCCGCCGGATCGGGAGATTTTCCACGTATTGCCCCAGGAATTCATCGTGGATGATCAAGATGGCATCGGGGATCCGGTGGGGATGACGGGCACTCGGTTGGAAGCCAATGTCTACATCGTCACTGGCTCCATCTCGGCGGTCCAAAACATCGTGAACTGTGTCAACCGCGCGGGGATCGAGGTGGAGGACACGGTCCTGGAGCAGCTGGCGGCGTCGGAGGCGACCATCACCCCGGACGAGAAGGACATGGGGGTGGCTCTCATCGACATCGGGGGCGGTACCACCGACCTGGCGTTGTTGGAGCGCGGCGCCATCCGCCATATTAGCATCCTCCCCACAGGGGGGGACCATTTCACCAACGACATCGCTGTGGGGCTCCGGACACCAGTTCCGGAGGCCGAGAGGATCAAGAAGAAGTACGGCTGCGCGCTTCCGAGCCTGGTGAGCGAGGAGGACACCATCGAGGTTCCTAGCGTGGGCGGCCGCAAGTCCCGAGTGCTCTCCAGGCAGATTCTCTGCGAGATTATCCAGCCCAGGGCCGAGGAGATCTTCTCCCTCATCAACGAGGAGATCGTCCGCACCGGATTTGACAAGTCCATCAACGCCGGCGCGGTTCTCACCGGGGGCGGATCCATCATGGAGGGAATCCCTGAGATCGCCGAAGACGTGCTGGACATGCCGGTCCGCCGCGCCGCCCCGGTAAACGTCGGGGGCCTCTCGGACGGCGTGAACAGCCCGCTCTTCAGCACCCCGGTGGGGCTGGTGATCTTCGGCCACCGCCACCGGACGCGGCGCGTGGAAGTCCAGCCGCCTACGAACCCTTTCTTTTTCGCCCGCGTCGGTGTGCGGGTGAGGACCTGGATCCAGGAGTTGTTTTGATGAAGAGGAGAAGCGGCCTTCCCAAGGGGCCAATTCAAAGTCGCCTGCCGGGCTTCCAGACCCGGGAGGCCAATCCGTCAGGGGGAGATTCGATGATTCGCATGGATGAGACCGGCGTCCAGGACAAGAAGCCCACCCTGGCCTTCGCAGAGGCCAAGGAGGTGGGAGCCAACATCAAGGTGGTGGGCGTGGGAGGAGGCGGCGGCAATGCCGTGAACCGGATGATCGCCAACGGACTCCTGGGAGTGGAGTTCATCGCCGCCAACACCGACTGCCAGGCGCTGCGGAGCGCCAAGGCACCCGTGCGCCTGCAGATCGGCTCCAAGCTCACCAAAGGACTCGGAGCCGGCGCCAACCCCGACGTGGGACGCAATGCGGCACTGGAAGACTCGGAGAAGATTCTGGAGCTGCTCACGGGCTCCGACATGGTGTTCATCACCGCCGGTCTGGGCGGCGGCACCGGCACCGGGGCGACACCCATCATCGCCAATCTGGCCCAGGAGCTGGGTGCGCTCGTGGTAGCGGTGGTGACGAAGCCCTTCGCCTTCGAAGGGAAGCGCCGCAAGGAGCAAGCCGAGCTGGGACTGAGAGAGCTTCAGGAGTGTGTGGACACCGTCATTGCCATCCCCAACGAAAAGCTCTTGGCCACGGTGGACAAAAAGATGGCCCTGGGCGCCGCCTTCCAATACGCTGATGACATACTCCGCCAAGCGGTGCAGGGGATCTCGGACCTGATTACCATTCCCGGGGAGATCAACCTGGACTTCGCCGACGTCAAGACCATCATGGCGGGGATGGGCATGGCCCTCATGGGAACAGGCATTGCCCGGGGCGAAAACCGAGCCATGGAGGCGGCTCAGAAGGCCATCTCGTCGCCGCTCCTGGAGGACGCGGCCATCGACGGCGCCAAGGGAATCCTCATCAACATCACCGGAGGCCCTGACATGACGCTGCACGAGGTCTCCGAGGCCTCCACCCTGGTGCAGAAGACAGCAGATCCCGAGGCCAACATCATTTTTGGCACGGTCATCGACGCCAACATGACGGAGGAGATGAAAGTGACCGTCATCGCCACCGGGTTCAAGGACCCCTCCGTCAGCACTCCGGTGGGACGGGGACGAGAGGCCTTCCCCATGCGGGACCGCGGGGGCTTCGAGCACCGGGTTTCCGACACCCCCGCATTCCTGAGGAAACAGCAGCGGGAGGGATCGCTGAATTTTGTACCGGCAGAGGAGTCAACGACGGTACCCGCCTACGCTTCGCTCCAGGACGAGCTGGACATCCCCACATTCCTGCGCAAGCAGATGGACTGAGGGGAGCGCTTCCGCGCCGATGGGATACGGCGGACCCTCCGAGGTGTTGCACTGAGGAAAGCGGGCGCATAGAATGAGCGGCACCCATCCGCGCCGTGCACGGGCGCGGGAGCAGGCCAACGCTTTGGGGTGGAGCGGACCCTGCAAAACCTCTACCGAATCCTCGTGGTGGACCACGAGCCGGAGAATGTCCGGCGCCTGACCGACTGGCTTCGGGAGGATAGCTTCGTAGTCAGCACCGCCTGCGACGGTCCCCAGGCGCTGGAGATGGCGCGCCGGGAAACCCCCGATCTCATCCTGCTGGATCGCGCCCTCCCCTCTCTTTCGGGCGAGGCGGTGGCCCGCGAGCTGAAGAAGGACTGCCACCTGGGGATGATTCCCATCATCATGTTAACCAACGGCGGAGGGCTTCCCGGGGCCGCGGAAATGCTGGAGCACGGAGCGGACGATCTCATCTCCGATCCTACCAACATCCACGAAGTCCGCTCACGCATCCGTACCATGCTGAAGAAGCGGGATGTGTATCTCCAGCTGGAGCAGGCCAACCAGGAGCTCAAGGAGGCCAACTCCCGCCTGCAGCAGCTCCTGGTCCACGATGAGAAGACCGCGCTTCGCAACTACCGGGCATTCAACCAGCGGCTCCAGGAGGAGTTTCGCCGGGCGCGCCGCTACCGCGAATACCTCTCGCTTATGATGCTGGACCTGGATCACTACAAGATCGTCAACGATCGTCACGGACACATGAGCGGCGACGAGGTCCTCCGAGAATTCGGCCGAATCCTCACCCGGAACACGAGGGAGACGGACCTGGTGGCCCGATACGGCGGCGATGAATTCGTCATCCTCCTGCCAGCCACCGCCGGACCCCCCGCCTTCAAGCTCGCCGAGAGGATCCGGCTCGCCATGGAATCCCACCTGTTCCGCCTCAGCGACGAAGACGTGCGAGTCACCTCCAGTCAGGGCATCGCCACTTATCCGATGAATTCGGGCATCGTCGGCCATGAGGACCTGGTGCGAGAGGCCGACCGGGCCCTCTACCAAGCCAAAGAGGCGGGACGCAACCGGTCGGTGCTGGATCCGCATTCCATCAGGACCCGTGACTAGCAGCCGTCGCTTCTCCTCACTTTTCGTGTTGTTAATCCTGGGCTCCGCTCAGCTCGCCGCCGCCCCGGAGCAGGTGCCACGCGGCGCCATCGGCTACGGCGCCGGCAAAGTGGTGAAACCCGAGTTCAAGGACTTGGTGCGATGGGCGGATCTCATCGTGAAGGGACGCGTGGTGGAAGTGGGCGCCATCCCGCACCCGGGACCTTCAAGAAACCAGCCCCGGTCGAGGCGCTACACTTATTGGGAAAGCAGTTACGCCGTTCTACAGATCGATGAGTCCATCAAGGGAAAGGCATCGAGTTCCAAAGTCAAGATTGCCTTTAAGTCGGACATGGAGGGAGATCTCACCAACTATCAGGCCGGCAAGTTCTATGTGGTCTTTCTGCTGAATCCGAAGAAATTTGCGGAGGCCTACACCACGGCCGCCTTCCACTACGGCGAATACCGGATCAATGATCAAGGGAAGGCCGAAAGAGTCAACGACCCCTCGGAAATCAGCAAGCCGGTACCGGTGCTCATCGAGACCATCCGGAAGTCCTTGGAAAAGCCGAAGTCAGGCGGTCCCTGAACCGGTTCACCGCTCCGCCACCGGAGGAGATCCGTCTGCAGAGAACCGCTGAGCCGGCTGACCTACCAGCCGGGAGCGGCAGGAAGGCCATCCAGAGACAGGCCGCCAGCATGACGGCTACTCGGAGATCCGTGGGTGGCGGCTGAGATTCTCCTGACTGAGTCCTCTCCCATCATTCCCCATTGATCAAAAGAGGTGTGATTCCGATCAGGCGTGCCTGAATCTGGCGGAGCTACCGGTGGTGTGGCCCCCAACTGCGCCTGTTTGGGAGGGATAGGGGCAAAGACTCATGAGAGTGCATTCCCCGCAACGGGGGGCGCGAGCGTGACAAACCTTCCGGCCATGCCAGATGAGCTGCAAGGAGAACGACGACCATTTCTTCTGTGGAATCAGCTTCATGAGGTCGAGTTCCACCTTCACCGGGTCCGCTTGCTTCGTAAGACCAAGGCGTCGGGAGAGACGACCGACGTGGGTGTCCACGGTTATTCCAGGAATCCCGAAGGCGCTTCCCAGAACCACGTTGGCGGTCTTGCGCCCTACCCCGGGGAGTGTTACCAGGTCCTCCAGCCTGCCTGGAACCCTTCCACCGAATCTCTTCTGAATAGCGCGACAGGATTCCCGAAGGTTCCTCGCCTTACTCCTGAAAAAACCGGTGCTCCGGATGGTCGATTCGAGTTGGCGCAGGTCAGCACGTGCAAATGCAGCCGCATCGGGGTACTTGCGGAACAGCTCAGGGGTGACCATGTTCACCCGTGCATCAGTGCACTGGGCGGAGAGGATGGTGGCCACCAACAGTTGGAGCGGGTTGTCGTGGCTAAGGGCACACTCGACCTCCGGATACTCCTTTTCCATTCGCTCCAGAATACGGGCAGCACGCGCATTGAGGCTGGTCCTGGGCACGCGAAGTCCTCTCAATAAGGCGGATTCTAGCACGTAGGGGAATCAGAGCACCCAGGTAGCTGTGGTATAAGTACCGCCGGAGGAAGCGTCGTGGAGCAGCGCGAAACCGAGATAAAGCTTCGCGTAAAACGACCGTCCCTTCTCAAGACCCGCTTGCGCGACGCCGGTGCCACGCTCCTGAAACGCCGGCACTTTGAAGACAACATAGTCTTTGACTACCGCGATGGAAGGATTCGGCGTTCCGGCTCTCTCCTTCGACTCCGCCTCGCGGATGGCGAGGCCACTCTGACGTTCAAGGGACGGAGCCGCATCCTAAAGTCAACCAAAGCGAGACTGGAATTGGAGACCCAGGTGTCTGACGGGAAAACGGCTCTCAAGATCCTTACCTGCCTCGGCCTCAGGTGTGCATTCCGTTACGAGAAATTTCGGACAATCTTCCACAAGGATGCGACATTGATCAGTCTTGACGAAACACCCATAGGTGACTATATCGAAATCGAGGGAAGACCTGAAGCCGTACGAAGACTAGCCAGGCAGCTGGGCTACCAGAGAGAGGACTTTATTACCAGCACCTACGTAGATCTTTTCAATAGATATAAAGCAGAAAATCGAATTAGCACAAGAAATATGATATTTGGCATAAGGGCATAGAGGTGAGGATAGTTGATCACGGGTATTTTTGAGAGGGGTGCGCAGAGAAAACCGTGAGGAGCGCTGCTTCCTAGTATTGTCGTCCCGCCGACCTTTGGCGCAGCAGCATATTCCGGAGGAGATATGAAAGCGATGGTACTAGCCGCCGGATACGGGGAGAGGATGAAACCTCTCACCTGGGACCGCGCCAAGCCAGCCCTCCCACTCCTCAATCGTGCCACAATCCTCCACCTGCTCGAACATCTGGCCCGAAACGGCGTCACCGAGGTGGCCATCAACCTTCATTACCGCCCCGATACCCTCCGTTGTATCGAGCCACAAATCCGCGCGCTGGGCCTTCTCGTGAACTTCCTGGAAGAGCCGGTCATCCTCGGTACGGGTGGGGGACTCAAGAACGCTGAACGGCTTCTAGTGGACGGGACATTGATTATGGTCAATTCCGATTTCGTCACCGACTGCGCCCTTCTGTTGGCTCTAGAGCACCATCGGCAGACCCGCGCTTTGGCGACACTCGTCCTAACTCCCTACCAGGAGGGCACCGAGTATGGAGCCGTGGAGATGGAGCATACTGGCAGAATTGTCCGGATCGCCGGGCGGCCCGGAAAAGATTCTGGAGTGCCCAAGTATCACTTCACCGGGATACACATTCTTGAACCGACCATTTTTCGGGAGATCCCTCCTGTCGTGAAGAGCGAGATCAACCGTGAGGTCTATCCAAGGCTGATCGAAGCAGAGGGCAGGATTTCAGGTTATCTGCACCTTGGGTTCTGGAAAGAGCTCGGAACACCACAGCGATACCTGGATGGCTCTTTGGAGCTGCTGGCCTGCGGTGACAGCGGATACCTCCAGAGAATCCGTATGCGCGAAGGCGTGTACAGCGCCACCCCTGCTAAGGCCCTGGAGGGAACAGTAGAACCAACTTTTCTCGCGGGCGAAAACATCAGAATGGAGGGCGGCAGCTTCGCCGCCGGCGCAGTCCTTGGGGACCGGGTGATCCTCCGTCACAGGGCGAGCCTCATTCGCAGCATCCTCTGGGACGATGTCCAGGTCGGAGCGGAAGCTTCCCTGAACGAATGCATCGTGGGATTTGGCGCACACATTCCCTCAAGAGCCCGTCTTCGCCGAAAAATTATCATGGACGAACGAGCTTATGGCGGAGACCTGAACGGATTAGAGCGGATGGACGGGCTGCTCCTGGCATCCTTTTAATGTCCACTCCCCCGGCCCTCAATTCCCTGCTTAACGAGCATTTTCCGCCCGGGACGGTGGCTGTCCCCCTGAAAGGAGACGCTTCCACCCGGAGGTTTTTTAGACTCACTGCACCCGGAGACCCCTCGAGCGTTCTCATGCTCTACCCTCACGTCTTTGACTGGGAGGGATTCCCACTGAAGGGGAATCACGAGCATCTGGAGCATGTAGGGGTCCCGGTACCAAAGATCGAACGAGTCTTCCCCGAATATGGGGCAATCTTGCTGGAGGACCTCGGAGACACCACACTCCAGCTGGCATTGCTGTGCGATCCCTCCATCGATCGACCTGCCCTCTATCGGGAGGCCATCGACATCATCATCCTTCTTCAGGAAAGCGGGACGCGGGAACTTCCCCCTCATGCCGCGGCTCGCCGGGTGGCACTGGATGAAGCAAAGCTCCTCTGGGAGCTGGACCACTTCTACAAGCACTTCGTTCTGGGATATCAGGGAGTCCGCCCCGCCCCCTCGGAAGAGGCAGGATTCAAGAGCTTTTTCCAGTGGTTGGCTGCCTCCCTTGATTCCGCGAAGCGGGTCCTATGTCACCGCGACTTTCAGTCCCGTAACCTCATGATCACCCCAGGGGGTCTGCGGGTCATCGATTACCAGGACGCCCGCCTGGGACCGGCTTCCTACGATCTGGCGTCGCTGCTGAGGGATTCATCCCTCGATCTGGATCAGGATTTGAGGGAAGAGGGAATCCGATATTTTCTTGCCCGGCGGCGGGACCTCTCCCCCGAGGAGTTTAAGGCGGAATTCGCTCGGATGGCGCTCCAACGAAACATCAAGGACTTGGGAACGTTTGGGTATCAGGTCGCCCATTTGGGGAATGCGGAATACCGAGGATACATTCCGAGGACGGTCCGCATGGCCCGTAGCGCCATGCTCACGGACCAGCGCTATCACACGATCTTTTCACTCTTCGAAAAATATGTCTTTAGTCCTGAGGGCGGATGAGCAGATCGGGACAACCCAGGGCGGTGGCCCTTCGCAGGGAGCAACGGACATCCCGGGAGACTTCCAGGATCCCCTCCAGAAGCTGCCGAGGCGCGGCCCGAAACAGGACTCGGCGGCATCGTCTCGTCAAGAGGCCGTCCCGAACCTCCCAGCCGATCCCCCGCCACAGCGTTGCCTCGTCTCGCTGCCCCCCGCGGGCGTCACATTCCAGCGCTGCCAAGAGAAATCCCCTATCCAGGCTTTGAAGCATTTCATCCCGATGCCTGCGGCCGGGAAGAATGATCAAATTGGTTCCCCCTGGGGCCGGAAGGTCTCGATAGGAGGAGCGGACCGAATGCCTGGTTCCCGCCGGTCCATTCTCTGGAACCTGGTCGAAACGCGCGAGTCGAATGCCCGATTTCACGAGTCGCAAAGGAACCGACGCAAATCCCTCGCCATCGAAGGGGGAGCTGGCCACGCCTCCGGGCAGCAGAGGATCATCCACCACTTCCACTGCCTCGGACGCGATCCGGCGAAATCCTTCCACTTCCGGGGGAGATGCCCGGCTCGTGACCAGCTCATGCTCGATCCAGCGCACAATGTCCGTGGCAGCGGCGGACTCCAGAAGAAGGCAGGAGGTAGGGATCACTTCCTCGGGTCCAGATCGATCTAGACGGAGCAGCCTGTCCGTGCTCTCGGTGATTTCGTCCGGATGCAGGTGACAGCTCGCCACCTCCCCATGCAGGGTGGGTCCACCTTCCTCCGAACGCGTAAGCGTGAGCAGTGTCAAGGTTCTGGTGAAGACGGCTTTCAGTCCCCGGCTGTTTGCCAGTACCACGCGAGAGGCGCCATCGCGATAGGAAACCAAGATCTTGGCAACCGCCTGCCGAGACGCCGCTGCCAGGGCACGCTCCAGCAAGGCACGCTTCGCTGCCGGATCGGTTTCCACCACGGCCCCATCGAGCACCCCTTCGATCTCAGGAAACGGGGCCGCGGGGCATGGCGCGGGAAACGCCGGCGTCACCGGGTCTCCAGTGACCGAGCGTAGCGCCGCCATGGCACTCCGGATCATCCGGGCGCCGACCTCTGGTTGGGTCCAGGAGGAGAACGCATGCGAGAAATTTCCGCGTCCATCGAAGACGCGCAGTGCCAACCCGCGCTCGTGGCCGCCCGCCAGGGTTGCGAATCCGCCTTGCAGATAGATCCCCGTGGTTGCGCTGGTCTTCAAGTAGATTTCGGCCTCCTCTGCCCCGGCCAGAAGGGCCTCTTCTACCATGCGCTCCGCCAGGCTCAGGTCCCGCCCCGATGCGGACAAAAAGCTCTGCAGCCTCCCTTCGGGCGGAGCGTCCTCCGAAAGCTTCTCGAACATCCTGCGCGCCTCCGTCGGGGAGGATATCATGTACCGTGTCGAGCGGATGCAGACAGCCGGGCTGGAGTTCGCGACGGCGCTGCGCTAGAGTGCGCCCCACCATGACCGCACTGAAGAAGGCCGCGCCCGAACCGCGGAGAGCGTTGCTCGCGTGGGACCGCGAACACCACCTTCAGGCCCTGGGGGAGCGAGTTTTTGACCTGCTAGTGGTGGGTGGGGGTGCCACGGGATGCTCCGTCGCGCGAGACGCCGTGCTACGCGGGCTCGACGTTTGTCTCGTGGATCGCGGTGACCTGGCCTCCGGCACATCCTCTCGTTCCACCCGCTTCATCCATGGGGGCCTTCGCTACCTAAAGACCTTCGAGTTCGGATTTGTCCGGGAAGGGCTGCAGGAGCGCGCCACGCTCATGACGGTGGCGCCCCACTTGGTGCGTCCCGTGGAGTTTCTCTTCCCTGCCCGCCCGGGTGCCGGGACTTCTCGGTGGAAACTCCGCTTCGGGATCGGCCTGTACGATTTGTTGGCTGGCCGCAATCGTCTGCCCGGCACCCGCTCCCTAAGCACCACCGCCACGCTTACGCTGGAGCCTGGTCTGCGCGCCGAGGGTCTGGGCGGCTCGGTGGTTTACCGGGACGGCGCGGTTGACGACGCGCGGTTTGTGGTGGAGACGGCGGTATCGGCGGTGGAGGCCGGGGCCGTCATCGCCGTCCACGTTGAGGCCGAACGGCTCGTCCCATCCGAAAGCGGTCCGGCGGTGGTCATGCTCAAGGATAGGCTCAGCGGAGCCTCGCTCGGTGCCCGGGCAGCAGTGGTGATCAACGCCTGTGGTGCCTGGGCCGGGACGCTCCTGCAGGATACGGTGACGCCTTCGAAGACCGGCGCCGCCTCGAGCCGATTGCGTCCCAGCAGAGGATCCCACCTGGCCTTTCCCCGGGAGATCCTGCCCATTTCACGCGTGGTGGTCATGCCCTCGCGCTCGGACGGAAGGCTTCTGTTCGCGGTGCCTGCGGGGGATTTCACCTACCTTGGCACGACCGAGGTGGATCACACGGGGCCTCTCAATGTCGTCCGAGCGGAGTCCGGCGAGGTGAACTACATCCTCCGGGTGGCCGGAGAGGTCTTTGACTCTCCTCTTCTGGCCCGAGAGCAGGTGCTGTGCACCTGGGCAGGGATTCGGCCTCTGGTAGAGCGCCCTCATCAACCCACCGGGCAGCTTTCACGAGATTTCAGAATCTTTCAAGGGGCGCCGGGCGTGGTGACGGTGTTAGGGGGGAAGTTCACCTCATGCCGCCGCATGGCGGAGGTCACACTGGACGTGGCCGCCGGCATCCTTTCCAGACGATTCGGCCGCCGGGCCGACGCCTGTATCACCGGCTGGAAGCTCTTTCCGGGTGCCGAGGGACCCGTGCCGGACGGCGATCCGGCAATCCCCGCCAGCCTCGACACCGCGGTGGCGAGGCATCTGAGTGGGACGTACGGTTCTCGCGCCGCGGGGATCTTCCGCCGCATCGCCCAAACTCCCTCGCTCGGAACCCCGCTCGTAGCCGGCTGCCCCGTCACTCCGGCGGAGATCATCCATGCCGTGGAGCGGGAGGGAGTGGTGCGCCTGGCGGACCTTCTCTTCCGCAGGCTCCATCCCTTGATGATGGAAGCGAGAATGGCCTCGCCTCAGGGAAAGGCCGTTGCCGAGGAGGCCTCTCGAATCATGGGTTCCTGGCTGGGCTGGACGGAAGAACGATGCGCACGGGAGGTCTCCGACAGCCTGGAGGAGTGGAGACGCGATTTCTCGGTACCGTAGCCTTGAGTCAGCCGGGACCCACGGTGAGCGATGCAACGCGAAGGGTGGGAATTCCGGCAGCCACAGGCACCTGCTGCCCGTCCTTGCCGCAGGAACCGGCGCCGTCCCCCCACGAGAGATCGTTTCCCAGCCGCTGAATGCCCCGCAGCGCCGCGGGCCCATTGCCCGAGACGGTGAAGGGGCGCAATGGCGCCGTGAGCCTTCCCCGCTCGATCAGGCTGCCTTGAGTGGCCCGGAAGTGGAATTCTCCCGTAGCAGGATCCACTCGTCCTCCTTCCATGTGGCCCACGTAGATTCCCATGGGCGTGTCTCGGAGGATTTCCTCCGGGTCCTCGTCGCCCGCCATCAGGAACGCATTGGACATGCGCGGGAGTGGGAAGTCCCGAAAAGATTCGCGCCGGCCATTGGCAGTGCTCCCTCGGCCCAGCCTTTCCCCCGCGATCCGGTCGGTGAGAAACGCTTTCAGTACTCCTTGGGCGATGAGCACCGTCCCCCGGCACGGTACTCCCTCGTCATCGAAGGCATAACTCCCCTCCAAATCCGGTTGGCTGGAGTCATCCATCGCTCCCACGAACTGCGGCGCCACGCGCTCCCCCAATAGATTCCTGAAAGGGGACGAACCACGGAGGACCAGGTCTCCCTCCAGGGCATGCCCGCAGGCTTCATGAAAGAAAACACCCCCGGTTCCGGGAGCCAAGATCACGGTGAATTCTCCCTGGGGAGCATCCCGGGCCTCCCGCTCGTCCCGAAGCCGCTCCTCCAGCTTCCGGTGGAGCGTCTCGACAGGTCTCAGGGACGCCAGCGCCTCCAGGCTACCCATTCCCAGGCCGGCTTTTAGGGCTCCTGAGGGACCTGCCAGGCGGCAGGTCACCACAACCCGCGTGCCTCGATTCCGTCGGATTGGCCAGCCTCGAACGGCGATGGAGGTCTCTCTCTCACGCCACTCGAGAGTGAGGGAACAGGAGGACTCCGGAGGGAGCCTCGAGGTGAGCGCTGAGCCAAGCTCTTCCATCAGCCTTCCCCGCAGCGCCTCGGTCGAATCGGAGAAGCCCTCCGAGTTCTTCGCGAATGTAGCTGGGGAGTGCCCTGCATCGACTCCGCTTCCACATACCTGGAGGATTCTCTCGGGCCACAGTCCTTCCTCCGAAATGAGCCGTTGGTGTCCCAACTCCAAGCGCCGCAGCGCGAACCCCTCTCGCAGACCCGGCGTCATGCGGAGGCCCTTCCGGGTGTCCCATTCCGCTCTCAAGGTGGAGGCTCGCTCCAGGAAGAGATCGGCCCACGCGCCGCGCGACAGCTGCACCGCCGCCACCGCTCTTTCCAGGAAGGAATCGTCGAATCTCGAAGCAAGAGAGGCCATGAGGTGAGGCGATTCTAGGGAACGTCCCCTGCTCCGTCAACAGCCGTCTCGCCGTTGTCCCCCCCAGCCCCCTCTGATACCATCGGTTCGTCTTGCAGGCGCTCATCCGAAGCGCTCTGCACCACAGGAGGGGCCCCCGTGACCAGAACATTGCCGACCATCTTCCATCGGATCCCCGTGAGGGTCCTCTTCTTGCTGGCCACTTCCTCCCTGTTTGCAGCGAACGAGTACCAGATTGAGCTCGACGTGGACCCGGCTCGAGGCACAATCCACGGCACGGAGAAGGTCGTATACAAGAATGATACCGAAGCGCCCCTGGACACTCTTTTTCTGGAGGCGCCTGGACTGCCCGGCAATCCGGCCGTCCCCGGCAATGAGCGGTGGCGGATTTCCGCTCTGGTGGATGCCAAGGGGAAAAACCCGACCCTGGGCTGGAAGCCGGCGGAAGAGGCCTACGGCGTCCCGCTCTCCCCGCCCTTGGGGGCGGGGTTCAAGACCACCTTCACCCTCGAGTACGAGCGCGCGCTTTCCCCCGCTGACTTGGTGCCCGGCTACCTGAGCATTCCCGACCGCGACGCCTCCACCTGGTATCTGAAATTTCGCGCTTATCGCGCCGGCACTTTCGGTTCCGATGATTTCAAGGACATCACGGGTACCCTCGTGCCTCCCGCAGGCTGGACGGTGATCTCTTCAGGCGTCCCGGGAACCGCGAAAGGGGCGTCCTCCGGTGGAAGGACGACCTTTTCGGCCAGAGGGGTGCGCAACTGCGCGCTCGCTCTCGGTGAGAAGTTCCAATTGGTCCGGGGCGCTGCGGGGACCATTCCGATCCTGGTCTACTCACCGGAGGGACAGGATGCCTGGGCGAAGCAAGTCCTGACCGAGACTTCCGAGGCCGTCACCTATTACCTTGCCTTTCTCGGCGCCTATCCTCCCGCGCAGGTCATCGTTCTCCCCGCCGCCCCGGCGGAATCGCGCGGGGCCTCCTCCTCGCAGGTCATTTACGCTCCTCCGACCACCAGTGAGACGGCGTTGCGCGAGGCCATCTCGCTGCAAGCGGCGAGGCTCGTCTGGGGCTGGAGCCTAGGCGACCCCTCCGACAGCACTCCCTTCGTGGCCAACGGCCTCGCCCTCTGGTGCCAGCAAAACTATCTGGCGAAGAAGTATGGTCTGGACCTGCACAGCCAGTACCTCAGGGCTGGGATCAACGACAGCTACCTCGTGGGAGTGCTGCGCGGCTACGACACCACTCTCATGCGCAGCCGGAGCGATCGAGCCAAGCTGGACTGGGATTTCGAACGAATTGTGGCCCAGGCCAAGTCGGCGGCCGTGATGCATATGCTGGGGGGCATTCTGGGGGAGGACAAGCTGCAGGAGGTGGTCCGAGGAATTCTCAAGACCAGCAAGCAGCTCATCCTCACCGATCGGGACTTCCAGAAGCGGGCCCAGGCAGCAACCACGGCAAAACTGGACGGCTTCTTCGATCAGTGGCTGCGCACCAAGGATTATCTGGATTATTACCTGAGCCACGTGCGGGTCAACAAGACCGACAACGGTTACGAAGTCCACGCCGACGTTTGGAAGACGGGTACCGCCTCCATGCCGGTGGAGATCGTCGCCGAAGACCTCGGCGGCGGAAGAGTGCGCGCTCTCTTCCCGGCCGATCGGGCCTCCGGGGAGATGGCCATTCCGCTCAAGGCCTCTTTGGCTTCCATCGCCCTGGATCCGCTCCAGCGCCTTCCCCTCCTGGCTCGGGTAGGAGTGAGCGGGCGCCTCGACCTCGCAGACTCGCTCATGGCGGAGGGGAAGCTCCTACGCGCCGATGAGCAGATCGACCAAGCGCTCAGCGACGATCCCCAGAATCCTCGCGCCCTTTTCATGAAGGGCCGTATCCTCAAGGAACGGGGAGATTGGGCGGCGGCGCTCTCACTCTGGAGCAAGGTCACTTCTCTCTCCACCTCCTCCGAGGACCCCGCTCGGATCTGGTCCCAGCTCTGGACGGCGCGGATCTACGACCTTCAGGGAAAACGCTCCGAAGCGACGGCCCTCTACACTGCGGTCTCAACCCTTCCGGACATGCGTGGCTCCAGGGCCGCCGCTACGGCGGGATTGCAGATCGCCTTCACCGACGCCTGGCCGCCGCTGCTCCCCTGACCTTCCTCCCTCGCGGGTAGTGGTAAGAAATAATCACCCGGCATCGGGCGGCTTGACACACCCTTCGGCGGATGTGCTAGATTGGCGGGCGAACTTGGAACGCTCATAGGCGAAAGGAAGAGCAGGAATCTAGGGAAAGCGGTGAAAATCCGCTGCGGCCCCGCCACTGTAAGCGAGGACGAGGCCCGTCGGAAGCCCACTGGGGAAACCCGGGAAGGGGACGGGCCGAGGATGATTCGCGAGCCAGGAGACCTGCCTATGGGACGATGGAATCCCCCTTCGACGGGAAGGGCGCGGGTTCCCACCGACCCCCTCTCTTCCAACCGGACCTTCTGATCCACGCCGAATGAGCCTTCCTCCCCGGGCGCCCGGCGCCGAAGGAGAAGGCCCGCTTGAGATCTCGCCGTCTGACCCCGAAGCGATTCTTCGCCACCCTGCTGCTGCTTCTGGCCTGCCTCGCGGCGAGCCTGCTCCTCGCCCTGGCCGTGGGATCCGCTCGGCTTTCCCCCTCCGCCATGCTGGCCGCGGTGTTCGGCCAGGGCGAGCCCGAGGAAACCTCAACGATTCTCTGGCAGGTGCGACTTCCTCGCGCCCTGCTCGCGGCGCTGGCGGGCGCCGCGCTGTCCTGCGCCGGCACCGCGTTCCAGGCCGTGCTTCGGAATCCCCTCGCGGATCCCTATATCCTCGGGATCTCCGGCGGCGCCGCCCTGGGGGCCATCTCGAGCTCGCTCTCCGGAGTGGACCGCGGGGGGATGGGATGGCTTGCCCGTCCCCTGTGCGCTTTCGCCGGAGCGGGGCTCACCGTGCTGGCCATCCTGGCCCTCTCCCGGTGGCGCGGAGTCGTTGCTTCAACCTCCATGCTGCTCATCGGCTGGGTCTTCAACTCCTTCTTCCTGGCCATGATCCTGTTCCTGGAGACCGCGGTGGATTTCGCAAAGGTGCGCGGAGCCATCTTCTGGCTGGTGGGAACTCTGGCTCCGGAATCCTACGCGGTGCTGGCGGGGATCGGCGTGGCCGTGGCCTCCGGCGCGGGAGTGTTGTGGCTGTTCGCGCGTGAACTCGACCTGATCTGCGCGGGCGAGGAGACGGCCCGGCACCTGGGTTGCGACGTGCAACGGACCCGCCTGGTGGGCATTCTCGCAGCTTCGCTTATCACCGCCGCCGTCGTTTCTTTCTGCGGCCTCATCGGATTCGTGGGACTGATCGTACCCCATTCGGCCCGCTATCTGTTCGGCCCGGACCATCGCCTGCTGCTTCCAGCCTCGGCCCTCCTGGGCGCGGCGGGACTCGTCGTGGCGGATACCCTTTCCCGCACCCTTCTGGCGCCCACGGAGATTCCGGTGGGCGTCTTGACGGTGTTGATCGGCGGTCCCGCCTTCGTGCTGCTTTACCGGCGGCACCGTGCGGAGGTGTCCCTTGAATGAATCCCTTTCGATGGAACTCGTCCGCTTCGGCTACCCCTCCAGGCCGCTATTTTGCGATCTCTCGCTCGTACTTCCCGGCGGAGAGTTCGTGGGCGTCCTGGGTCCGAACGGTGCCGGAAAGACCACACTTCTGAAGCTTCTTTCCGGAACCGAGCGACCGCAGAGCGGAGCCGTCCTGGCCGGAGGCCGGGCTCTGAGGGACTTACCAGCCCGGGAGCGTGCCCGGCTCCTGGCAGTGGTTCCGCAGGAGTCCCACGTCCTCTTTCCCTTCTCGGTCTTGGAGGTGGTGCTCATGGGGCGCTTTCCCCACCTGGGGATTCTAGGAATGGAAAGGTCCGGAGACGAGCGGCGGGCTCTGGAATGTCTCGCGGAGGTGGGGATGGATCAGGCCGCCGGCAGGGCTCTGAATACCCTGAGCAGCGGAGAGCGCCAGCGCGTGCTCATCGCTCGCGCACTGGCCCAGGAGCCGCGCATTCTGCTCTTGGACGAACCCACCACTTTTCTGGATCTGAAGCACCAGCTCCGCATCTACGAGATTCTTTCGAAGCTGAATCGGGAGAGAAGGTTGTCGATCCTAACCATCTCCCATGATCTGAACCTGGCGGCGCGGTACTGCCGGCAGCTCTGGCTCCTCCAGGACGGCCGTCTGCTGGCCCGAGGCGCGCCCGAAGAGGTCCTGACCCCTGAGCTGATTCGGCTCGCCTATGGAGCCGACGTGGAGGTCGCGCGAGACCCCCGCTTTGGTACCCCTTTCATCATTCCCTATCCCTTCCAGGAAGCAGGAGGTGCATCGTGACGCGGCGCTGGATCGTGGTGGCCCTGTCGCTTCTCATCCCTATCTCCGGAGCCTTTTCGCCGGTCCTCCCCGAAGACCAGGTGACCGATCAACCCTCCGAGTCCTCCCCTCCCGATACCGGCGGCGGGACTTCGACCCAAGGTTTGGTGGAACGGGTGAGGGTCTCGGGGGTGCGCCTGTCGAGTCTGCCCGAAGAGGCTTCCCGGATTCCGGCGCACGTGAGCGTGTATACGCGCGAGATGATCGAGGCCTCGGGTGCCGCGACGGTTCAGGACTTCCTGGCGATGCGCAGCGACTTCGTGGTCTTCGAT
>QHVQ01000008.1:0-8934 GCA_003222305.1 Acidobacteriota bacterium | reverse complement strand
TCAATTTCGTCCTGGTGCCGCTCGGCGACGTGGAACGGATCGAGGTAATCCGGGGGAGCTCCTCGGCACTCTTCGGCGAGGGGGGACTCGGCGGCGTGATCAACATCGTCATGCGCCGCGGAAGTGACGCTCCGCCGCTCTCCACCTCCGCCGCCGGGGGCAGTTACGGTACGCAGGACTACCGGGTGACCTCTGGCGGCAGGCGGGGCCGGCTCGGCTATTACGGGGGGTTCCAGCGCCGCCTTTCGACGGGCTTCCGGGACAACACGGACACCCGAATCTCCTCGTTCCAGCTCGGCACCGATTTCGATCTATCCGACCGGCAGACTTTCGGCGTCGATCTGACCGCAGGGACGAACCACCTGAACCAGCCCGGCGCCCTCACTCGACAGGAGCTCGATTCGGACCGGACCCAGAACCCCTTCAACCGACACGATTTCAGCGCCACGGATTTCTGGCTTCCCAGCTTCCACTACCGGCTGCTTCTCCCGAGTGGTTTCTCCCTCGTTTCGCGTCTCTCCTATCGGAATCCGGACGAGCAGGCCTTCGTGGGAGGGAGGAGCGGGCTCGGCTCCAGCGCGGAAGTGGATCGCTCTCAGTGGTCCTGGACGGTGCAGGCCTCGCACGAGGTGAACGCGGGCGCCAAACGGAACGAGCTGGCGACCGGTTGGGAAATCTCGAGGGACCGCTTTGCTTCGCAGGGAGCTCGAACCGACGCAGGGGGAGCTCCGCTTTCCCAAAGCGACACCTCCTACTCGGTTTCTCAGGCCGATTCCAGCCGGCGACTCGCCGGAGTCTTCCTGCAGGACGCCTTCACCTTCAACACTCGCTGGTCGGTCGCGGCCGGGCTGCGACTTGATGAGATCCGCCTGAGCAGCGACGGGAGGCAAGCTTTCTACGACTTCCCGCCGCCCACTTTCTCGCCCGTCTTCACGCAGAGGCGGACCGGAGGGGAGCGCAGCTTCTCACGGCTGTCGCCCAAGCTCGGCTTCAACTTCAACCCGCACGAGGCCGATGCCTTCTACGCGGGCTATTCGCGGGGGTTCCGCGCCCCCACGGTCATCGAGCTGTTTGCCTTTCCCATCTTTTTCTCGAACCCCGACCTGGCGCCCATTACGTCGGATGATTTCGAGGCGGGTTGGGAGCACCGCTTTCAGGAGAAGATTTCGCTGTCGGTGAATCCGTTCTGGATCGACGTGAAGGACGAGATATTCTTTGTCTTGACGGATCCCTCCTCCTTCACCGGCTCCAACCTGAACCTGCCCCGCACTCGCCGCCGCGGCACCGTAGTCACAGCCCGCTCTCGATTCGGCTCCCATTTGTCCGGCGAGCTGGCGGCCACTTTCACCGATGCCACGTTCCGTTCCTCCTTCGATGATGCCAACATCGGCAATCGCGTGGAGAAGGGAGACCGGCTTCCCCAAATCCCCCGGATGAAGTACTCGGCAAGTCTGGACCTGCTTCTCCAGGGGGGCTGGAAGGCAAGCTTTCAGGACATCTATGTGGGAAGCCAAGTCGTTACGTCGGATCTTGCCAACGTGGCGCCCGAGCTGGATCCCTATAACCTGCTCAACGCCCGGGTCACGTTTACTCGGGGAAACTGGGGCGCCTTCGCCCAGCTGAACAACCTGCTGAACCGGGAGTACAGCAGCCGCGGCATCTACGCGTTCAACTTCTCCACCTTCGCCTTCGACGAGTTCTTTACCCCCGCCCCGGGGCGCAATTTCCTGGCGGGGGTGACGCTGCAGTATCGGTAGGTCGACCTGACTTTCCTCGCTCCCGTCGCCGTTTCCGCGGCCCCGGTCCGACGCGATCAGAGGCGGACACGACGAGAAACGTCCTGGCCGGGCGCGAAAGGCCGATCGACTTGAGTCAGAGTGTCGACCCTCTGACTGGACAAAACCTTTCCAGGCGCTGCCAATGACTGGTAGGTTGACGCCGCACAGTGAAAGCCTCGCGGGTCCGATCACCCGAATGTGATCTCTCGATCTTGGCCGCCCGCAGGAACTTACTGGAGACCCATAGCGATTCAATCACGCCCCGACTATACAGGTACGGCGTTTGCACCTATTAAAAGCGGGGGGGTGAGTTATGAGCGAAAAGTGGACAGGCGGTGGACGGGCTCGGAGGGGGGTTTTTCGGGGATCTGCTCTTTGGAGGGCACTGTTTACCGCCTATTCCTTCCTCACTCTTCTGTTCTTTGCGCCGGCGATGGCGCTGGGCAGCACACCGATCGCCGAGATTGCGCCCGTCGCGGTGACCTTGGGCGGCGGCCCTACTTCCTTCGTCTACGACATTCGCGGGGACGACTCTTCCCCAGCGGATCGAATCGTCTTGTCGGTGCCTGGGTGCTTCACGGGCGCCGCTCTCGTTTCAGTGAAAGTGAATGGAGCCTCCGCCACCTTTACAAACCAGAGCGTGGGCAATCAGATCGCCTTGCTTCTCGACGCTCCCGCTCCGGCGGGTGCTGCCATCCAGGTGGTCTTCCAGGCGAGCGCGCCTACGGGGGCCCCGGGGATCTTCGACTTTCCCTCCAGCCTCGATTTCACCGGTGACCCAGCCCCTCCCGCTGCTTCCATCGCCGGCAATGCAGACGGGGATCCCAGCGACGGAAACAGCAGGGCGGTGACCGCGGACCTGTCCATGGACGGTTCCTTCGGCGACTGGAACGGAGTGGCCCGATTCTTGGATGCGAACGACGATGCGACTCCCGAGAAGGGGGATTTGCGGTCGGGATGGTTCGCCATCGACGCCCTCCGGACCCGCATCTTCGCCCGCCTGGATGTGGACGCCTGTCTGATGTCCGGCCAGACAACCGCGTTCGACATTTTGATGGACACGACGAGCGACGGCCTGTATGACTTCCGGGTGGAGCTGGAAATCCGAGGGGACGGGACGGTGTTGCAGAAGCACCTCTACCATAACTATCCCGCCGACTCGAACCAGGGCAACGATCAGGAGGTCCCGTTCAGCGGCGCGGCCTTCACGGGGCAGGTGCCCGACGATGGCTGCAATCAGGCCACCGAGTGGAGCATTCCCCTGGCCGACCTGGGAAACCCGTCGACAATCGAGCTCGCCCATTTCGAATCGCACCCTTCCGGCCCCAGTACGGCGGTGGCCGACACCTTTCCCGACTTTGGGTTCATCCGGGGCAGCGTGCTGACGGGCAGCTTCTCTCGGGTCGGTCCGATCATCAATGAAGCCTTTTGGGGGTCTCCGGGATTCCCCCAGTGGGTGGAAATTGCCAACAGCTCGATCCTTCCTTTCTCCCTCGCCGGGATGACGCTCACGGACAAGGACGGCTCCGGAAACAGCAACATCCTCCTTCCATCGATCACGCTGCCGGGCGGGGCCTTCCTCGTCGTCCATCTGGCGGCGGGCACCAATGATTTCGACTTCAGCGACGGCAGCGGGCATTTCTACACGGGAAGCTCGACGCCGGTCTTCGAGCGGGAAGACCAGCTGGCGCTGTATGGCTCCAGCTTGCAGAATCCAGGCACCCTTGAAGACTTCGTCGCGTGGGACGCTGATGCCACGCGAAGTGCCGACTTCGACGCCGATGCGGCGGACGCCGTTGCCGCAGGGCTCTGGGTGGCAGGGGCCGCCCTGGACATCTCCTCGATGGATCCGGCCCAGTCTTTGGGCCGCAGCGGTGAGTCGATCTCGCGGGGAATCCCGGCAGACTGGGAGATCAGCTCAGGGCGCGACGCCGCCGATCCGACCCCGGGCTGGTCCAATGTTGGAGGCGTGGTGATCAACGAGGTTCTCTTCAGCCCCGGTCTCGGCGTCCCGCAAGGAGTGGAACTGTACAACGCGGGAAACGGCGCGGTGGATCTGACCGGCTGGACGGTGAGCGACGGCGATGCCGGAGGTCCGGGTGCCGGAGTGCATTTTGTCGTACCGCAGCTCTCGAGCGCCGACCGGATTCTGCCCGGACATGCTCGCGCCTGGATCGCTTTTGGCGCCGGCGTCGATTCTGCCTCGACGGTCTTCGCCGCTGGAGTCGATCCGAGCGCTCAGGAGCCGCCGATCAGGCTTCGCTCTTCTTTCGGGACGAGCCCCTCGCCTCGCGCCTGACCGATTTCGTGTCCTGGGACGCCTCCTCCTCCCATGATGCGGACTGGCTGGCCGACGACGACCTGGCTCAAGCGGCGGGGATCTGGAACAAGGGGGTCTCTGACGACTTCGTGGATGTGATCTCTCTTCAGGCAGGCCACTCGATTCTGCGGACCACCGATGGGGTCGACACCAACCGTTCGCAGGACTGGTCTTTCAGTCTGGGAACCTCCGAGGGGGATCGCGACGGTGATCAGGACGGGCGGGTCGATTCGAGGGACAACTGCGCCGATGTCTACAATCCCCTCCAAGAGGACATGGACGGAGACGGGAGGGGCGATGCGTGCGACATCGATCTGGACGGCGACGGCTGGGTGAACGGCCAGGACTGCTCCGCCGCGAATCCTGCGATCTGGTCCATTCCACTGGCACCCGGCAACCTGCGCTTCACCAGCTCCATCGATTTCACCCTGGATGCGGTCGCCCAGGCGGGCTCCTACCACGCCTACCGCGGGAGCCGCTCGGGCTCCGGCGGATTCGTTTACAACCACGCCTGCTTCTTCACGAATCTGGCGGCGAGCCAGTTCAGCGACGTGCAGGTCCCGGCAGCGGGCAGCGCCTTCTACTATCTTGCCAGCGCCGGCAATGTCTGCGGCGAGAGCGACCTGGGAACCGCCAGCTCCGGAAGCCTAAGGCCCAATTCGGCTCCTTGCCCCTAGTCGCGAATCACTGCACCCCGAGCAACTTTTCCGCCTCGGCGAGCGGCTCCCACTTGAGGATCTCCATGGAGTCGGCCACGTAATCCGGGTGTCGCATGCCGTTGAGCACACAGTGCACGCCCGGCACCGAAGCGACCAGATGCAGCGCTTTCCTCGAGAGGGTCTCACCCCGGATGGCCGGTGGCAATCCCCGATTGAGGGACGCCGCGATTTCGTCGCTGCGCTTCTGGCTGCGGGCCGCGCAGTCGGCGCGCAGGATGGCCAGGAGGTCTCCGAGCACGGGGAGGTAACGCTCCAGCCACCCTTCGAACGTCCCGGCCAGATCCTCCGGAAGTCCCGAGCGCATCGACCGGACGGCGTGGAAGAGGCGGGGGGTGATCTGATGATCCTGGATCACCTGCCACTGCTCGTATCCGCCCAGCTCTCCAACGGCCCCCGCGAGCTGCGCCCCCCAGGAGAAGAAACCGGTCATGGGCTTTCCGGCGCTGGTCTTAAGATGGCCCGCGATCCGGTCATCCAACTCCTGCTCCAGACGGGTGACTCGATCCAACGCCTCTCGAAGAGAGATCCCGGGAGGCTCCATTCGAAAATCGGCCAGCCGGATCAGCCTGCCCTGGTAAAACGCGTTAAGCGGTCGATTGACCAGGATCCCGATATTCTGCTGCCGCGCGAACGCCAGGGTCGACAGACGGCCTTCGGGTCCTTCCTTGCGCACGGTGCAGGGATCCTGCTCGAAGAGGTTCATGGGAAGCTGCGCCACAGCGAAGTGATGGTCCCCTTCCTGCCGACCGGCCTCCCGAGCCGCGCGCTTCGCCGCCTCCAGCATCCGCCCCAGCGAAGTTGCCTCCGGATCCCCGAGATCCGCACCCAGCGAGTTGGAGGAGACGCCGTACCATTCGATCCGGCCGGCCCGAACTTCTTCCTCGAAGTGGGTGAAGGCCACTCGGATCCGGCGGTAGAACTCCTGCCGAGAAGCCTCCGGGTCGGCTGCCTGCCGATGGGCCTCTTCCAGGAAGTACTCGGGGTTGTGCAGGAGACAGACGTCCAGCCGCTCGAGCTTCAGTCGCTCGAGAGAGCGCGTGAGCTGGTCCGCCAGGAACACCGGGTGGAGACAATGCCAGCAATCGTCGGAGATCTTCACCATCTCCGGAAATGCTTCACCCGCCGCTTCGCGCTCTCGGGCCCTTTGCAGGTTTTGTCCCTGAACGTACCCGATCTTGGAGACGACCACCGTCTCATCCCTGCAGATCTCCTCCCGGTGGGCCATCCCCGCGAGCGATTCCCCGATGCACCGCTCGCTCTCCCCGTCGGTGTAGTTGGTTGAGGTATCGATGAGATTGCATCCTTCCTGGAGCGCCTTCTCCAGCGCCAGCCGGTGCTCCGGTGTTCCGGTGTCTACACGGTAAGCGCCGAAGCCTACGGCCGATACCCTCAGCTCCGTCCTCCCCAGCACGCGGTAAGCGGCTTTTGAATAGCCTCGCCCGATCTGTCTCCGAGCAAAATCTTCGGAGGCGATCTTCGACGCGGCGTTCATGCTTCGCTTCCCGGAACCGTTCCCCGGCCCTTGCGGGCCACGCAGATCGCCATGGCCCCTCCCATCAGATCATGAACGTCCACGCTTTCGAAACCTGCCGCGCCCATGCGTTCTGCCAGCTCACGCTGACCCGGAAAGCGCGAGACGGACGCGAAGATGTAGCCGTAGCTATGGGAATCTCCGAGGAACAGCATGCCGAACACCGGCAGCGCCAGCCGGAGATAGGCGAAGTAGAGGGCGCTGAGAATCCGGCGTGCCGGTCGGCCGAACTCCAGGCACGCCAGGCGCCCACCCGGGCGGAGCACCCGCCAGACCTCCCGCAGGCCCCGATCCAGATCCGCCAGGTTTCTCAGTCCGTAGGCGCAGGTGACGACCTCAAAGGAGGCATCGGGAAAGGGCAAAGACAGGGCATCTGCTCGCCTGAACGACACCGGCAGGCCGGGGGGAGAGTTCTTACGCGCGATTTCCAGCATCTCCTCCGAGAAATCCACACCCATCACTTCGAGCCTTCCGCTACCTTCCGGGCTCCGGGCCAGAGACCGCGCCACATCCCCCGTGCCGCAGCAGAGATCCAAGGCCTTTTCTCCCGGACGAGGCAGAGCCAGCGCGGTGAGACGGCGCTTCCAGCGCCGGTGCATCCCCCAGCTCATCAGATCGTTGATGCAGTCGTACCGAGGCGCGATCCGGGCGAACAGGAGGTGGACCTTTGCGGATCGCTCTTCTCCCATGGCATAGTAGCGGTTCTCGGGTGCCGGGCGCCGCGCCTGCTCCATTCGCCTCCTCTCCTCGGAATGCGGCCCATCAGACCACAGTTCGCGACATTCGGGCAACCCCGGAGGGGAATCGGCTTCGGTGGCGCACTCGAAACGGGTCTGTTAAGATTCTGCATCTTCTCATCCCCCGAGAGGGACCGCACCCTTGGCCATGGCTTGGTTCAAGAAAATCAAGAAGCCCAAGCAGCCCGTCGAGGGCAAGCAACAGCGGGTGCCCGAGGGCCTCTGGGTCAAGTGCGAGAGCTGCAAGGAAATCATCTACAAAAAGGAGGTCCTCCGGAACGCCAATGTCTGTCCCAAGTGCAACTATCATTTCCGGATCACGGCCAGAGAGCGTCTCGCCTCCTTGCTGGACGAAGGACGATTTCAGGAAGTGGACACCGACATCTACTCGGTGGATCCCCTCAAGTTCGTGGACACCAAGCCGTACCGGGACCGGCTTCAGGAATATCGTGAGCGGACCGGGATGACCGACGCGGTGATCAACGCCCGGGGGACGCTGGGGGGCTACCAAGTCATGGTCTCGGCCATGGAGTACCGCTTCATGGGCGGCAGCATGGGATCCGTGGTGGGCGAGAAAATCACCCGTGCCGTAGAGCGCGCACTGGAGGAGAGGATTCCGCTGGTCATCATCTGCTGCTCAGGCGGCGCCCGCATGCAGGAGGGGTGCCTTTCGCTGATGCAGATGGCCAAGATCAGTGCGGCGCTGGCGCGCCTCGATGAAGGCGCCATCCCCTTCATTTCCATCCTCACCGACCCCACCACCGGCGGGGTGACCGCTTCGTACGCCATGTTGGGCGACATCAATATCGCCGAACCCAAGGCCCTCATCGGGTTTGCGGGGCCGAGGGTCATCGAGCAGACCATCCGCGAAACGCTGCCGGAGGGCTTCCAGCGGAGCGAGTTTCTGCTGGAGCACGGCATGTTGGACTTTGTCGTGGAGCGGTCGAAGATGCGCGAGACCCTGATCCAGTGCCTGCGATTCATGGTCAATCCCGAAATCCTGTCTCCCCAGCCGGCGCCCCCGGCACCCGTGCTCTAGATCCCGCACGAACCCGAATGGATTACCTCCAGAGCCTCGAATTCCTCTTCAGCCTTCAGCGCCTGGGCGCGCGGATGGGAACAGTCGCCATCTCCGCTCTCCTTGCCAAGCTGGAAGATCCCCAGAATACTTTTCCCTCGGTCCTGGTGGCCGGCACCAACGGAAAGGGTTCCACCGCGGCCTTCCTGGCATCCATTCTGAGGGCCGCGGGCCTGCGCGTCGGCCTGTACACTTCGCCGCACCTGGTTCGTTTCGAGGAGAGAATCTTGGTGGACGCGGAAGAAATCCCGCCCCGGAAGGTTGCCCGCCTGGCCACTCTGATTCATGAACAGGTCGAGCAAATGGCGGCACGCGGCGGAGACCAGGAGCGTCTTACGTTCTTCGAGACCGCGACCGCCATGGCCTTCCGCCATTTCAGGGATCGGGACGTCGACGTAGCGGTGCTGGAGGTGGGCCTGGGCGGCCGGCTGGACGCGACGAATGTAGTGGACGCCATCAGCTGCCTCTTCACGCCCATCGATCTGGACCACCGGAAGCAGCTCGGGGACAGTCTGGAGGATGTCGCCTCGGAAAAGGCGGGGATTTTGAAATCCGGAAGCCGGGCCCTGACGGCGCCCCAGGAACCCGTGGTGATGCGGGTGCTTCAGCGCGCCGCCGCGGTGCGTGGGGCGACTCTTATCGAGGCCGAGCAGATCTGGCGCCCGATGGAAGGCCCCGGAGGCACGCTGACGCTGGCCTCCGGAAGCGACCCCCTCCGGCGAATGGATAGCTTGAAACTTTCGCTGGCGGGCCGGCACCAATGGACCAACG
>QHVQ01000173.1 GCA_003222305.1 Acidobacteriota bacterium | reverse complement strand
CCGCCTCCGGGCGCTGTGTAGGAGTTGTAGTAGAAATAGTGTAAGTCCTCGCCCGGCCCCGTCTAGATTTCTCCTTTACACCTGAGCGATCCTGCCCTCCGAAAGGAGGTGCGGGATGGCGGACCGATTTTCCAGCCTTCGATTAGAGATCGCGCGTTGCCTTCGCGGCGGCCGGAGCCGGGCCACGCGGTATGCGGGGCTGGTCCGGCGGCGGGCGGTGCGCCTGGCCCGGTCCGAAAGTGCCCGCGGGGTGGCGGTGGCGGCAACCGCACGGGTCCTGGGGCTGCGTCCGCGGACGTTGCGGCTGTGGATGGGGAGCCAGCAGCGGACCCGGCTGCGACGCGTGGAAGTGACGGGGGGCCCAGTCACAGCACCCGCCGACCGGGAGATTTCTCCGACGCTGGTCACCCCCCAGGGATACCGGGTGGAAGGGTTGGATCTCGGGGCACTGGTTCGGCTCCTGCGGGAACTCCGATGATCGGGAGCACCCGGCAACTCTCGGTCTACGCTCACGCGGCGCCCACCGACATGCGGAAGAGCTTCGATACCCTCAGCGCCCTGGTGACCCAGGCGTTGAAGCGGGACCCCCTGTCGGGAGACCTGTTTCTGTTCGTCAGCAAGAATCGGAAGCGGGCCAAGGTGCTGATGTGGGACGGGACGGGGTTGTGCGTGTACGCGAAACGGCTGGAGCAGGGATGCTTCGCCTGCCTGTGGGAGAAGCCGGCGCAGCGGGAACTCCGTCTGACCGTGGGCGAGCTGCAGCTCTTTCTCGAGGGGAGTGACCTCGTCGGGCGCGTGCCGCTTTCTCCGGCGCCATTTGTTTTCGAGCCGCGCGGGAAAACGCTTGACCCCGAGATCCGAAAATGATCTACTACGGCCATGCTTCGCATCGAGCACGTTCAGGACCTTGAGACCCTCCGCCAGATCGCCACGTTGCTCGATCGGGAGAACCAGAAGCTTCTCGACCGGAACCGTCACCTTCTTGAAGAAATCACTCGCCTCAAGGGCCAGGACGCCACCACCGTCCAGCGGGAGCTGGAGCTGTTGAAGGAGCTGCTGGCCCGGCGGGAGCGGGCGCTGTTCTCGGAGTCCTCGGAGCGGCGGCCGCAGCCTGTCGGCGCTCCGGAACCGCGGGCGCCGCAGCGGGGCCACGGCCCGAAGGCGCAGCCGGAACTGCCCCTCGTCGAGCAGGTCCACGAGCTGCCCGCCGATCAGCGCCGCTGCGGGGCCTGCGGCGGCGAGCTGAAGGCGATGGGGGACCAGGCGGAAGAGTCGGAAGAGATCACGGTGATCGAACGCCACTTCACCCGGGTGAAGCACCGGAGGCTGAAGTACCGGTGTTCGTGTAACGGCTTCATCGCCACTGCTCCGGCTCCCCCCAAGCTCCAGCCCGGCTCCCGCTACTCCCCCGAGTTCGCCGTGGAGGTGGCGGTGGGGAAGTACCTCGATCATCTTCCCCTGGAGCGGCAGTGCCGGATGATGCGCCGCGAGGGACTGAACGTGGACTCCCAGACCCTGTGGGACCAGATCGAGGCCCTGGCCCGGGTGCTCCGGCCCACGTACCACGCGCTCCAGGAGCGGGTGCTGGCCTCCCCCATCGTGGGGGCCGACGAAAGCTACTGGCGGCTGATGGACAAGAAGGGCTCGAAGCGCTGGTGGGCGTGGAGCGTGTCGGCGAAGGATGCCCTTTTCCACAAGATCCTGGACAGCCGTTCCCAGCAGGCGGCCTCCCAGGTCCTCGGGGATTACCGGGGGATCGTGATGGCCGACGGGTACGGGGCCTACGACGCGTTGTCCCGAGACGGTCCGGGCTTCACGCTGGCCCACTGCTGGGCGCACGTGCGGCGGAAGTTCCTCGAAGTGGAGAGCCACGCTCCGGAGACCTGCCGGCAGATCCTGGATCTCATCGGCCGGCTCTACGAAGTCGAGCGTCTCGTCCCGGCCGGTGAGTCGGAGGAGACACTCAAGTTCCGGGCTGAGCTTCGTGCCCAGCGCTTGCGCCCCATCGTCCAAGAGATCCAGGCCTGGACCCTCGCCCAGCGGGTGCTCCCCGAGAGCGGGTTGGCCAAGGCCATCGACTACCTGCTCGGGATGTGGAAGGGACTCACGCTCTTCCTGGAAGATCCCCGGATCCCTCTCGACAATAACCAGACCGAGCGGGGGCTGCGGGGTCTCGTAGTGGGAAGGAAGAACCATTATGGCTCCCGCTCTCGCCGCGGCACCCAGGTCGCGGCGCTGTTTTACAGCCTCCTCGAGTCCGCCAAGCTGTGCGGCGTGGAACCGAAAGCCTATCTGCTCGCCGCCACCCGCGCCGCCCTCGCCACCCCCGGCACCGTCAGCCCGCCCCACACCCTCCTGCGCTAAAATCCCCCCGACGACGAACAGAACCCGCCCCCGTCGAAATCGAAACGGGGTTCAGCGAGGTGTTACCTATGGGTGCACTTGGACCCCAAACAGATCCGAAGTACGAACCAGGCGGTTTCGGGCCGCGGAACCGGCCAACATGTCGCATTCAATTTCGCTGGACCACCACACCCACTTCAACCCGACCAGCAGAAGCATCCAGGCTCGATCGCGGGTTCCGGGTATCCTGCCGCCTTCCCATTGTCCACTACACCGTCTTACTCTGTTGATTCCTCTGCCTTATCATTCGCGTGCTGCGCGGGCCCGTAAGAGTGAAATCAAACCTTGCACTGGCACTTATGCCAAGTTGGTCCAAGAGCAGGTGTGCCGCCCGTGCCGAACTTAGTCCGGACCACCTGTCCCAAATGTTCTCTACCGGAATGCATACTTCTAGGAGGGTCTGTGAGCCTTCATCATTTAATACTCTCGCCTGATAGCCACTAGCCACGAGAGTCTCATGAAGCTTATGCGCACTCCCAGATGACCATTCTGCACGAGGAACTCGCAACACGACCGTCGCTTGTGGATCTGCTCCACCTATGCGAACGAAACGGAGATGCGTCTCAGCTCCTCTTTGCTGGACTTGAAGTGATCCACCATCCTTTAGGAGTAACAACAGGGTACGAACTCCATGTTCAAAGTCTTCTCGCCCCTGGTTCTTCCCCAAAGGGTGGCCGCCGCGAAACAATCTAAGCAGCACAAGTGAAACAATTGTTACGCCAATCATGACCAATAGAACCATCATCGTTGCACAGGCACCAGACGTAGGTTGGGTTGAGATTTCTGCCTGAAGGTAGCACAGCACAATCGAAAGGTCGCACTTGCATCATTCTCGATCAAGCAAGACAAAGACAGACCATGCAACAAGGGCCACGAACCAGCCCCCGCAGAAGCCATCCTTAGACATCCGTCCTTTGACAACACCTCAAGTTGCGAGTATAGGAAACTCGTCCGACGAAATGTGATCATCTTGTCAGTGTCACATCTAGCGGCCGAGCACGTGTCAGGCAATCACCGAAAGTCGCGCTCCAATCATCTACACGAGATGAGTCAATCGCTAGAACGAGTTGATTAGTGAGCCTACGGTCTTTCCGGCGCCAACTGCAAAGCTCCCCCAGTAACCAACATACGCACCCGGAGTGCTGCCGAACGGTCGGCCAGCATAGTCTAGGCG
>QHVQ01000174.1:3457-6121 GCA_003222305.1 Acidobacteriota bacterium | reverse complement strand
GACGAAAACGCGCATTTAGGCGCGATGGCGAGCGCCGCCAGCGCGCGCCCCAAGAAGGGTTCTTCGAACCAAGTCCAGGGCCGCGCAGGCGGCGTGGACTCGAATCCTCTCCCGATCCCCCGCCAGGCACCTCATCCGCGCGGTCTGTCCTTCCGGATGGACCACTGCCCAATGCACCGTACCCACGGGCGTACCGGCTGTGCCGCCCCCGGGACCCGCGATGCCGGTGACGGCCACCGCCACTTCTGCGCCGAATGTTTCCGCAGCCCCGCGAGCCATGGCCAAGACTGCCGGCCGACTCACTGCGCCGTGCTTCACCAGAACGTCGCGCGGCACCGACAGCATCCGTTCCTTGGCGCGGTCATTGTAGCACACGGCTCCCGCCGCAAAGACACTCGAGACACCCGGCACGCGCGCCAGCCGCGCGGATACCAACCCGGCGGTGCAGGACTCGGCCGCGACCAGGCGCCAGCCCCGCCGCTTGAGAAGATTGAACACGACCTTTTCTAGGACTTCGCCCGTATCGGAGATCAGGTCGTTTCTCAATTTCCGGGCAACCCATCGCCGGCACCTCTCCACCTCCCCTGGTGCCCCCGGGCCGCGTGACCGGAGCTGAATGGTGACCTCGCCGGGCAAAGCGAGCGTAGTCACTTCCACTCGAGGGAACCGCGCATGGACCCCACGTATTCGGCGATCGATACGAGATTCTCCAACGCCGGCACTTCGCAGGGTAGCCGTGACGGGTTGAGAACGCGCCAGATGCCTCAGCTTCGGAATCAGCGCCTGGAACATGGAGCTCATCTCGGAAAAAACTCCTGGGAGGGCGACCAGGGCCCCGTTCCCACGGGTCACGAGAATGCCCGGTGCGCTCCCTGCGCGGTTCCGCAAGGAGAACGCACCCTCGGGAACCAGCGCCTGCTGTCGCTGGGCAAGGGTACAAGGAAGCCGGTGCCGGCGGCACCACTCCCGCACTTGGGATTCAGCGCGCGGGTCCCGGCGAAGGGGCCGGCCGAGCACGGCCGCTAGAGCCTGCCGGGTCCTGTCGTCCCGGGTCGGCCCGATGCCTCCGGTCACCAAGACGAGTCCCCCGGAGGAGCGAGCCTGAATCAGCGACGACGCGATGGCCTCCGGATCGTCCGGTACCACCTGGAGCGATACGACCTCGAAGCCCGCTGATTCCAACTTCTCGGCAAGCCAGTTGCTATGGCTTTCCCGAAACCCGGGGCGAAGCAGCTCGCTCCCCACGGCCACCAGGCAGACTTTCATGGGTTTCTTCCTCTTGCAGGCGGGCGATGGCACCAAGGAGTCTGACGGAGAACCGTTCCATCTCCTTCCGATCGCGCCGCGCTCGCTTCTCACGTGGAAATTGAAGGGGCTCGCCAAACCGAATGGTTATTTCGGACGGCCGGGGAAAACCCGCTCCGGGAGGAAAGGACTCGAAGGCCCCGTGGATGAAGCACGGAATCACAGGTGCCCCGGAGACGGCGGCCAGGAGTGCTGCGCCCTCTTTCCCCTGCATCAGCTTCCCATCGGTGCTGCGCCCCCCTTCAGGAAAGAGTCCTACCACCTCTCCGTTCTTGAGCCGACTCAGGGCCTGTTTGATTGCCCGGGGGTCACTCTCCTCCGTGCGAACAGGGATGGTCTGCATCCCCCAATAAAACCAGCGGAGCCACCACCAGTCGTACATTGACTGGAGAACCATGAAGTGAATCGGTCTCGAACAGGCGGAGCCCAAGACGACGGGATCCAAGAAGGAAGCATGATTCGCCACCATGATGACGGGCCCCCTTCGGGGGACTCTTTCGTGCCCCCGTACTTTGAGCCGGAGATAGATCCGAACCAAGGGCGCGAAGAACCACTTCACGTAGAGGTAAAACACGCGATCCTCAGCGGGAAGCTGGAGACGAAGATGCAAGCGAAGGGCTCTTCTCTGCCTCCCAGCGCTCTGGAACCACGATGCCACCCGACACCACCAGCTTTACCCCCTCCTCCACCGTCAACGGGAGCGAAATCAGCTCCCGTTGTTCAACGAAAACGATCCAGCCGGAGGTGGGATTAGGAGTGGTGGGCAGAAAAACCGACGCCATGGTCGGTGTCCTGCCGGGTATCAGATCGGGGATGACCTCCCGGGTGACGAAGCCGAGCGTATAGCACCCCATTCTCGGATACTCCACCAGGACCACTTTCGCGAAGGATCGCTTATCCCGGGGAGAGAGCGCCTCCATCAGCTGCTTGCTTCCTCCGTAGATCGCCCGAACTCCTGGAATCTTCAGCATGAGACGTTCGAAAGCCACGAGGATCCGGACTCCGAACAAGTTGGTGCTGAGAAGACCCACTCCGTAAATGAGCCCGGCGGTGATCAAGAGGCCGATGAGGGGGATCAGGAATTGCGAGAATGCCGGACGCGAAAAGACTTCCACTCGCGCGAGGAGCAAAGCCTTTTGGACCCACGGGGTGATGCTGCCATTCACGACGTGGAAGAGAGCGCTCAGTAGCCAGAGCGTGATGAACAAGGGGAGCAGCACCACGAGTCCGGTCAGGAACTTCTGCCGGAGGTGACGGCCGAGGCCACGCGGCGGTGAATCGGTCATGAGTCACCGGGGCGGCGAGCCCGACAGTACACCCAGCTGCCGGGAAAACCGCCGGAAGTAATCGGCCGCCGAG
>QHVQ01000174.1:0-3257 GCA_003222305.1 Acidobacteriota bacterium | reverse complement strand
AGGCTGGCGCTACCCCCACTTCTACCAGGGAGATGAACGCTGCGGACATGAGCAATTTATCGGCGATGGGATCGAGCAGTTTCCCAAGGGTCGTTTCTTCGTTTCGCTTCCTTGCCAGATACCCGTCCAGGAAATCGGTGAGGCAGGCGGCCAGAAAAACCGCCACCCCGACGCGCTCATTCTTGGTGAGAATCACCACCATCACCACCGGAACCAGGAAGATCCGCGTGACGGTGAGCCAGGTGGGCAGGTTGATCGCAAAACCTGTTGAAGGGATAGGATCCTCGGAGTAGAATGCGCTGCGAATCTCAGCGTGATCCGCTCTAAAGGTCTGACAACTTGGAAAATAGCATAACGTCGATCCGAGGGTCAATGGATAAACCCGTTCGTCACGGTGCTCCCACCCGTCTCCCTGTTGAAGCTCCTGTCATCCGGTTTGGCACCGACGGATGGCGAGGGCGAATCGGAGAAGAATTCACCCTCGCCGGCGTCCGGAGATGCGCTGCCGGCGTCGCTTCGTACCTCCACCAGATCGGGCGGGAGTCCTCCCCGGTAGTCATCGGCTTCGACGGACGCTTCCTGTCCGAGCGGTTCGCGCGAGAAGTCGCTCTGCGCCTGGCTTGTGAGCGATTCGTGCCGGTGGTGAGCCCCTCTCCCCTCCCCACCCCTGCCCTTTCCTGGAGGGTGTCCACCGCGGGCGCATCGGTGGGAATCATGATTACTGCCAGCCACAATCCCCCCGAGTACAACGGCCTGAAGCTCAAAAGCTCCGATGGGGGCACTCTGGACTCCGTGGAAACCGAAAGGATATCGCGCCTGATTCCCGTCGTCGATCCGGGACCCGCCCATGAAGATTTGGCCACGCATCCCTCCTTTCTACCCTCCTACCTGAAGGCCATCAAGGAGCGGGTGTCCTTGAAGGAGATCCGCGCTGCGCGGCTGAAGATTCTGCACGACGCCATGCACGGCATGGGGGGAGTTTTGCTGGAGCAGGCTCTTCTCGGAGGCGCTTCGAAGGTCGTCACTCTGCACGCCCTGCCCGATCCCCTCTTCGGCGGCGTGAACCCGGAGCCCACGGCCCGGAACCTTTCAACCCTCATGCGGGAGACTCGCCGCACGGGTGGAGCGGTGGGGTTCGCCACCGATGGGGACGGGGACCGAATGGCTGCTTGCGATAGCCAGGGCAGATTCCTTTCTCCCCTGACGCTGCTCCCGGTCCTGGCTCAGCACCTCATCGAGGTGCGGGGAGAACGGGGAGGCCTTGCCAGAACTTTCGCAGGGTCACTGCGCATGGAAAGGATCGCCCGCCGGCACGGGCTTCCGTTCTATGACCTGCCCGTTGGTTTCAAGCATGTGGCAAACCTTCTGCGGCGGAAGGAGATTCTGCTGGGGGGAGAAGAGAGCGGAGGCTTCGGGTTTCGGGGCTACATCCCCGAGCGGGACGGAATTCTCTCGGCGCTCCTCATCCTTGAGGCCATGGTCCTCTCGGATCTACCCCTCTCTTCATTGGTGGCCCGGATGGAGAAGAACTACGGACGATACGTCTACGAGCGGATCGACGTGGCGAGCAGGCCGGAGGAGGGAAAGCGGAAAATCCTCGCCCTAGCTTCCTCACCTCCAAAGCGGATCGGAGGAATGCGCGTCACCGAGGTGAACCGCCTGGACGGGATCAAGCTGGTGTTCGGCGAGGACGGCTGGGTCCTCTTTCGCCAGTCGGGGACGGAGCCGGTCCTCCGCCTCTACTGCGAGGCCCCTACCGCGTCAACGGTGAACTTTGTGCTTCGTCAGGCTAGACGCCTCGTCGAACGCTGACCGGGGTGAGTAACCGGCCGGCTTCACGGGAAAGACGGTTCTCGGGTGCCTCCACAGCAACTTTTCCTGCCACTTCACCCAGTCTGCCGCAGGCGCCGCAGCCTTCGACTCGCGCGCCGACACCTTGCGCCGGCGGATGGGCATCTCCCGGGACCTAGGATCGAACCCTTGGAATGGCAGTCAGGGGGAAGGCGTCGTCGAGGCCACGGCAGGTGATTTGCCGCGTATCCCCTCCTGCAGATAAATAGGAACCTGCCTCACTACCATGAGAAGGTTTCCCGCAAAGAAAATCACCAGTGCGGCCACGATCCCCGCATCGCGCACACGCGTGGCCAGAGGCGAGGGCCGGAACAGTACCCAGAGGGGCCCCAGGACAACCACTCCAAGGAGAAAGAACACGCTGAGGCGCGACGGCTCCAGCGGGGGCGGCAGGGAGTAAGTCAGGGTGGTGGCCAGGGCGGTGACTCCAAAGAGAAAGCCCCGCGCCAGGTCCTTCTCCTTCCACCAGTCGGCCAGAAACAGTCCGCCCGCTAGACAGAGGAAAGGATAGAGGGGGATTCGGTACCAGCCAAACACAGCCCGCACGTCGACGGTGAGTGCCATGACCGCCAGGTAAACTGCTGCGGGTGCCAACAGGCTGCGGAATCTTCCAAGGGCCATCCAAGCGGCTGCCATCCCGAGCCAGAGGTACCATCCCCCTCCTAACTGGAGCTCTACCACTCGTGAGATGCCGGTGAGATCGAACAGCGAGCGGAGGGCCACTCTCTTTGAAGCTTGTAGCCCCAGGATGCGGGAGAAGAGGTCCCACCCAAACCAGGCTCCATAAACAAGGTAGAGCGCCACCGCTCCCATGGCAACCCCCGCCACGACGGCCTGGGCCTTCCCTTTTCGTGCCTTGCCAAGGATCAGAAGTGCCGCCAGGGGCGCCGCAATCCCTGTGGCCTTGGCCCAGACGGACGCCGCCCCGGCCGCAGCGATCTTCAAAATGTGGTTTTTGCCTCCCTTGTGGAGGTAGTGCTCCAGCCAAAGGGTCTGGGCCAGCAGCAGGGGGGCCAGGAGATTCTCGGCTTTCACCAGCCGATTCCCAAGAACGATGGCCGGAAGCGTGGCGTAGAGCAGGGCCGCAAGGGTGCCCGCCAGGCGCTCGGGAAAGAAAAACCACCCAGCCCGCGCCACCAAAAAAACCGTGAAGAGGCTGAAGAAGATCGGCACGACTCGCATCCGCCACAGGGTGCACTCCAGCATCTGGTTCGCCCCCAACAGCGTACAGGTAGCCCCCACCAGCAGCGAGAATCCGGGAGGATGATCGAAATAGGGCCGGGCCAGGTAGTAGGAATCTCCGTACCAGCGGAAAGGCGTCACGTGCCCTGGTGGATATTGCTGTGGGTAAAAAGTCCAGGCTGCCGGCTCCCCTTCGTGCAGCAGAGTCCAGCCTTCCCACCCAT
>QHVQ01000172.1 GCA_003222305.1 Acidobacteriota bacterium | reverse complement strand
GATCGCCTACAACTCCTGCCGGAACCGCCACTGTCCCAAGTGCCAGGAGCTGGCCCGCGCCGAATGGCTCGCCGACCGGCAGCAGGAAGTCCTCCCCGTCGAGTACTTCCATGTCGTGTTCACCGTCCCTCAGGAGATCGCGGCTCTCGCGTTGCAGAACAAGAAGCTCCTCTATGCCATCCTGTTCCGCGCCTCCGCCGAGGCTCTCCGTGAGATCGGAGTGGACCCCAAGCATTTGGGTGCGGAGCTCGGGTTCCTTTCCGTGCTGCACACCTGGGGCCAGACACTCGAGCATCATCCCCACATCCACTGTGTGATCGCCGGCGGGGGTCTCGCCCCAGACGGTTCTACCTGGGTTTCGTGCCGCCCTGGATTCTTCCTCCCCGTTCGCGTTCTCAGCCGACTCTTCCGCGGCAAGTTCCTGCATCATCTTAAGAAGGCCTTTCGCCGGGGGAAGATGGTCTTCCATGGCCGGCTGATGCCGTTGCGCATCGCCTCGACCTTCCGCTCCTACCTGAAGCCAGTGTTCCAGCGGGAGTGGGTCGTTTACGCCAAGTCCCCCTTCGGCGGGCCAGCTCAGGTCCTCGACTATCTGGCTCGTTACACGCACCGCGTGGCGATCTCCAACCACCGGCTCGTCTCCATGACCGCCGACTCGGTCACGTTCACCTGGAAGGACTATCGTCTTGACGGACAGAAGCGGACGATGACGCTCGACGCCACCGAGTTCTTGCGCAGGTTTCTGCTTCATCTCCTTCCGAAGGGGTTCATGCGCATCCGTCATTACGGTTTCCTGGCCAATCGCTGTCGGCACGCCAAGCTCGACCGCTGTCGTCAGCTCCTCGCGGCCGCCCCGTCCCCCTCTCCACTTGATAGGACAGACGGCACCGAGCCCCTGCAGTGCCCCCAGTGCCGACGCGGACGGATGGCTTGCATCCTCGTGTTCGCCGCAGGGGAACCCATCGCGGATTTCCGTTCGAAGCTTCAGCTGGATAGCTCGTGACTCGGCCCGCGGTGACCTCATCGCCACGGAGCACTTGGCCTCCCTGCGAGGCAGGGGGCGATCCGTCGTCACCTCACCGCAGAGGCATTCCATGGGCACCTCGGAGCAGCGAAAACCAACCAGTCGTCTCACGTGTCAACGACGACATGTTGAACCCCTCCGCTTCACTCCGGGGGCTGAGGACCGGCAGACCATCAACCCACCGACACAGCCACCTTACTCGGACGATTCAATTCCCATAGGGCCGATCGGCGAGCGGTTTCGTCCTTCCAGATTGTTTCCGCAATGCGCCCTGCCATCCTGACCGGCAGAACAGCGGCAGCATCGCTCTCCTTCCGTTCACTCTCGCAGCACTGCGGAAACAACCCTTCGGGATCTACGACAACGGCCAGCCGATGAAGGCGGATCATTGGCTGAAATGGTCCCCCACCGGCCCGAAAGACGGCGACCTCGCCTTCGTGCCGGGCAACCCCGGCACGACCTCGCGACTCTTCACGGTGGCGGAGCTGGAGTATGAGCGCGACGTGGCGCTGCCGCGGCGGCTGATGCGGCTCGCCGAGGAGCGCGGCATGCTCACCGAGTTCGGCGAGCGCGGCCCCGAGCAGAACCGCATCTCCACCACCCGACTCTTGTCCGTGGAGAACTCCTACAAGGGTCTGAAGGGGCGATACGAGGCGCTGCTCGACAAGAGCTTCTTCGCGGCCAAGGTCACTGCGGAGCAGGCCTTCCGTGCCCAAATCGATGTCGACCCGGCCAAACACGCGACCTACGGTGGCGCCTGGGATGCCATTGCCGCCGCCAAGGAGGCGGAGCGGAAGATACAGAAACGCTACGCGATGCTGGAGGGCTCGGGCTCCGCGGGCGCGGAGGGATTCTCGTCGACCCTGTTCGGCCATGCCAGAACGCTGGTGCGCGCCGCCGACGAGCTGGCCAAGCCGAACGAGCAGCGTCTGCGCGAGTACGCCGACTCGAAACTGCCGGCGTTGAAGCAGAGGCTTTTCTCCAGCGCCCCCATCTACGACGAGCTCGAGATCCAGACGCTGACCTTTTCCCTGTCGAAGCTGCGCCAGGACCTCGGGCCGGACGATCCGCTGATCAAGAAGGTGTTCGGCAAGAGCGCCCCGCGGGAGCTAGCCATGGCGGCTGTGAGCGGCAGCCAGCTCAAGGACCTCGCCAACCGCAAGCGACTGTTCGAAGGAGGCAAGGCCGCGGTGGACGCCTCCGACGATGCGATGATCAAACTGGCGCGACTGGTCGACCCGGACGCTCGGGCCATACGCAAGCAGTACGAGGATGAGATCGAATCGGTGTTGAAGAAGAACGGCGAGCTGATCGGGCGGGCGAACTTCGAGATCCACGGCACCCGCACCTATCCGGACGCCACCTTCACCCCGCGGCTCTCCTACGGCCAGGTGAAGGGGTTCAGCGCCGACGGGATCGCCGTGACGCCCCTCACGCGCATGGCCGGGCTGTTCGACCGCGCGACGGGCCAGGACCCTTTCGCGCTGCCCGCGAGCTGGCTGAAGGCCCGCGCCTCGCTCGACCTGAGCACGCCGATGAACTTCTCCACCACCAATGACATCATCGGCGGCAACTCCGGCTCTCCCGTGGTGGATCGGGAGGGACGCGTCAGCGGGCTCATCTTCGATGGGAACATCTACTCGCTGGGCGGCGACTACAGCTTCGATAGTTCGGTCAACCGCGCGGTGGCCGTGCACAGCGCCGCCCTGCTCGAGGCGCTCGACAAGGTCTACCGCGCGACCCGGATCGTCGACGAGATCAGGCCCAAGAGCGCCGGACCGCCACGACACTGACCCTTCGCCGATCCAACGGATCAAGAGGAGCCGGCCGCGGAGCCCTCTGGGCCAGGAAGGGCCGCAGCTCCTACCAGCCCGGGTTGATGTTCGTCGTATGACATCAGCTGCGGCCACTTCGCCACGATCAGCCCCAAACCCACGATGCATCCAATCCCGCCCGTGATGATCGCGAAGGGCGCGCCCAGGACCTGAGCCACCGCTCCGGCCTCAATCTCCCCCAATTGCGGTCCACCCTGGAAAAAGATCTGATTGACGCTCGTCATCCGCCCTCGGAGATGGTCCGGTGTCTGCAGCTGCCGGATGGTGTTGCGGATGATGGTGCTCACGGCATCCGCCGCACCGGTGACGGCCAGCAGGACCCACGCCAGGAGAAAGGAGCGCGCCAACCCGAAGAAAATCGTCCCCGCTCCGAATACGAGCACCGCCCCCAGGAAGAGGGGTCCCTGCCGGCGCAGCGCATGCACCTGGGAAATGATCAATGCGGCCACCACCGCGCCGACGGATTGCGCGGCCGACAGCCAGCCGTATCCCACCACGCCCACCTGCAGGA
>QHVQ01000053.1 GCA_003222305.1 Acidobacteriota bacterium | reverse complement strand
ACTCTCCCGCTGCGCTCAGGTAGAGCCATGAGGAGGCTTGGCTCGCCTCGGCCGCCCTCTGCATGAGATCCAGGCTGTCGGTCAACAGCGCCCGGTGCAGCGCCAGCGCCTCCTCCGGGGTGAAGCTCGGCAAGAGGCGGGTCTTGACCCGACCCAGCTCAGGAAGGCGGGCGAAGAGAAGCAGGGCGCGGTGGGGTGAGATCCTGGGGATCAAGCGAAAGTTTCTCCTGGGCGCTCGACATGGTAGCACACCAGAATCTTCGGGAGCCCGGGCAGGACGTCGACCGGCTGAGCGGGTCCCGGAGCGGGCTCCAGGCGCCGTTGATCCGGTGCGGGCGGTGTGCTAGTCTCCGGCGGCCTTGCACTCCCGGACCAGCCGGATCCAATCATGACGAAGGCTTTCTTTCTCTATCTCTCCCGATCGCCGCGGGCCCAGCGCATGATCATGGGAGTTCCGTTCTCCCGCCGGGCCGCACGTCGCTTCGTGGTGGGGGAAACCCTGGAGGAGGCCCTCACCGCGGTCAAGGGGCTCAACCAGGAAGGGCTTTTGGCCACCTTGGATCTTCTGGGGGAGGATGTCACCAGCCCCTCGGACGCCGAAGCCTCCACGCGGGAGGTCGCTGCCATCCTGGATGGCATCCACTCCACCGGGGTCGATTCCAATCTGTCCCTGAAGCTGACCCAGTTGGGAGTTCGGGTGGGACGCGAGCTGTGCCGGAAGAATCTCGAGACGGTGCTGCAGCGTGCCGCGGGTTCCGGCAACTTCGTGCGCATCGACATGGAAGGCTCCGACGTCACCGAGGTGACGTTGCAGATGTACGACGAGGTCCGGCGCCGCTACCCCAATGTGGGGGTGGTGGTCCAGGCCTATCTGCGGCGCACCGAGAAGGATCTCGTCGAGCGCCTCCTTCCCATCGGAGCCTCGATCAGGCTTTGCAAGGGCGCCTACAAGGAACCGCCGGAGGTGGCTTTTCCATCCAAAGCGGACGTGGATGCCAATTACCGCCGCCTGGCGGACCTGCTGCTGTCGCCGGAGGCGCGGGCGAAGGGAGTGAGGACGGCTATCGCGACCCACGACGAGGCGATGATCCGGCACGTGATGGGGAAGGTTGCCCGCGGCGAGCTGGGGATGCAGGATTTCGAGTTCCAGATGCTCTACGGCATCCGGCGGGATCTGCAGCGTTCCCTTGCAAGGGAAGGCTATCGGGTGCGCATCTATGTATCCTACGGAAGCCAGTGGTACCCTTACTTCATGCGCCGTCTGGCCGAGCGCCCCGCCAACGCGCTGTTCCTGGTGAAAAACGTCCTACGGGGCTGAGATTGCCGACGCGGGGGATTTCCCATGCCCGCCCGACGCCTCCTCTCGACTCTCTGCATTCTGGTTCTCCTGGCCGCCGGATCGCCCCGCGCTGCCGGGGAGAATACCTCCCACTTCCACGCCGCCCCCGGCGTCCCCGAGAAATTCCCGGAGCACCCCGCGGTGGGCGAGACGGCCCCCGACTTCGCGCTGCAGGACACGGACGGAAAGCCGCTGGCGCTGGGAGAATACCTGGGGCGCGGCTACCTGGTGCTCGCCTTCGGCTCCGCCTCTTCGGCCAACTTCCGGAAAAGCGAAAGGATGGAGGTGAAGGTCCTGCTGATCTACACGCGCGAAGCCCATCCTGCCACGCTGCGCGAAAAGGCCCCGAAGAGCTATCGCGATCGGACCCAGCTGGCGCGGCAGATCCGCAAGGACTTGAAGATCAATCTAAAGATTCTCGTGGACGGGTGGGACGATGAGGTGCACCGATCGTACGGCGCGATGCCCGACGCCGCTTTCCTGCTCGATCCGAAGGGGGTCATCCTCGTCCGCCAGCTCCAGGCCCGCGCCCCGGCGCTGGAACACCAGCTCCGGCTTCTCCTGAGCGTCCCCGAACCCGCACCGCAAGAACGGCCCCGCAAGGAAGAGATCCGATAGATTCTTCGATCAGCGATCCGCAAGCTTGCGAGCGATGAAGGTGTCCACCTCGTCTTCCACCAGCTCGCCGGGGACGACCCACGGATGAGCGAGGTCCCCGTCGAGGATGAAGACGTTGAAAGGCGTGCCCCACTTCCGCTTGTCTCCGATCTGCTTTCGAAAGCGGTAGTGATCGGTGCCTTCCCGGGTGGCGTCGTCGGTGGCGGTGGAGCCTTGGACCACCGGATAAGGGGGGCGGTGGCGCTGCAGAAACTTGGCTACGTCCGAGGGGTCGGTGTATTCGCTCACTTGCAGGATGTCGAAGCCGCGGGAGTGATACTTCCTATGGAGCCGCACCAGGACGGGGGCCTCCCAGTTGCAGTTCTTGCACCAGCCGGCGAAGGTGGAGACCAGCACTAGGCGCTTCCCCTGGACGAACTGGGAAAGCCGAATCTGGCCCTTGCCGTCGGCGGTTGGCCGGGTGAAATCGGGATAGGGAACCGGGGAGGGCACCAGGGGCGCGAATTCCCGGTCCGGCTGCTCGGGGGTCGCGCCGATCTTGATTCCTTCCCAGATTCCCTGCTGCGCCCCGGTGGCGTCGAACCAGGGGCCCGCCCAGCGCGTGCCGTTGGCGCGGAGCCTGAGAGCCGCACGTCCGCGGTCCAGCGGGGGTGGGAAGGAGGGCTGCACGAAGGTCACCTCCAGCGTGTCTCCCTTCAGGACTCCCTGGAGGCGATTGTCGCGCCTTCCCTGGTAATCATATTCGGCCGAGACCTGGTCTCCCGCCTGGTCGAGGTAGACTACGCCGTGGTTGGTGTCCCAGTCGCCGGTGAGACTGGGAAGCGCGTTTCCCCGCGCCGGCGCGCCTTTCTGGAAGGCCAGAACCAGGAGGCCTCCCGCCACGCCCATCCGTGTGATCTTCGACATCCCCGCCCACCTTTCCTCAGCCCCGAGAGAGCCGTGCCCCGGAGAGGGCCGTGGCTACGTGTCCGTTTTCGGCGAATCGTAAGGCTCGTTGCTGCCCGAGAGATCCACCCGCAGCGCCGTGGTGAACCGGTTCCAGTAGTTGGCCAGCCCCACCACACACGATATCTCGACGATTTCGGAGTCGGAATAGTGCCTCTTCATTTCGGCGAACAGCTTTTCATCGACACCGTGCGCGTCGCGGGTCATCGCCTCTGCATAGAGCAGGGCCGTCCGGAGGGCAGCGTCGAACGCCACTGACTCAGCGACCCGGTCTAGGGCCGCGATCTCTTGCTCCGTGAACCCGATCTGCCTTGCCAAGGCAGTGTGTCCAGCCACTCAATACCGGCAGGCGTTCAGCCGCGACACGTGCAGGAACAGCAGCTCCTTGCGCTGGAACGGCACGCTTCCGGTGAACATCACCGTCCGGTAGTGGTCGATCATGGTGGTGAGATAGCTGGGGAGGTGCGCAAAGATCTTGAAGGCGTTGGGGACATTGCCCCGCTCCTTCAGGTACGTGTCGTAAATGGCCCGAGCTTCCGGTCCCACCTGGTCGCGCTCCAACCTCGGGAGCCTGCCCATGTTCCCTCCTGGCGCGCCGTTCGGCGCGCGGACTCTCGACGGTTCACTTCGGAGATTTCGGGAGCGTCGTGAAATAGAGTCCGAGCCCCACCGCGCCTGCCCCCGACAGCGCCGCCCGGAGAAAGCTCCCGCGTCCGGTGCGCACTCCCGTCGCTTCCCACACGGCATAGAGGACGAAAAAGACGATGGCCGTACCGATGAGAATGCGATGCGCCGTCATGATACGCATGGGCCCTCCGCATCCAGGCGCTCCGCGAGGCGGCCACTATAACCCAAAGAACCGGCCCGACGCAGGGCTGCCGCTCGCCCGGGAAGCGATCAAAATGAACAGGGCCGGGCGATTGCCCGGCCCTTGGAGGCGCTGGAAACGCGAGCTACTTTTTCGCCGGGTAGGCGAAGTCGGCCTTGGCTTCGCCCGTGGCCGGCACCGTCACCTGGGCAGTCTGGCTGCCTAGGGTTTCCTGCCAGTAGCTGAGGGTGTAGGTACCCGGAGCCACGTTGTCGAGCTTGAACGTCCCGTCGGGACCGCTGACCGTGTACCACGCATGGGGAGCCACGATGAGCCAGCCGTTCATCCAAGTGTGAACGTCGCAGGTGAGCTTCACCGTGTCGGGTTTGTCGAATTTCAACGACATCCGGGTTTTGAACTTCGGCTGGGCCTGGTTCACCGGAGTGTTGTTTTTGGGATAGGTGTGGATGTTGTGCAGGATTCCGTCGTTGTTCAGCACGTCCATGGTGGAACCCGCGGGGATGATCTGGACATGGGGATGGAACTTGCAGGAGCGCTGGTCCAGCTCGGGGTTCTTCGCCGGGATGGCCATCTTGGGCGCCGCGGGCGCGTCCTTGATGTACACGACCACGTTGGCCAGACCCTTGTCTGCAGCCACCACGAGGGTCTCATCCGGGTGCGGCTCGCGGGAGCAAACGTCCTTGTCCTTGGTCACGGTGATGGTCTTGGGCGCGGGTGCCGGACCGGCGTAGGTCACCTTGCCCACGATGCTGCCCGCTCGGGCCGGGACCATCCCCAGCGCCGCGCAGGCGCATCCTGCGACCACCAGGCTCGCGATTCGCTTCATCTCGTTCTGGCTCCTTTTTGATGGGTGGAAAGGAGCTCCGCCGGGGCCTCGCGATCCGCGCCGGAGCTTCCGGAGAAACGCGACATTATAGCCGACGCACCCCCGGGCAAGCCACCGAACGCCGCATCCCTTCAGGATCCCATACGCGCGCTCCCCAGGGTCAGGAGGTAATCCCGGAGGGCCTTGATCTGCAGGTTTTCATCGCCTCCCAGAACATCGTCGGGCCCCGAGGTGTCGAAGCTCGCCGGATCGAAGAAGGTGGGCATCTTCGTCCCCGGATAGAGCTTCTGCGGGTCCTTGATCCAGTCGACGATCCAGTCGGGCCTCAGGCGACTGTTGGCGAGGGCCAGATCGGGCGCCCAGCCGGACGGATCGCCTTCCGGCTTCTTCGCCCCCTGCTGGTGGCAGGAGAAGCAGTTGAAGTAGTCCTTGGAGGTCAAGGTCTTCGCCGCGGCCATCTCCCCGGGTGGGAAGGGCTGGGGCGGCGGAGTCTCGAACGGAAAGGGCGACTCGGAGAGGGCGGTGAAGTAGCGCAGCAAGGTGTCGGCTTCCTCGTCGGTGAAGCCGAAGGTGGGCATCCGGGCTGCGAGCCAGGGGCGGATGGGCGTAGGCCCCTTCAGGAAATGGAACAGCCAGTCGGACCGGACCCGGGCCCCTTCCCCGGTAATGAAGGGAGGCGAAAAGGCCACGGCGCGCGAGTCGGCGTCTTCCTCCCCGATCCCTTCCTCCTCCACCATCTTCCGGGCGATCGTCGCGCGGATCTCCTGTCCCTCCCCCTCGAGCAGGTGGCAACCCTGGCAGTTGTGCTCTTGTACCAGCCGACGGCCGGCTTCCAGCGCCTTGTGACGAGCATCCAGCAGGTAGGTGCTGCTCAGGGGAGGTTTTTCCTTCACAAAGGATAGCACCACCGTCACCACCATCTCCCGCTCTTCCGGCGTGAAATTGAAGAGAGGCATCTTCAGCTTTTCGTCGGAGGTCTTGACCTTCCCCTGGTCGAAAATCCTGGGATTTTCCAGCTTCTGGGTGATCCAGTCGTGCCGCGTTTCCGGAATCTTCACGTAGCCGAAGTCGAACCGGTCGACCTCCTTGCTCCCTTCCTCGCTCAGCTCGGTGCCGATGGGCGGGGTGGTCTCGAAGCCCCGGATTAAGTGGCAGCCGAAGCAGCCGTAGCGCGTGATCATCCGCTGGCCCAGGTACACTTCCTTGTCATGCTCCGAGAAGGAGGCCATCTTCGCCTGCACTTCCTCGGCGGTCATCCGGGCCCGCAGCTGTTGTTCCACGAGACGGTCGAGGAGCGGCGGATTCGGCGCGGCTTCGCCCGGCTCCCACCCTTCGGGCGCCTTCAGGGTCGTCAGGTAGGCGGTGATATCCAGTGCCTCCTGGTCCGTGAGGCGGAGGTTCGGCATGCGGGTCTCGGGGAAATAGTTCTTGGGCTCCTTCACCCAGGCGTAGATCCACTCGGGCTTCGCCTTGCTGCCGATGCCGTCCAGATTCGGACCGAAACGACGGCGCAGCGTGGGGGGGGTCTTCTCCAAGCGTGCAATGGCGTGGCACCCCAGGCATCCCACCGAGGTGATCAGCTTCTCCCCCTTTCCCGGGTCCCCTTTTCCCGGGAGCCTCGGGAAGCCGCCCGGCTCAGGCTTCTCGAAAAGATAAGCCACGATGCCCCGGATCTCCTCGCGGGTGCGGGCCACTTCCTCGGGGGAAGAGTTGTTGGCCAGCCCGAAGAAGCGCGGCATCCAGGTGGCGGGCCGGAAGGCGACGGGATTCTCGACCCACTTGGCGGCCCAATCGGGACTGGTCTTCCAGATGAGCCGCGTGAGCGGCGGCCCTGCCTTCCTCAGCCCCTCGAACCCCCTCATCTTATGGCAGCCATAGCAGCCTACCCGCTCGACAAGGTCCCTTCCCTTGTTCCACTTGGCGGCTCCTGAGATGTGGACCACCCCGCTGTGGCACGCCAGGCAAGAGGCTTCGACGAATCGCTTGGGAAGCATCGGGCTCGACTCATGCGCTTTCGGAGCCCAGTCGTAAGTCTTCGTCCACTTCGCCTGCTGCTCGGAGGAGTCGGGCCAGTGGGCTGCGTCGAAGAAATCGGTGGCTCGGTCCAGGCCTCGATGGCAGATGGTGCACCCCATCTTGTCCACCGGATGCGGCGATTTACCGGCGAGGAAAAGCTCCTGGCGGGGATGGGTGGTGAAGGGCTGGGGATCATTCTCGTACCCCGTCTGATCGGTGCCCAGATGGCAGGTTTGACAGCGGTCCACCCTCGGGATGGTGAGGAAATTGATGTCCTTGTTCTGGCCGTTCGGCACGACCTGCTGGATTTTCAGACTCGGCGCCATGAAGTCCACGAGGGGGGCATTGCGCATCACCTCGAACGACTTCATGAGAAAGCCCTGGGGCTCCACGGCGGCCAGCTTTTTCTGGAGGCGCTCCACCCCCGCAAAGAGATCCGCCCGCTTCTTCTCCAGCACCTTCTCCGCCCCGAGGATGGCTTCTTCCTGCTTTTTCAGCTCGGCCTGGGTGGCGAGGGCTTTCTCGTTGGCCAGCTTGTACTCCGCGAGCAGCGACTCGACCTTCCTGAGCTTTTCCTGCTGCTCCGCCGCCCGGGCAGAATTCTGGTGGGAGAGCTCCTCGTATTCGAAGCGGGTCGCGTCGTAGATCGACTTGGTGTTCTTGTAATGGGTGTCCGTCGTGAACACCAGTACGTCGGCGCGGTCCAGCTTCTCCCGCAGGGCGTCGTGCTCGCGCTTCCTCTGGTCCGCCTGGGCCTGGGCCGCCTTGAGGTCCTCCTGGATCTGCTTCAGCGCATTCTGATCCACCGCCTGCTCCGCCTGCTGGATGGCTGTCTCGGTCTTCTTCGCGGTGAGGGCATGGAATTCACGTTGGACCCGCTTCCAAGGGCGGTAGTAGTCGTCCCAGACCATCCAGACGGTGCCGGCGAGCAGGCCGAGACTGGACCAGGCGAACACCTTGTTGAGCAGGGGGAGACTTCGCGCGTATTCCTCGTTCTTGGCGGGCACGCCGACGGCTCCGGAATCAGATGTTGAAGAAGTACTCGGGGATCGCCACCACGTAATGCATGTTGAAGAGCCAGCGCAGGTACATTTTGATGGGGAGGCTCACCATGCACAGGAGCAAAAACACCAGGATCTGGTAGCGCACCATGCCCATCTTCTCGAAAAAGGATTTGAAGAGCGTGCGGCCGAGAACCATGGGAACCAGCAGGAAATAGGCCAGGACCAGCGTGATGCCGAAGCTCTCCCGGACGAGCCAGTTCTGGGGAAGGCCGACATTGAAGACTCTTACCCAGATCACCTCCGAGAGGTTGATGTTGCTCAGGGGCACGAGCTTGTGAACGTCCCAATGCTCGAAGGGGCCGAAGAAGTTCTGGTTGGGGCCGCGGAAGAAGGTGCCGGTGATGATCATCATCACCCACAGCACCAGGAAGCCGAACTGGAAGGTGAGGATTTCCCACTTCCGCTCGGCGAAGGTGAAATAGCCGTTTCCTTTCTTGTTGGGGTCGATGTAGGGGAGTGCCATGAGTCCGACGATGATGAGGCCCGGGAGGAGCACACCGGCAATCCACGGGTCGTAGTAGACCAGCATCTCCTGGAGCCCCAGAAAGTACCAGGGCGCCTTGGAGGGATTGGGTGTCTTGGCCGGATTGGCCGGCTCCTCGATGGGAGCCTTGAGATAGATGGACCAGACGATGAGCAGCACCGACCAGAGGATCATGCAGAGCATCTCGGTGTAGACCAGGTCGGGCCACACCAGGATCTTGATCTCCGATTCGAGTTTCTCCACGGGCGGCAGGTTGGCGGCGGTCCGCCGGTCATTCTTGAGGCCCAGGTACATGGAGAGCCAGGAGAAGAAGCCCACCAGAAACAGCATCCCCACGATGGGTACGTTATCGGGCTTGGTGAGGATGGCGTGGAAATTGGGATCGGTGAGACCGAAACCCACGAAGGCCAGCCCCGCCGTCAGGAGGAGGATGCAGGCCTTCGGGGTCCAGATCCAGTGAACCCTCTTCCAAAGGAAGGCCACGAAGAAAAGGGCGAAAATCAGCGAAAAGAGAATCGGCGGGTTGCAGATCCCATCCACCGCCGCTTTGAACCCCTGCATGGCGCGCTTCCCTCCCGTGGGCCCGGATTAGAGGGGGCCGGAGATGCCTCCGTCCTTGCGGACTCGCCAGAAGTGGACCGCCATCAGCACCGCCGCCACCAGGGGAATGCCCACGCAATGGAGCACGTAAAACCGCAAGAGCGCACCGGATCCGACGAACCGGCCCGCCAGCAGAGCGAATCGAGCGTCATCGCCCGCATGCACCAGGCTGATATCGCCTACCTTGAGCAAGGCGGCACCCGGCCCTTCATTCCCCAGAAACGGCGTGGCCCGGGCCATGTTGGAGCCCACCGTGACGGCCCACATGGCCAGCTGGTCCCAGGGGAGGAGATAGCCAGTAAAGCTCAGCAGGAGCGTCAACACCAGCAACAGGACGCCGATGTTCCAGTTGAATTCGCGGGGCGGTTTATAGGAGCCGGTCATGAAGACCCGGAGCATGTGCAGCCAGACGGCGATAACCATGGCGTGGGCGCCCCACCGATGGATTTCGCGCATGATGCCCAGGGGGACCTGGGAGCGGAGGTCCAGAATGTCGGAGAACGCGTACTCCGAGGTGGGGCGGTAGTAGAACATCAGCAGGAGTCCGGTGACCGTTTCGACCAGAAAAAGGAAAAACGTGGTGCCCCCCGCGCACCAGGTGTACTTGAGGCGCAGGCCTGACTTTCGCACTTTCACCGGATGGAGATGGAGAAAGACGTTCGTGAGCACCGCCAGGGAGCGGTTCCGGGTATTGTCGGGCGGGCCGTGCCGGAAGATGGAGTTCCAGACCTGGCTCTCCCGGAGGAGTGCGAAGAGCGATTTCTTGGGGGCTTCTGCCATGGGCCTCCCGGGCTAAGCGCTGATCACGCGACGATGAACGACTCGGGATCCTGCCATTCCCCCTTCTCCTCCCGGTAGATGCGGGTCTTGTCCACGAGGATCTGGCCGTCGTCGGCCAGGACCACACGATAGCGCTCCAGGGGGCGGGGAGCCGGGCCTTCGAAATTGATGCCGCTGATGTAAAACCCGCTGCCGTGGCAGGGGCACTTGAATTTGAATTCCGCTTCCAGCCAGTTGGGAGTGCATCCGAGATGGGTGCAGACCGCCTTGAGAACGTAGATGACGCCGGCATCCCTCACCATGAAGACGCCGAAGGATTCCTTGAACCGGTTGTCGACCTGCCCGGCGATATACTCGTCCGGGAAGCCCGCCTTGAACGTCTGGGGTGGCTCGAAGAGAACATTCGGGAAGAAGTAGCGGAGAGTCGAGAGAGAAGCGACGCCCAACGCGCCTGAGAAGGAGACCCACGCCACGCCGATCCACGAAAGAAAGCCTCGCCGCGTCACCCCCTCGCCGGCCGCCGGCGGCGCAGGGACCGGCGAGGGCGCCGCGCTTGCTTTCGGATCGTCCGGCATGACGAGGATTATCCTCCACCCGACGCGTCGAGGAACGCCAGAAAACCCTTCCTGCCCCGTGAGGCAGCCCATTCTAGCCAAACCATTTTCGCTGTCAAGGGCATCTCAGCGGGGGGAGGCCACCTCTCGGGCGGCTCCGAACGGAGGGGGTGACTTGCCTTCCAGGGCAAGGCGCGCTTCGCTGCGCAGACGCGCCGAAGGGTCCGACGAGGCCACGCGCTCGAGGGCCTGGCGCGCGGGGCCCAGGCGAAAATTCCTCGCCGACCGGATGACGGTGACGCGCAAGTCCTCCTCCTGCGTGGCGCTCAGCATTCCCCTCGGGATCTTCCCGGCCAGCAGCGGCAGCAGCGTCGGCAGGCAGGTCTCGTCGCCGAGACGCGCCAGCGCCACGGCAGCGTTCCAGGTCACGTCGGGCGTTGCATCCTGCAAAGCCACTCGGAGGGGCCGTATGGCCCGGGTGTCGCCCAGCTGTCCTAAGGCGAAGGCAGCCATCTTCCGAATCCCCGCGTCTTCGTGCTCCAGATGGGAGGTGAGCATCGCCAGGGCCCCGGAGTCTCCGAGGTTCCCCAGGGCCCACAGGGCGTAGATCTCGGTTTCCGGATCGGAGTCTTCTGCCGCCTCGAGGAGCACGGCAAGTGACGAGCGGTCTCCCGTCCGTCCGAGAGTCAGCGCCAGAGAGCGGCGAACCCTGGCGTCTCGCCCCGCTTCCTCCCGGAGCAGTTCCTCGATCCCGCGGAGAAACCGGTGATGATCCGCGCCGGGGAGGCTGTACGACTCCAGCCGCGAAAGCTCGAAGGCGGCGAGTGCCCGTCGCTCTCCGGAGGAGGCGCGGATCTCATCCACCAGATCCAGAGCTCCGGTCCGGTCGAAGGAGAGCCAGCCGAAAAGATAGACGATCAGTCCCAAGAGAATCATCAGGAGCAGCGGCAGCAGCAGAAAGGTGGGGAGGAACCGATTGCGTCGGGGGGCCGCCGGGGGTGGAGTCTCGGGAGCTTCTTCCCGGCGTTCCTTGAAGACGTCGTCCAACATCTCCCGCCTTTGGGTGAAGTGACGGGTCAATTTATCCCACACCCCGGAGGGGGTCAAGAGCGGAAGTGCCCGGCTGTGGTAATATAAAAATGATGATCAAGACGCGCACCCGTGGGAGGTCCGAGCCATGGAAGCCGGCAAAGGATTCAGCGGTTTCGTCCTCGCCGGCGGCAAGAGCCGTCGGATGGGGACCAACAAGGCCCTCCTTCCCCTGCGTGGCCGGCGCCTCGTGGACCGCGCCATCGATCTCCTGGGCCCTCACGTGGAAGACATTTTCGTGGTGGGCCCTCCCGAAGTGTTTCCCTTCCTGCACGTCCCGGTCCGGCCCGACGAAATCCTTCAAGCGGGACCCCTCGGCGGCATTCTGACGGGGCTGCGCCACGCCCGCTTCGACAAGAGCCTGGTCCTGGGAGTGGATCTCCCCTTCCTGAACGGCGAGGTCCTGGAGCGGGTGCTTTCCGCCGCCGCGTCCCAGGACGCCGACGTCACCATTCCTCGGTACCACGACACGCAGGAGACGCTGTGTGGCGTCTACTCCCGCCGTTGCATCACACCCATCGAGGGCATGCTCATGGCGGGGCACAAGGCGGTGCTGGACCTGCTGCAGCGGGTTCGGACTCACGTACTGGAGGAGGATCAGTTCCAGGACCTCCTGGGCGCCGATCCCTTCTTCAATATCAACACCAAAGAGGACTACGAAGAGGCCAAGCGCCGTGTGGCACACCTGCATCCGGAGGGCGTCCACCATGGCTGAGAGGCGCCGCCTCTCCCATGTAGACGCTCGCGGCAGTGCCCGGATGGTGGATGTGGGCGATAAGCCTGCCACCCTGCGGGAGGCGGAGGCCGAGGGGCGTGTCATCCTTTCCGCCGAGGCCTTCCGGCTGGTCCGTCAAAACCGCGTGGCCAAAGGCGACGTGCTGGGAGTGGCCCGCCTCGCGGGCATCCAGGGTGCCAAGCGGGCTGCAGACTGGATTCCTCTCTGCCATCCCATCCCACTCGCGTCGGTCCGAGTGGATCTCAGGCTGGAGCCGGCGAAGCGGGCGGTCGTCATCACCTCGCGCGCCTCGGCGCGCTGGTCCACGGGAGTGGAGATGGAGGCCTTGACCGCCGTGGCGGCGGCCGCTCTCGCTATCTATGACATGTGCAAGGCCGTGGATCGCGGGGTCCGGATCGAAGGCCTGCAACTCAATTGGAAGCGCGGCGGCCGAAGCGGAGAATACCGGCGCCGCTAAGGCGCGGGCGGACCCGCCGTCACTCGTACGAGGCGGGACGTGTCCAGGTAACGGGCGGCGGCCTCCTTGAGGGCCGCCGGTGTCATCTCCGCCGGCAGCGTCCTGCCTTCGTCGTAGATCCCGAATCCCGGACCCAGCAACTCATAGAACCCCAGGTTGCTGGCCTGGGAATAGAGGTACTCCTTCTCCCTTAGGAGCCTGCCCCGCTCGACCGCCCTCACGTCCCTCAGAGTCTGCGGGGAAAGCTCGCTCACCCCCAGAGCTCGTGCCCGTAGCATCAGCTCATAGACGACGCGCGCGGCCTGTTGCGGCGGGACGCTGGCTTCTATCGTCACCAAGCCTCCCCGGGACAGGCTCTCCAGGCCGGTGTTCACCGAATAGGCCAGCGATTGGCCAAGGACCAGGTCCACGAATCCACGGGCACTGAGAACTGTGCCCAAGACTCTCAGGACGGGAAATTGCGGATCCTTGAGGGCCAATCCGGGAAAGGCGAGGACGACCTCGCTTGGGAACGCGTCCACCAGGCGGGAGAATTCACCGGAAAGCGGATCCGGGGCGCCCACCTGGGGGAGTTCCGGGGGCGCCTGGTCGCTCGCAGGCATGTTCCAGGCTCCGAAGGCCGAGCTGATTTGAGTTCGAGTTGCCTCCGGCTCGAAATCCCCTACCACCGTGAGGACGGCCCTCTCGGGACGATAGAAGCTCCGGTGAAACGCCGACAGATCTTCCCGCGTGATGGTCGCGAGGCTCGCCTCGGTGCCCATCGAGGGGTGCCCGTAGGGATGACTCCGATAAACTTTTTCGCGAGCCAGTTCGCGGGCGGTCCCCACGGGGGAGCGGGTCAGCGCTTCGCCGTACTGCCGGAGACGTTCGCGAATGGCGGGGAGCTGTCCGGCGGGAAACAGAGGCGCCCGAAGGGTCGCGGCCACCAGGTCCAGAGCGGCCGGCAGGTCTTCAGGGAAGATCGTCATTCCCGCTTCCACGGTTTCCACCGACAGGTTCACGCCGAAGGTGGAGCCGAGGGCAACCGACCGCGCCTTGAGCTCGTCGGCGGAGAGGGTGTCGGTGCCCAGAGCCAGGAAAGAGGCCACCATCTGGGCGAGGCCCGCTTTGCTCGGGGGATCGAATGCAAAGCCCGCGCGCGCCTGCAGCGCGACCGCCACGAGGCCCTGCCCTCGCTCCGGCTTCAGGATCACCGTCAGTCCATTGGGAAGGGTCTGGCGGGTGGCGGGAACGGGCGGCTTGCGCTCTGCACGGAGCGCCAGGGAGGATTTGTCGCCGGCGTAGAGGGTGGTCGCGAAATCGGGTGCCACGGCCTTTCCTTTCCCTGGCCCCAGTCCCGCGACGCTCTCGCTCAGCTTGTCCAGCTGCTCCTGCGGCGGCTTCTTTTCGTCTTTAGGGAGGACGACGAGCATCGTCGCGTTGTCTCCCACCAGATACGCGGAGGCCACTCTGCGGATCTCCTCAGCGCTGACCTTGTCCAAGTTCGACTCCAGGTTCCACCCGTAACGGAAGTCCCCGTAGAGCGCCGCCTCCGCCACCTCCTGCGTCAGGGCTCCCAGGGTGCTGCGCCGGAGAGCCGCCTCCAGTTTCACGGCCTTCATCGTTTTGCGCACCTCGGCGTCCGGGAACCCTTCCGTCCGCACCTTGCCTACCGCCGACACCATGGCGTCCCCTAACGCTGTGGTCGCATCGCTGGAGATGGGGAATGCGGTGAGCGTCAACAGTCCCCTGTCCTCGAGCAGGCGAAACCCAGCCGCTGCCGAGATCGCCAGCCTTCCCGATTCGCCGCCCTCCTTCATGAGGGAAGCCGCGGCAGAGCTGTCCAGGAGTCGCGCCAACACCGCCAGAACGCTGACCGGAAGAGTGCCGAGGTTTTTCACGACCAGACGCGAACCGTTGAAGCCGGATTCGAACTTGGGCTTGGCCGGAAGCGCCTTGCTGGGCTTGAGCTTGCCGAAGAGAGCGCGGATTTTTTCCAGGGTCCGGCCCGGTTGGATGTCGCCTCCCACGGCCACCACCATGTTGTTGGCCACATAGAAATTGGCATAAAAGGCTTCGGCGGTCGTGTGCTCCAGCAGGGCAAGACTCGCGAAGTTTCCATAAAAGGGGAAGCGGTAAGGCTGGCCGGGAAAGGCTGCCCGCATCTGCTCCAGCAGGAGGACCTGCGTCGGATCGTCATAAACCCCCTTCAGTTCCTGCGTGAGGCTGGTACGGACCCGCGCCACGGCGTCGTCGGCAAGCTGAGCCTGG
>QHVQ01000052.1 GCA_003222305.1 Acidobacteriota bacterium | reverse complement strand
TCTCAAAAGCCGGCGAGGTAACGGTCGACCAGAGCCCGCGCTCGATGCGGATCTTCAGTGCCGAAGACAATGATCCGACCATCGGGAAACAATGAAAGGTCGTGCCCCTGAAGGCTCGCCCTCAGCAGGTAGCTATTGCGCCGGACCTTGCCCAAACGGGACAAAGTCCTCTCCACCGCCGCCAAGTCTCTTGGGACGCGACTGTGAGGAAGGAATTGAACGGCCTGTTTTCCGCAGAGTATGACCATGGAGCCGCATCGGGTTCCCTCGAGGAATTCCAGTCTCTTTTCTCCACAGGCGGGACAACGAGGATCCGGAGAGGTGGCAGGTAGGGACACCACCGACCCGCTCCAGGCTTCGATGCGCAGCGGTCCCCCGGGGCGCCAGGTAGTGCCCTCCAGTAACATTCGAATCGCAGCAGCGGCCTGGAAAGACCCGACGATCCCCGCCGCGGGCCCCAGAATTCCGGCGGTCTCACACGTCGGTTCATCCCCCGCAGGTTCAGGAGAGAGCAGGCATCTCAGACAGGCGGTTTGCCCGGGGAGGACCGCCGCGAGGGTCCCCACGGTGCCCACGCAAGCTCCGTAGATCCAAGGCGTTCCGGTGGCGATAGAAAAATCGTTGACGAGGAAGCGGGTATCGAAGTTGTCGGTGCCGTCCAGAATCACGTCGCTCCCCGACAGCAATTCGCGGGCATTCTCTCGTCCCAGATGAGCCACCACGGCCTGGAGGTCCACCGTCGGATTGGCAGCTTTCAGCCGGAGTCGGGCTGCCTCCGCTTTGGGGATCCCTTCCCGCGCATCGTCCTCAGTGAACAGTAGCTGCCGCTGTAAATTCCCCGTCTCCACCACGTCCCTGTCCACTAGGCGTAGGAAGCCCACGCCAGCGCGCGCGAGAAAGACAGCCTGGACGCACCCCAGCGCGCCGATCCCCACCAGCGTCACCCGAGAGCCTCGCAGTCGCTCCTGTCCCGCTGCACCGATTTGCGGTAGCACCCTCTGGCGTGCGTAGCGCAAGGAGAGAGTCTTGTCAATCCGATGGCTCATGCTTCCCCTCGCACCACGTAAGGGGAGACGATCTCCTCGAAGAGCTCCCGCGGTGCCTCTCTTCCAGCCAGGAATTCGAACTGGGACACCGCCTGCTCCAGGAACATGGCGGCTCCGCCGAGAATCCTCGCACCGGCGTTCCGGGCCTCTTGAAGGAAGGGTGTCAGAGGGGGGTTGTAGACCAAGTCGAAAGCCACTTCGGCGTGGACCTGGCTCCAAGAGACGGGGCTCTCGGCCGAGATGTGGGCCATCCCCACGGGGGTGGCGTTGATCAACACGTCACCGTGGAATCGGGATGCGCCCTCCCAAGCTTCTGCCACACACCCGGCTCGTCGAGCGGCGACGTCCGCGCGTTGCGGATTGCGACCAAACAAGGTCGCCTTGGCTCCCGAGAGCTTGAGACCCAACGCGACTGCCGTGGCGGCACCCCCCGTCCCGAGAATGCCCGCCCTGACGCCCTGCAAGTCCATCACACGGGAGAGGGCGCGCACGGCTCCCTCCCCATCGGTGTTGTAGCCCACCAGCCGATTCCACCGGCGAACCACGGTATTGACCGCACCCACCGCGGCAGCGGTAGGATCCAGCTCGTCGCAGTGCGATGCAAGCGATTCCTTGTGCGGATGGGTGACCGCCAGCCCGGTGATGGGAAGCTCGCTGAGCAGTGGCAGGAACTCCGCCACAACCTCGGCGTCGAAGGGCAGGAAGCATCCCTCTATCCCCAGACTCTGGTAGGCTCGGTTGTAAAGGAGCGGCGACAGAGAGCCGGACACGGGATGCCCCAGGACCCCCGTGAGGGGCGTGGTTTCCTGCAGGACCTTCTCTCGAAACAGGTCCACCAACTCAGAAAGGAGCAGCTGGCCGGGTGCGGTGGTGGCCTCCGACTTGGCCGGCGCATAGACCCCCCAGGAACCCCAGGCGCGTGCCAGAATCCGGCTGACCTTGCCTCGGTCTCCCATGCAAAAAGCGATGAGATCCCTCCCCTCGGTGCGTGCCTGCCGAAGCAGGTCCCTGACCCGCAGGTTGTCGGTGCAGGCGTCCGCGAACGGGATCAGCTTCAATATGGCGCTCGGAGCGCGGGACGCCATGCGCCCATAGATGGACTCCAGATCCAGCGGGGTTCCCCCGCGGTGGTGGTACGAAAGAATGGGCCGGCTCGTCAGGGTTTGCCCGAGGATCTTCTCATCATCGCTCTCAAACTCTAGGTCCACGAACTCCACGCTCAGGGTGATGGCCTGTCGCAGGACCTGCTGCCGTTGTTCCTCGTTCCCTCCGAAGAATCCCCCCTGGGCTCGGCTCCGGCAGGTGGCGATCCGGGGCTTTCCTTTAGCTTCGAAGAGGGGTCGCAGGTCGGTCTCCTTCAGGGAATCCAGACGCAGCTCCACGAGATCGACCGACGCAGGAGCCGCAAGATAGTCCCGAACGAGATTTTCCAGCGTGTCGGCCAGGGCCACCAGGATGAGCAAGGCTTGCCCTCTCAAGCGAGGATTTCTGGTACCAGGGGTTCCATTATACTCAAACGCCGGGCGAGTCCTCGGGGGGTCCTTTGGCGCTGTGCTATGATTTTCGCGTCGATGGGACTTCCTTCAAGTAAAGGAGAAGGCATTGAAGATTGGCGCGCCTAGGCGGCTGGTCGAGTTCTCTTCCTCGGGCGGCTGAGCGGCCAAGCTCAGTCCGGAGGACTTGAGAGCCATCATCCAAGGCCTGGAGGCGGCGGGGGATCCCAACCTGCTGGTCGGGTTCGGCAACGCCGATGACGCCGGAGTTTACCTCCTGGAAGGATCTACCGCCTTGGTCCAGACGGTTGATTTCATCACGCCGGTGGTGGACGATCCCGAGGTGTTCGGCCAAGTGGCCGCTGCCAACGCTCTCTCCGATGTCTATGCGATGGGAGGACGGCCCCTCACAGCACTGAACATCTGCTGTTTCCCGGGAAAGGGGGTGGACCGCACGGTGCTCGCTGAAATCCTTCGAGGTGGGGCCGCAAAGGTTCGGGAGGCGGGGGCGGCTCTGGTGGGAGGTCACACGGTCCAAGATCCGGAGCTGAAGTACGGCCTCTCGGTCACGGGGATCGTGCAGGCCGACCGGGTAGTTCGGAACTCCACCGCCCATCCCGGGGACGCCTTGGTACTCACCAAGCCCGTGGGAACTGGAGCGATCATCAGCGCTTACAAAAATCGGCGCGTGTCCGAGGCCACCCTGAAAGAAGCCTTGGGAGAAATGACTCGACTGAACGATTCCGGCTGCCGTCTGATGCTCGACCACTCGGTTCACGCCTGCACCGATGTCACCGGATTCGGCGTGCTGGGACACTCTCTGGAAATGGCCGAGGGGAGCGGCGCGGGACTGCGGATCCGCATGGCGAGCCTCCCGCACTACCAAGAGAGCCTGGAGCTGATACGGCAGGGGATCGGAACCCGTATGACCCGCTGTAACCTGAAGCTGGCGGAAGGAAAGATGAAGGTTATTGGCAGTCTCCCGGAGGAGTGTCTGAGCTTGCTCGCCGATCCTCAGACTTCCGGGGGCCTCCTCATCGCTTTGCCGCCGGCAAACGCGGACGCCCTGGTCACGGCCCTACGCTCCGCCGGCTACGGCCGCGCCGCGCGGATCGGCGAGGTCTTCTCCGCCGATCTTCCCGTCCTGGAAATCCTGGCTTAGACCCGTGGTGCCCCCCTCCCCACCTGCCGAGGGACCGAAGCGGGCCATCCCCTCGCCATCCACAAAGTTGCGGAACCAGAGCTCCAGGGTCAAGGCGCGATACAGCGGTACGGTTCTATCCCGTCCCGAACGGTGCTCCCTCAGGTCCTGCGCGACCCGCTCCATTCGTAGGAGGCCTCTGGCCCGGGCTCGCGGAGAGAGCAGAATCTCCTCCACATCCTCCCGGTGAGCGTCTTGTCGAAGCCAGAGCGCGAGCGGCTCCCCAAAGCCCATCTTGTCGGCGCGCCACGCGACGGCTTTCGGCAGCGAGCCGTTCATGGCATGGCGAAGCGGAGCCTTGGTGATCCCTGCCTGGATGCGGAGGTTGCCAGGCAGCCGCATGCAGAACTCCACCAATCGATGATCCATGAAGGGAACGCGGCTCTCAATCCCGTGGGCCATGGCATTGCGGTCCTCCGAGTGGAGCATCATCGGGAGGCTGGTCCGGATCACATCGAGGTGGAGCAGGGTAGACAGGAATCCTGCGCCGTTCGCGGCCGGGGGCCCCAGAAACTCCTGGGCTTCTCTGGCGAGATCTTCTGAGAGGTAGTGGCCGAACCAGCCCCCCTTGAAGCCGGCCTCCCGCGGCCGGCCCTGAAGTCGCCAGATTCCCTCGCGCAAGAGCCGTGCCGTGTCATCGAAAGGGACACGCCGGGAAATCCGGGCGAGCGCGACCAGGAGTTCCCAGAGCGCGGCAGGACGAACTGCCCCGCGAAGCAAGTCACCCAGGTGGTCTGGATAGTAATAGAAGTAACCCCCCAGCAACTCATCCGCACCCTGTCCACACAGGAGAACCTTCACCCGTTTCCTGGCCAGTGCCATGACGCACCACTGTCCATAAAGGCCGGGGCCGGTAAAAGGAACCTCCTGATGCCAGACAATTCGCGGCAGGGACTCCAGGAAGTGCGGGGAAGGAGTTACCTGGTAAGGGACCGTGGGAAGGGCTCTACTCATCGCTTCCACGTAGGGTCTTTCGTTGAAGCCGGGTTCTTCAAACACACAGGAGAATGTGGGAATGGGCTTGGCATTCAACAGACGACTGCCAAGAGCCAGCAGGGAGCTGGAGTCAATACCGCCCGAAAGGCAGCTGCCCAATGGGACGTCGCTGCGCAGCCTTAGGCGGACTGCATCCTCGAGCAATTCCAGAAACGAGTGGGCGGCTCGCTCCGGCGAGGACGGTACCGCATCCTGGGGCTCGGGGGGTGCCCAATAGCGCCGCAGTTCCGTCCGACCATCGGCTTCGACCAGGAGATTGTGGCCGGGAGGAAGCTGGAGAACTTTTCGGAAGAAGGTCTGCGGGCCGGAGTCCAGGATTCCCGCAGCTAGGAACTGGGCGATTTCACCCAGGGACGGCTCGGCCAGCTCGGGCCGCAAGGCCAGAAGCGCTTTGATCTCGGAGGCGAAGAGAAACGCACGCGAATCCAGTACGTAGTAGAGGGGCTTCTCCCCCAGCCGGTCTCGAGAAACCAGAAGGCGACGGCGCCGGGAGTCCCAGAGGGCGAAAGCCCACATTCCATTCAATTGCCGGACACAGTCCTCGCCATCCTCTTCGTACGCGTGCAGGATGAGCTCGCTGTCGCACGAAGAGCGAAAGACATGGCCGCGGGACTCCAGGGCTGGTCGCAGCTCAAGGAAGTTGTAGATCTCGCCGTTGTGGATCAGCCAGATCGTTCCGTCCTCGTTGGACATGGGTTGGAGCGCTCTGGGGCTCAGGTCGATGATGCGAAGGTGGCGGTGGGCTAGGATCAGGGGACCATCCTGATGGAATCCAACGCCGTCGGGACCGCGATGGATGAGCAGCCGGGCCATGCTCTCGCCCTGGCGGAGTTCCGCCGTCCGGCCATCGAAATGTAGAATTCCAGCTAAGCCGCACACATTAGCCTCGGCCTTGACGGCGCCTAAAGCGTCTCCGGGATCGAAAGCTCTTCGCCGAAATCCAATGGGCACCGTAGGTTCGAGAACCATGGATTCGGGGGTTTGGCTCGGACTTTTATAGAGCGTTCGGGAAAAGTATACCCCATCCCCAGGTTGCGCCAGGCAAGTTTTCCTCTCGGCAGGGGCTGGGATCCCCTAAAGGAGGGACCGAGGGTCCGGCTCCACCACGATCCGGTAGAGGCCTTGCGAATCCTCCGGAGCCTTCAGAACTTCTCGGACTCCGTCTGCCAGGGCACGGCGACTCGGACCCTTGAGGAGAATCTGCCAGCGGTAGACCCCTTTGAGACGGGACAGGGGGGAAGGGGAAGGTCCCAGGACCTCGAAGCGCCTTCTGGCGAGGGCACGCAGGCGGCCCGCCAAGCGAGAGGCGTGCCGTTCCGCTCTACCAGCCTCACGGCTCTCCACCCGGACCTGCAGCAGGGCTACCCAGGGAGGATAGGCCATGATCCGGCGTAGACGGAGCTCGCGCTCATAGAAGACCTCCGGCCGGTGTGTGGCGGCTGCCACCAGCGCCGGATGATCCGTGGCGAAAGCCTGGATAATCACCCGGCCCGGACGGTCTCCGCGGCCCGCCCTGCCCGCAACCTGCGTCAGTAACTGGTAGGTACGCTCCCCGGCACGGAAGTCGGGCAGGCTGAGCAAGGCGTCGGCCGAGAGGACCCCCACCAGGGTGACCCCTGGAAAGTCATGTCCTTTGGCCAGCATCTGAGTACCGACCAGCAGGTCCAGCTCCCGGTGCACGAACTGCTCCAGAAGTCTCGAGTGACCCTTCCCCTTTACTGCGTCACGGTCCATGCGCCCGATTCGCAGAGAAGGATCCAGGCTCCGAACAGTCTCCTCTACCCGCTGGGTCCCTGCGCCTCCCAGGTGGAGGTGCTGAGACTTGCAGTCGGGGCAGGCGCTGGGAGGGCGTCGGCTCCTGTTGCAGTAATGACATAGCAGGCGGTTTGTCGTGCGATGGTAGGTCAAGGCGATGCTGCATGACGAGCATTTAAGAGTCGTCCCACAGCTACGGCAGAGCAGGAAGGTTGCATAGCCCCTTCGATTGAGCAGGAGCAAGCCCTGGTCCCCAGCGTCCTTTAGTCTTTGGATGGCCCCGGCCAGCTCGCGCGAGAGGAGTGACTGGCTGCCTGTGGCTCGGAATTCTTCCCGCATGTCGACGAGGGCTACATCGGGGAGAGGCCTGTCTCGCACCCGGGAAGGGAGCACCAGTCGCCGGAATTTCCCCCGGCGGCAGGCCGCCACCGCTTCCAAGGAGGGTGTAGCGGAGCCCAGCACGGCCACAATTCCCAGGCGCTGGGCCCGGACCAGCGCTGCGTCCCGTGCATGATAGCGGGGCGACTCTGCCTGGTAGTACGAGGGATCCTGCTCTTCGTCTACGACGATGAGGCCGAGGCGCGGAAGGGGGGCGAAGACCGCGGACCGCGTGCCCAGAACCAGCCATGGCTTGCCTTCGCGGATTCCCCGAAGCGCTTCCCACCGTTCCCGGTCGGGAAGTCCGGAATGCAGGATGGTCATCCCGGAGCCGAAGCGAGCCTCGAGGCGGCCCGCCAGAAGCGGTGTCAGGCCGATTTCGGGCACCAGGTACAGCGTAGCCTGCCCGCGGGCTCGAACCGCTTCCGCAGCCCGCAGGTAGACTTCCGTCTTACCGCTCCCGGTGACTCCTTCGAGAAGAAAAGGCTGAAATCCGCCGCGCGCCAGCGCGGCGGATACGGCGGCGAGGGCCTCATCCTGGGCGGCAGTCGGTTCCAAGGCGCTCTCTATGGAAGGCGCGAGGGTCTTGCCCCAGGCAGTCCCGGAAGCGCGCCACTCCAGGGCCACGGCTCCTTTCTGAGCCATGGTGCGAATGGAATTCCGCGTCACCCCGCTTGCCTTCAGCAGCTCCTTCAGTCGGATCGCATCAGCGGCGCCTCGAAGGAGCTCCAGAGCCCGGTTTTGCCGGGGACCGAAGGTTGCGTGGCTCGCCCCTCCCGCACGCGCGCTCACCCATGGCTCTCCCACTGCTCGGTGGGAGGGAATCCTCGTCTCTTCCACAATCGCAATCCAGCCCCGCTCGGCGAGATCCTCAAGCAGCCTCCGGCCAGCCTCCGGAAGCCTCCGCTTCATCTGAGCCTCACTCAGGTTACCCGAGCTGGCGAGCCGATCCAGCACGCGCCGGACGCGGGCCGGTGGATTCGAGAACGGGTGCTCGAGCACCTCCCGTCCCGGTGGCAGCAAGAGCAAATGCCGCTTCACCTTCAGGCGGAGCGCCAATGGGAGGGCGGCCTGGAGCACCTGTCCCCACGGGGCAAAATAGTACTCGGCCACCCAGCGAGTGAATTCCAGAAGCTCTTCGTCCAGCAGGGGCCGAGGATCCAGCACGTTCAGGATTTCCCGCAGATCTTGCCTGGGCTCCCGGGCTAGCCCCACTACGACGCCGACCTTGCGCCCCTTGCCCAGCGGAACCAACACTCTACAGCCCGGGGCACAAGCCTCGGCGAGGGATGGAGGGACGCGGTAGGAGAGCGTCTTATCCACTGCCAGCGGGAGGGCCACGCGGGTGACGGTGGGTATGGACATGCCAAGCAGAGTCAATCCCGGGGGTTTTGGACGAGGAATTCCATCACCTTTTTCATGTCCTCCCAGACCTCCTTCTTCTTCTCAGGGTTTCGAAGAAGATAGGCGGGGTGAAAGGTGGGCATGACTCGGGTCCCGTCCGGAAGGCTGCGGAATTCACCCCTCAGGCGGCTCACGGGTGCAGAGGTCTGGAGGAGTGTCTGCACCGCGGCGCCGCCCAGCGCGCAAAGCACCTGCGGCCTGATGATCGAAATCTGGCGCAGCAGAAACGGTGAGCAAGTGGCCGCCTCATCCGGAAGGGGGGTCCGGTTCTCAGGGGGGCGACACTTCACCACATTGGCGATGTACACTTGCTCCCGGGCTATCCCCATGGCCCGAATGATCCGGTTCAGAAGCTGACCAGCCTTTCCTACGAAGGGAAGTCCCTGCCGGTCTTCTTCATAGCCTGGACCCTCTCCCACGAACATCAGGCGCGCTCGAGCGTCGCCCACTCCGAAGACGAGGTGGGTACGCTTCTCGCAAAGCCGACACCGTCTGCAGTCACCGATCTCTACGCGAAGCTCCGCCAGGGCGGCCTCAGGATCGGAAACCGCCCCCAAGGGTCCGGAGACGGGGTCCGGACAGGGCCGGTGGGAGAGCCCGGGCATGTGAGGTTTCTTTGGGCGCGCAGCCAGGTGCTGCACCCCGGACTCCCGCAGGAAGAGCAGCCGCTCCCGGAGCTGGGCAGCGAGTTCCGGGGGCGGGGCGCTCACGCTCTTCCCTTGCGGATTGATTCGATGCGATCCAACAAGCGGGCGGCCACCTCCCTCTTGGAAATGAGCGGTAGTGCCTGCTCGGAGCCATCGGCGGCAATCAGGATCACGCGGTTGTTTTCCGCAGCGAATCCGACGCCGGGCTCATCCACCGGGTTGGCCACCACCAAATCGAGCCGCTTTTCCCGCAGCTTCCGGCGGGCGGACTCAGCATAGTCGCCTGTCCCGGCGGAGAAACCCACCACCAGTTGTCCGTTCTTCCAACCGGCAATCTCCGCGAGGATGTCAGGCGTCGGCTCAAGCTCCAGTCGCGTCAGCTTTCCTTTCGCGACCTTCTCCCGGGAAGCGAGGGAGGGCCGAAAATCGGCGGGAGCCGCGGCCTTGATCACGATGGTTGATCGGGGCAGGGCCTCCAGCACCGCCCGGCGCATCTCCTCGGTGGTCTCCACCCGAACCAGCTCAGCGCCCCACGGGGCCGCAAGCGATGAGGGGCCCGAGATTAAAACGACTCGAGCTCCCCGCTGGATTGCCTCCTCGGCCACGGCATACCCCATCCGACCCGAGGATGGGTTGGTGAGGACCCGGGCGGGATCCACGTATTCGCGGGTAGGTCCCGCCGTGACCAGCACAGTTTCACCCGCCCACGTTTCACCCCGGGAGAGGCAGCGCAGGATTTCATGGGCGATGGCTTCCGGCTCCGGGAGCCGTCCGCTTCCCATTTCGCCGCAGGCAAGCTCTCCCGCTTCGGGCTCCATGAGCATGATGCCGCGGCTTTTCAGAACGGCCAGATTTGCCTGAGTGGCAGGGTGCAGGAGCATCCGGGTGTTCATGGAGGGGGCCATCAGCACCGGGCAGGAAACGGCGAGGAAGAACGTTGAGAGGAAATCCTGCGCCGAGCCGTGAGCGAATCGGGCCAGCGTGGCGGCCGTGGCTGGGGCCACCGCCAGCAGTGAGATGCGGCGGGAGAGGGCGATGTGCTCCACGTCTCCTCCCGCCGACAGGTCGTACAACTCGCGCACGACTGCGCGTCCCGTCAGGGTCTGGAGCGTGAGGGGGGTGACGAAGGCCTCGGCATGCTTCGTGAGAATGACCGTGACCTGCACCCCCGAACGAACCAGCTGGCGCACTAACTCGGGCGTCTTGTAGGCACCGATGCCGCCACAGATTCCCAGGGCGATCTCGCGCCCCGGCTTATTCGACATCCGTCCCCTCGGTGTGGGTGGCAACCTCAGAGGTTTGGGCCGGCGCCTCGACAACTTCCGGCTCCCTGGCCACTACGAGCCCCTGCCTGACCTCCTCCTGAGCCACGGTGGTGGGCTTTCTGGAGCGGGATTCCACCCGCGGTCGAGCACCCCTTTGCAGTTGCTGACAGCGGGCGGCTGCGATGCTGATGAACTTGAATTTGTTTTCCACCGACTGCATCTCCATCTACCACTCTCCTTCCTTGAGGGGGGGTCTCACTCCGGAGTGCCCTTGCGAAATGTCTGCAGGACACGCCTCGCACGCGGCCTCTGTCTTCGGGTCCGGCACCTCTCCGCGAAGATGATCGACTTCAAGTCCCGGCAGGCGCTCTCCAGGTGAGCGTTAAACACGAGGTAATCATACCTCTCCGATTGCAGCACTTCACAACGGGCCAGCTCAAGCCGCCGCGCCCGCGCCCGCGGGTCGGTGCCGCGGCGGCGGTGCCTTTCCCGCAGAGCGGCGGGATCCGGGGGAAGCATGAAAATGAAAACCGCGTCCGCAACGCTGCGGCGCACCTGCTCCGCCCCCTGCGTGTCGATGTCCAGCAGCACGTCCTCCCCCCGGCGTAGACTCCTGTTCACCTGGGCTCGGGAAGTGCCGTAAAGCTGCCCGTCCACGCGGGCCCATTCCAGAAATTCTCCCTTCTTTTGAAGCTTTCGGAATACCCGCTCGGAGACGAAGTGGTAATCCACCCCCTCCTGCTCGCCGGGTCTGGCCGACCGGGTTGTGTATGAGACCGAAAACCGCAGGCCGGGCACGTGTCTCACGAGCCGCCGACAGAGCGTGGACTTGCCCACGCCGCTTGGGCCCGAGAGCACGAACAGGACTCCCCGGCGTGGGGGATTCGACTTCGGCCGTTCGCTGAGAATCGGCCGGAGGCTGGAGGCCTTACTCAAGATTCTGGACCTGCTCCCGGACCCTCTCCACTTCCGCCTTCATTCTCAAGGCCGACTGGGAGACCTCCAGGCTCTCAGACTTGGAAGCGATGGTATTCACCTCACGGTGCAGTTCCTGGACGAGAAAGTCCAGGGACTTCCCCACAGGACCGTCGGGTGCCTGCAGCACATCCAGGGCCTTGCGAAGATGCGCCGAGAGGCGTACCACCTCTTCGGCGATGTCGCTGCGTCCTGCGAGGTAGGCCGCTTCTTGTGCGAGGCGGACCGGATCCAAGGGCACCCCTTCCAGCAGCGAGTCCATGCGTTTGCGAATCTTGTCAAGGGTCTCGGGGAGGGAGCGCTGCGCGGACTCCTGGATTCCATCCAGCTCCGCCATCACTTCGGCCAAACGTACCATCAGGTCCTGCCGAAGCTTGTCCCCTTCCTGCGTCCGCGCCTCATCAAAAACCTCCAACGCCTGGCCCAGCGCCTCGTGAAGCAGCGCCTTCTCTTCCGCTCCCCCGGCGTCGCGGTGGAATTCGACCCGCACGGCTCCCGGCAGCGCCAGGACCGATTCGAGACCGAGCGAGCCCGGCAGAGAGAACTCCCGCCCAATCCTTCCCGCTGCTTCCAGGTATCCTGCCACCACGCCGCGGTTGATGGCCACGGCGGCGGCGGGCTCCGTCGTCTGGGCTCGCTCCACCCAGACGTCTACTCTCCCGCGTCTGATGACCCGAGTGGCCTGCCCTCGGAGCTCGGCCTCCAGATCCGACATCTCCTGGGGCAAGCGAATTCGGACCTCCAGGAATCGATGGTTCACGCCTCGGACTTCCACCTCGAACCGGACCTGCGAGTTTGCGGCCTCCCCTCTCCCGAACCCGGTCATGCTCTTAATCATGGGCGGAAGACTCTACAAGTCCCGGGGCGGATGTGTCCAGGACCCTGTGAATGGCGTTGGCAGCGCGCTGAAAACAGCCCGGGCTGCCCAGTCTAGCCCGCAGGGCGATCAGCTCATGGCGAAGCATCTCGGCACGCTCAGGATTGTCCAGGTAGCCTTCCAGAAGCGTCGTGAGGTCACTGGCCGTGAAGTCCCGCTGTACGCGTTCCGGAACCAGGCGCTTCCCCGCCACGATGTTCACCAGGCCCACATGATGCACGTCAGCCAGGAGCGAAGCCAGCGCGTGGGTCAAAGGGCTCGTCCGATAGACCACAACCATGGGAACACCCATGAGTGCCGCTTCCAGTGTGGCAGTTCCCGATTTTACCACCGCAGGCTTCCCTCCACGAGGGTCGGCTGCGGCAGGTCGTGGTACCTCTCCAAGATGGGCTGGAAGTCCGATAACCTCAAGGTGGGCGCCACGGGGAGCAAGCTCTGGAAGTCCCCGGCGCGCGCCCTCAAACGAGCCACGCTCTGCAGCATGATCGGAAGGTGCGCCTCCAGCTCACGGCGCCTGCTCCCTGGCAGAAGTCCGACGATTCTCTGCTGGGGATCCAGACCAAGGGCGCGGCGCGCCCGGCTCTTTTCCATGGGGGCCGGGAGAATATCCAGGAGCGGGTGCCCCACGAATTCCACCGGGACCCCCGCGCGGCGGTAGATGACCTCCTCGAAGGGCAGAATAACCAACATCTTCGCGACGTTTCGGGCGATGGTCCGCACCCGAGACTTTCTCCAGGCCCACACCTGGGGACTGATGAAGTACACCACACGCACGCCGCACCGCTTTGCCTTCCGAGCCAGGCGGAGATTGAAATCGGGATAATCGATGAGGAGCAGGAGATCGGGAGGTGAGCGGCGCAGCTCCTCTGCGGCTCGATGAAAGGCTGCGCGGATCGGTTTCCAGTGGGCGAGTACCTCCGTCAGGCCCACCACAGCCAGATCCCGGGAATCCGCGAACAGTTCCACTTTTTCCTCCCGCATCCGGGGACCCCCGATTCCCGTGAATACCATCCGGGGGTCCAAGCTCCGCAGCGCGCGAACCAGCAGAGCCCCACAGCGATCTCCCGATGCTTCCCCCGCCACGAGGAGTATTCGGGGACCCGACCTGCTCATGGCCCCGGCTCCCCCCCTGCCAGAGAATCGGCTTCCTGGGTGAGCCGGCGAAGCTCCGACTCGAGGAACCGTCTCGCTTCTTCCTGCTCGGCCTCCGAGGCATCCCGCCTCACGCGAATCGGAGAACCGTAGAGAAACAGACCGCGGCTGAAAGGCAGCGGAACCAGGAAGCGATCCCATGAATTGAGTAGTTTTTTTTTGAGCAGGAGAAAGCCACCGGCACGATGGGAGCTCCGCTCAGGCGCGCGGCGGCAATGATCCCTGACTGGACTACTTCCCGGGGCCCGCGGGGTCCGTCGGGGGTGAAGGCCGCGTCGAACCCGTTCTTGAGTCGGCGGAGAATCTCCCGGAGCCCCAGGGCACCGCCGCGGGTGGAGCTTCCGCGCGCCGTCACGAAGCCGAAGTGCTTCATGGTGCGGCTGATGAGCTCGCCGTCGCGATGCGCGCTGATAAGAATCGCGATGCGCCTCCCCGAGTAGGCGTACGGCATCAGGAAGAGCCGGCCGTGCCAAAACGCCAGGATGTACGGCAGCTTCCTTTGCGACAAGTCATCCACTACACCGCGACTTTCAAATCGAACTCTCATGGTGGCGCGGGTCAGGCGAATCCAGATCGCCGCCAGCCGCGGGATCAGGAACATCGCCAGGGACTCGAGCAGGGAACCTTCATGTGGGTTCAAAGACGGGCTCCGACCGTGAATCTTAGGAGGGGGCTCTCACGGTGTCAAGACATCCGCCCTCCGAGAGTTCCCCGACTTACCGGATCTCGGATTGGAGTGGGACCGAGGAGTCAGACGACAAGCAACCTCCCGCCGGGTACCCCCGCCGGGCGAGCGTTACCGCTCCATGGCCGGGGGATAGATCCGCAGCGGCGCGCCAAGAACAGTTTGGAGGAAGGACGCCGGCACGAGTGGGGGGCGCTGCTCGAGACGGGCCGAAGCGATTCGCCGGCGCCCGGGCACCGTCGGAGTCGGGACGGGGTCTTGACTCCTTTCCGCGCTACTTCCTAATATTCAGGGTGCCTGGGCGTGGCGAACACTCCTTGGGTTCCCAACCCCGATCACGGCAGGAGAGCCGACTGAACAAACGTCCGACGAATTCCGCACCTTCGACCCGACTCCTGAACGTCCTTTGGATAGCCTCCCTGGGGCTTTGTCTAGCCATCTTCGCTCTCGGCGTGCTCGGCCAGTTCTCCTCCATGACCCTGCAGGACGATTCGTTCATGTTTTACCGGTATGCCTACCGGTTGGCAGTGGAGCACCGTCTCAGCTGGAATCCCCAGGGCGAACCGACCTACGGCCTGACCGCGATGGGTTACCTGGCAGCTGTGCTGCCGATTTTCTTGCTGTTTCCCTCCCAGCCGGCGCTGACCGTCTGTCTCGCCAGCCTCGTATCTGGAATCGTCTTCTTGATGCTTCTGGTCGTGGCTGTAGAGAGACATTGCAAGTCCTCCTCTGGCTTGGGCAGGGGGGAGATGCTCCTCCTCGCGTTCACCATCGCTGCATCCGTCTCGAGCCTCGCTCACCACTTCACCAGTGGGATGGACACCACCTTCAGCATGGCCTTTGCAATGTCCTACATCCTTCTGGCCGCGGAATTCGAACGGCGGGCCTCCCGTTCAAGGGCGCTGCTGCTGGGGTTCTGGGGGGGGCTAGCATTCACCGCCCGACCCGATCTCATGCTCTTCTCTTGCCTCATCCCCGCCTCCCTCGTATGGTTCGCAGCGGATTCGCTCCGACGCCGCCTGGCCGTGCTGGTCCTGGCGACGACCGTGGGGGTTGTGGCGCTGCAAGCGGCACTCTTCTCCAGGTTCCTCCATTCTCCGCTGCCGCTTCCCTTCTACGCCAAGTCCATGCGGCTCTACGACGATTTCATTTATCAGGTCTACGCCACCACCCCTCGGATCCAGCTCATGGAGTTCGGCCGGCTCCACATTCACCTGATCGCCATCATCACGGGCTGCCTGCTCCTTAACTTCCGCTCCTGGTGGAGTCGATCGAGCGCCGTCGACAAAGGGCTGCTGGCTGCTGGCATCCTCTTCGTGTCCTATTACTACTTCTTCGTACTTCAAATCCTCGGAGGTTGGGAGCGATTCTATTATCCTGTTCTGCCGGCTCTCGCTTACCTAGCCTGTCGTTGCCTGCAACAGGTCGCCGCCGATTGGCTGCCTCCATTCGATGACCGCTGGCCCTGGCGGAAGGCACTGGCCTTCGGGATGCTGGCGGGGATGATTTCCCTCAGTCCTTTGCTGGTGGTGGAAATCGGGGAGCTTCGTGCCGTGGTGCGGTCCGGCGAGTTTGCCCGCTTCGATTTGCAGCGCTTCGCCCGACTCGATCGATGGCAACGAACCTGGGTGGGGCTCGATCAGTTTTCGACGCTGCCAGATGACCTCGTCATCGCGACGACCGAGGTGGGCCTTCCCGGGGCAATGAACTTGAGAAAGACGATTATCGACATGGCCGGGCTCCAGGATACCTCGTTTGCCCACACGTCCTTCTCGGCAGACAGGCTGTTCTCCCGCGACCGCCCGGATCTGATTTACATGCCCCACACGCACTACAAGCGTATCACCCGAGAGGTCGAGGATCACCGGGTGTTCAAGGAGGATTACGAGTTCTTTCCTCCCCAACGCTTCAACGCCAATTTCGGTGTCGCCGTGCGGAAGGACAGCCCCTATTATTCTCCGATGCATTCCATTCTCTCCGGGATTCCTCCTCTTCCTCCCGACCCCTCCTCCTCTACCGGTCCCTCGAGCCAAGCGCCCGTGCGCGGGCCAGGGCCGGAGGAACTGAAGGTCGTGCTCGGCTCGCGTCAACCAGGCGGCTCGAGCGGGCTGAGCCGGTAGCGATCGACAGGCTGGCTTGACAGTCGGAAGGGGGGTTCCTAGACTGCTCCGGACCTTTCGCCACCTCACTCGGGGAGAAACCGGTGTCCAAGAAGCGGAGAGTGATCATCACCGGGGGCGCCGGCTTCATCGGCTCCCATCTGTGCGATTTTTTCATGGCCAGGAAATGGGAGGTGGTCTGCATGGACAACCTCCTGACAGGATCACCGGACAATGTGGCCCATCTGCTGGGAGCGCCGGGGTTCACATTCATGGACATGGATGTCTCCGGGTTCCTCCACTTGGCTGGCCCTGTGGACGCCATTCTCCACTTCGCCTCCCCTGCGAGCCCCATTGATTATCTGGAACATCCGATCCAGACCCTCAAAGTGGGCTCCCTGGGTACGCACAAGGCGCTGGGGCTGGCCCGAGAGAAGAAGGCCACCTTTCTCCTGGCCTCCACTTCGGAGGTCTATGGGGATCCCCAGGTGCACCCGCAGCAGGAGAATTACTGGGGTAACGTGAACCCCATTGGACCCCGCGGCGTTTACGATGAGGCCAAGCGCTTTGCCGAGGCTCTCACCATGGCTTACCATCGCAGCCACGGCTTGGACACAAAGATAGTGCGTATCTTCAATACCTATGGGCCCCGGATGCGCATCAGCGACGGGCGGGCCATCCCCAGTTTTCTGTCCCAGGCCATTCAAGGGAAACCGCTTACGGTCTATGGAGACGGAACCCAGACCCGGAGTTTCTGTTTCGTATCCGATCTGGCAGAGGGAATCTACCGACTCCTGAATTCTCGATACCATCTGCCCGTGAACCTGGGAAACCCCCAGGAAATGACCATCCTTCAGATGGCCCGGGAAGTCTTGCGGGTCACGCGGAGTGGAAGCCGGATCGTTTTCCGGCCACTGCCGGTGGATGACCCGAAAGTCCGGCAGCCCTGCATCACTCTGGCACGACGCCTGCTCCACTGGAGCCCCAAGGTCGGGCTGAACCGGGGTCTGAGGGAGACGGCGAGAGATTTTAAGAAGCGTCTTGCCGCCACCCGGCGCTAACCCATCACTCCAAGCTCTTTCCCCGACGGGCTGCGTCCTCAGTCGAGAGGACCAAGCGAGCTGCCTGAAGCTAACGCGCGCACGGAACTTCAGCCCCGCTCGCGCTGGCCGGTGGCGAAGCAACCTCCGAATCGATCAAATGGAATGGCTAAGTGGGGACGAGAAAGGAGGTATCCGAGGCCCGACGTGGCAAAGCCGAAGGCTCTGCGCGGCGGGCGGCGGAAGCTTGAAACCTACCCGGCGACATGTTCACTGACCGCCGAGTCGTCTCGGGTGCCGGCAAGCGAAGGGGATTTCCGTCCTTTCTCTTTCGAGCCCCGTCCTTCGCCGTAATAGTAATAACCGATGTAATAGTAGTCCCGGTAGCTGGACCGCTCCAGATCTACATTGTTCAACACCGCCCCGATGACGTTGGGATTCACCGCACGGACGTTGGTCACGCAGCGCCGGACCAGCTCCTTGTCGGCCTGGTTGTGCTGGATGACGAAAGCCACCATGTCGACCACCGAGGCCAGGAGGATCGAATCGGTGAGCGAGGCTACCGGTGGTGAATCGAGGAGGATCCAATCGTACTGGGCTTTGAGCTCGGAGAGGAGCTGGGCGAAGCGGTCGCTCCCAAAAATGTCGGGCGGATTTGGCGGCAGTGGCCCCGAGGTCATGGCATAAAGGTTGGGCACTTTCGAATTCTTCAAGTAGTCCCGCCAGCTCTCGGTTTCCGGCGCGAGAATGTAGTTGGTCAATCCGTGGCGCTTGTCGAGCTCCAGATGGAGGTGCACGGTGGGCCGGCGCAGGTCGCAGTCCAGCAAGGCGACCCGCTCGCCGGAAGCCGCCAACGTCTTAGACAGGTTGATCAGAGTGGTGCTCTTTCCCTCCTGGGGGCCGGCGCTGGTCACCAGCACCAGGTTCTTGCTGCGGTTTTTCCGGGAGAAGAGCAGACTCGTTCGCAGTGTCTGGAGGGACTCCCGGACTGCGTAGTTGCTATCGTCGTTCATCTTGGGAATGATGGAGAGGATGTGAAGCTTGAGGTACTGCTCCACATCCTCCGTGGTTCTAACCGTGTTGTCCAAATACTCCAGGAAGAAGGCCAGCCCCACCCCCAGCAGGAGCCCCGAAAGGACCCCGATCAAGAGATTGAGCCCTTTCCGGGGACGGATGGGCCCCAGAGGCACCTCTGCCTTGTCCAGAATGCGGATGTTGTTGCTGAGGAGTTGGGAACTGAGATCGATCTCCTTCATCCGGCTGCTGATGGTGTCGTAAATCTTCTTGAGCTCCGCCGTGTCGCCCCGGAGCAGCTCGAGGCCCGAGGAGCGTTGGGTCAGATCCAGCGACTCCCCTTTGACCTGGTCGATCTCGGCCATAATTTTCTTTTCGTGATCCTTCTTGATGGCGAACTCGGTCTTGATGCGACCGATGATCCGATCGCATTCATTGGCAATCCTCCCGTCGATCTGTTTGATCTGCTGTTCCTTCTCCACCACCTTCGCGTACCGCTCCTGGTATTGGGAAAGAAGCTTTTGCTTCTCCTGCTCCAGGCTCAGTCGCTCCTTGTAGAGGTTGTCGACGTTGGAATCCCGGGCGATATCGGGGATAGACAGGTAAGAACCGCCCGCGCCGGCGATCTCGTCGATCCTGCGAAGCACCGCCTCCTGCTGGGAGAGGGCCAGCTGGGTCAGGGTGAGATCCTGCTGGAGCGTGCTCAGAGTCCCGGCCATGATTTTCTGCTGGTCCTCGGGGACGAAGATCTTTTGCTGCTCCGCCTCCTCGAAGGACTTCACCTGGCTCTTGCTGAGCTTCTCTTTGAGGGGTTCAATCAGCTCCAGCAGCGACGCCACTGCCTTGGTCGTGGCCCGCTTCGTCATCTCCAGGTTGCGCTCCGCGTAAACGTCGGCCAGCGCGTTCACCCATTGCGTGGTCCTTTCCTTGTCAGTTCCCTCCATGGAAATGACCACGATACCGGTCAGTTCGACGGGCTCCACCATGACACGCCCCGTGAAGGCGCCGATGGGATCCTTCAGGCCCTTGAACTGGGGATCGTTCCAGAGATTCAGTTGATCGAGGACCTTTTCGGCGACTGCGCGGCTCTTGATGATCTCGAACTGAGTGTTGTAGTAACGGTCCTCGGCCCAATAGCTAAAACCGACGGCCCCCAGTTCCGCGACGTCGGCGACCGGGGCGACCCGGCGACTCGAGGGTTGAATCTCCACCTTCACGCTGGCGCGGTAGATCGGGCTCTGAAGAAAGGTGTAGAGCGCCACCAGGGTCGTGACGATTACAAAGGTGGCAAGAACGGTCCAGCGCCATCGTAAGACGGTGGCCCAGTAGTCACGGAGGTGCAGCTCCCGCCTCGGGTCCGCCTGGGCGGAACGCACGGGGGAATCCATGGAAGGACCTTCTTTCTTCTCTTGCTCCGGAGTACTAGCCAATCATACCCCCATGCATTCACGATGCAAGCGGAACGCACCTTTCACGAGGCTCAGAACAGCCTCCGGGGCACAATGATGACGTCCCCGGGAAGGAGCGGGACATCGCTTGCCTTCCGCTCCTCGATGGATTTGAGATCAAAGACCAGCTTCGTCTGGGAGCCGCTCACCGTCCGGATGATCTCGATCCCTTTCTTGCGCGCGTAGGGGGTTAGCCCCTCGGCGATGCTCACTGCCTTCATGAGCGTCGGACGGTCCTCCAGCTTGTACTGCCCGGGTTTGACCACCTCTCCCCGGATGTAGAAGTACTGGGTAGCGCCCACGGTGATCACATCCCCAGACTGGAGGCGCGGATTGTATTGGGTTCCTCCCTGTAGCAGGTCGTCCTTGCTGATGGGGATCTGCCGGGTCCCGCCGTCCGTGCCGGAACCGGCTTCGTGGCGCGTGATGATGATCTCGCTCCCCGCGTCCTTGGTCATCCAGCCCGCCTGGGCCATGATATCCATCAAGGTAGTGGGACCCTTGAGATAATAGGTCCCCGGCTTCTCCACCTCGCCCACCACATTGACGGGCTGGCTTTGGTAGTCCTTGATGTCAAGGCTCACTTGGGGATCCACCAAGAACTCCTTCATCCGGGTTTCCACAGCCGCCCGTACCTCCGCCAGGGTGCGTCCCGCCACGGGCATGACCCCGATGAGTGGAAAGCTCACTGTCCCATCCGCCAACACTTCGAGAGTCGCCTTCAAGTCATCCTGGCCGAACACCGAAATGTCCAATCGGTCTCCCACACCCATTTGGTAGGCACTTCCAGGCGCTGGCGTCCGGGGCTTCGCGGTGAATAAGACTTCCATGCCTTCGCCGGTAATCCCCCAGCCCTTCACGGAGGCTCCTCGAAGCGGGATTTCAACGCGGATGCCCTTGGC
>QHVQ01000168.1 GCA_003222305.1 Acidobacteriota bacterium | reverse complement strand
CAGGGCTCCGTCTTCGCGGCACTCGTTTAGCCACCGAGAACGAGCTCCTCGACGAGACAATCCAGATCCTTCTGGTCCGGGAAGCGCGGGCCAATCCGCCGGCCGAGCGCCACGAGCTTCTTCCATGCTGGATAACGGAGAGACCGGAGATCGGTGGCGTTAACCTGCGTGTGTCCGCTGAACTGTCGAAAGTATGAATCGACAAGCGTAGAGTTAAGAAAAGCTGCGAGCCCTTTCGCGACAGTCTTGGGTAGACCTGCGCCATGAAGATGGTAATAGTTCAAGTGATTCTCGAACGCGACTCGGTCGGCCGGGGTGCGTGCGGGATCGTACACTGCGGCTACGATTCGACGCGGCTCCTCTTTGGTGGAGAACCTTTTCACGAGAACATAGTGCCCTGCCGGAACAAGCAAGTTATCGGCCTCGGGACCGAGCGCGAGTGCATTTGGTTTCCGGGCTTGGTCCTTCGGCCACTCGACGAAACCCTGCCGGAGGTGGCAAGGGTAGATCAGGGGGACCGTATGGCGTCCTGGATGAGCGCGGAGAAGATGCTTCGCTCGGAAGTCCACGACTCTTCCGGTTGAGACCGTCAGCCCGAGATCCGCCAAGCCGGCATCGAGACTCGTCATCCGGCGCCGGACCGGATCGCCGTCGCCATCAGGAACAATGTGGATGAATGCGTGGCGATCTCCGGGCCGCGCGAGGTCGTCATGTTTGATTGTTCGAATTCGCATCCTCGAGTCGTTGGTATCGCGGCTCGAAGACACAACGACGTCGAGCCCCAATTCAGTAACCCTCTCAGCGCGGAACACGATATTTTCTTGCAGAACTTCATCGTCAGCGAAGGCGCGGTCCCTGGCGTCGAATACGTGAAGTCGGCGGAAGCGCATGCCCCGCAGGAAGAAGCGGCGGAAGGGCTCGAAGTAGGGTCCATTGCAGAAACTCCGCGGGGTAATTGCGACCATCTCACCACGGGGAGCTAGGAGCTTCGCTGTCACCCCCAAGAAGCCAGCGTACAGGTTGCTTGTCTCAAGGCCGATAGCCCGGAGAAGCTTCCGCTCGCGCGATTCAGTCCGGATTTTCCGATAAGGAGGATTCATGATGGCGCAGTCGAATCGCTCGTCGTCTCCAGGGTTGAAGAGGTCGCCGGCCAAGGCCCTCGCCCCAGCTTCGAGAAAGTCCTCCTCAACGATTCGTCCCTCGAATCGCATCCCCGCTTCCCCGCTTGCCACCCTACACAGCTCGAGGGTGGCTCGAAGATGGCCGATGAGTATGGGGTCAATCTCGTAGGCTGTTAGTACGATCCGCTCAGGCCGTCGTGGCCTCCGACACATCTCAGCTACGAGCGCGGCAGAGAGGGACCCGGCCCCGGCGCCGGGATCGAGCACGCGAAGGATGGGCTTCCCGCCCTCAATCAGCCCGGCCATGAACCCAGCCACAGGCGCGGGCGTAAGAAACTGTCCCATGAGCACGCGATGCCGAGCGTCCAACCGCCGCGCCGCATCGCGCTGGTTTGCCTCGACAGCCACAAGTAAAGAGTCCGCGCCGCTCGAGTAGTGACGCTGAGAGGATTCCATGGCTGCCGTGTCTGTCCTGCTCGTCCTCGGTCTCATCACGCTAATGGCCGTCATCCCGATTTTCTTCTCGCTACGATTTCCGACCACCTTTACAGGCATGTCCCCTACCTCGCTGGTTTGCCGAAACTGTAGCAGATTCGGTGTGGTCCAGGTTAGGACTGAAACCTCCGGATCAGCCCAACGACGACGCCGCGGATCTCGAGCGTGCCTGCGGATTCGTCGAGGAAGAGGGACTTGAGGGTGGGGTTGGCGGGGCGCAGCTCCAGGCGGCCGTTCTTGTGGTAGAGGCGCTTCACCGTCGCTTCGCCGTTGACCACCGCCACCACCGTCTGCCCGTCCTCGGCGGTGGCCTGCCTTCGCACGATGACTACGTCGCCGTCGCGGATTCCGTCGTCGATCATGCTGTCGCCGCGCACCCGCAGCGCAAAGTTCTCGCCGCTGCCCAAGAGGCTTCGCGGGATTTCGATCTTCTCGGTCGTCTCGATGGGCTCGATGGGCTTCCCCGCCGCAACCGTTCCCAAAAGCGGGATGGTGAACGACGGAGTTCCGTGCTCCACGAGCCGCAACGCGCGCTTGCGGTTCCCCCAGGGGCTGCGGACATATCCTTTCGTCTCCAGCGTCTTCAGGTGCTTGGCCACCGCGTTGGTGGATTTGAGCCGCAGCGCCCGCCCGATCTCCTGATACGTAGGCGCTTCTCCCTGGCGGGCGATGTAGTCCCGCAGGAATTCATAGAGCTCGCGTTGCCGGGATGTCAGGTACATGGAATCAAGCCTATCGTTTTCGGCTGACTGTTACGGAGAGAGTCACGAGTCAGCCGCACTTGGTTGCCCCGAGCACTTTGCTATTCGTTTCCTCTCATGAGGCAGCTCGTCCCAGGTGCGGCCGTCCAGCTTCCGACCCTGGCGTGACTTCCACACGCCGCCCCATTGCTTGAAGAAAAAGGGCACGCCTTTGTGCAGGCGGCGGTCACGAATCGCTCTGACCAGGAGGCCTCCATGGGCCGGGCTCCGGGTCCGGATTCGCCGCCAGCTTCAGTGCCCCTCCTTCAAGGAAAAGTGGGGGTTCTCGATAAGGCCGAGGACGTTGCCGAAGGGGTCGGTGACGGTGGCCACGCGGATGCCGTCCCCTACCTCCTGCACCGGGCTGTGGGTCTTCGCCCCCAGCTCCAGCAGCCGCTGGAAGGCCGTCCTGGCGTCCGGCACGCCCCAGTAGGCCACCCCGGCGCTCCCCTTCACCACACCGGCCATGTCCGGGTCCAGCCCCAGCTCATAGCCCCCTACGTTGAAGCCCACGTAGAACGGCTTGTCGAAGTAGGGCTTGATTTTCAGCGCCTGGCCGTACCACGCCTTCGCCTTCTCCAGATCCTGCACGTGGTAGATGACCGTTCTGAGTCCCTGGAACATGCGGCCTCCTTTCGCCTCCCCTGACAGTCTTACAGGGTAGTAATGAAGATAGGTGAAAGTTAGGTGAAAGTCAATTCCTCCTCATCGACCGGGCGATTCGAGGCGGAGGAGGGTGATTTCCGGGGGGACGAGGAAGCGCACCGGGAGGTAGCTCATGCCGGTGCCGGTGGCGACGAACATGTGCTGGCCGCGCTCCTCGATGTGCCCCGCAACGTACCGGTTTCCGTAGTTCGACGGGACGATGAGAGCGCCGAGGAAGGGAAACACCACCTGTCCGCCGTGGGTGTGCCCCGCCAGCAGG
>QHVQ01000170.1 GCA_003222305.1 Acidobacteriota bacterium | reverse complement strand
CGGATAATCACCCGAAGATCGGCGCAATCCTCGGTTTCGAGGAGTGCGACAGCTTCCGGTCGCCACCATTCGAAATCCAAGCGCCCTTAGGGCAATCTATTCGACGAAAAACGAACTCACGGGAATCTTCGATGCCCGGGGGGAATTGGATTTGAGCGGTCGCTTCACACCTCAATCATTCTATGGAAGGGGAACAACATGAAAGTCGGAGTGCTCGGATCCGGTGACGTGGCGAAGGTACTCGCGAGTGGCTTCCTGAAGCATGGCCACGAAGTTATGATGGGCACGCGCACGCCCGCCAAGCTGACGGACTGGACGAAGCAGAATCCCAAGGGGCGCGTCGGCAGCTTCGACGACGCGGCGAAGTTTGCCGAGCTGGTTGTTCTGGCGGTCAAGGGCACGGCGGCGGCGGACGCCCTGCGGGCCGCCGGCGCGGGCAACCTGGCCAGAAAGCCGGTCATCGACGCGACCAACCCCATCGCGGATCTCCCTCCCACGAACGGCGTCTTGAGATTCTTCACCACTCTCGAAGAATCCTTGATGGAGCGCTTGCAGCGCGAGTTTGAAAGCGCTCGCTTCGTCAAGGCCTTCAACTCCGTCGGCAACACCTGCATGGTGAATCCCCAGTTCAAGGGGGGCAGGCCGACGATGTTCATTTGCGGGCAGGACGACGCGGCCAAGCGGACCGTCACCGGGATCCTCGAGCAATTCGGCTGGGAAACTGCCGACATGGGCAAGACCGAGGCAGCCCGCGCCATCGAGCCGCTCTGCATGCTCTGGTGCATTCCCGGCTTCCTGCGCAACGATTGGAAGCATGCCCTCAAAATCCTGACCTAGGCTCGCTCCGCCGTCGGATGAAGGGGCGTATCTACCCCATCGGTCATCATGACTGGAGCGTGCCGACGATGTAAGAGTTGCCGATGCCATGCAGGGTAGCGACGATCCACAGGTTGCCGGACCTTCTGAACAACACCGCGAAGAATAGGCCGATGGTGAAAATGGCCGCGAACATGGGGAGAGCCGGCGAGGTGTGGGAGAAGTGGTAGAAGTGCAGTGGACCGAAAGTATAGAGGCAATTGCTAACAAGAATTCCAGCCGGCGGGCCCCATCGCCGAACGAGTTCCGTCTGCAGAACGCCGCGGTACACCACCTCCTGATAGAAGCCGTAGAGGAAGTACGGAAGGAAAACCGCCCACACGCGCTCCAGCGCCGACGGCTCGGCGAAAATCCTCCGCAGTCGGTCGGCGAAGACGAAAGAGAAGACTAAATTTCCAAGAAGCATCGTCTGGAGCAGGTAGGATCGCTCCGTCGCGGTCCATTCACGCCAGGGGACCATGCCGATCTCGGCCAGCTTCAGCCCCGCGACGAACCGGACCGCCAGCAGGGCGAGGCCGAGTTGAAGCGGAACTCGAAGCCAGAGGGGCGGAACCGGAACCTGGAGCCAAGGGAGAAGCGAGAAGCTGGGACCGAGGGCTCCTTCGAGCGCTAAGAAGCATAGCAACAAGCGCAGGCCGGCGGACGCGTCGTACGTCGGCGCGGACCTCCCCTCGAAGAGGAGAATGTGCCCCTTCCAGTGAGCGCTCAGCCCTGGGGCCCGGGGACGGGCCGGCACGTCGTCTTCGACCCTCACGCCTCTTCCACCTTTTATCTGCCACTCGGCCGACAGCGACAGCGGCTTGCCTGGCTCCCGCGCGCGGTGGCGGCGTCACGACTGCCGCCCGGACCGAGGGTGCCACCGCCCCCGTGACGGTTCTAGAACAGATAGGGCAGCACGCGCTTCGTCACCTGCGCATAGTCACGGTATTCAGGGTACCGTTCCGCCACAAGCCGTTCCTCGCACAGCATTCGACCAAGACCTCCGATGAACAAGAGCAGGCCAAGTAACGCCGAAAGCGCCGACCAGTTCGCCAACACACCCGCCCAGCCGAAGAGGCATGCGGCGGTGTAAATGGGATGCCGAATGGTGCGGTAAGGACCCGTGGTGACGAGCCCACCGGCCGTCGGATTCGCCCCGGCATGAAAGCTCCGGCGGCCGAAAGTGAGGCGCGCCCAGACCATCAGCGCGACCGCGGCCAGCTGAGCGGCCAAAGCGAGGGGAGAAAGCGAGAAGAGGGAATGGGTGGCCACGAGCCCCAGGAGGGCGAGGACCATGAGCAGGAGTGCGGCAATCGAGAGCGTTCCAAGTAGGGCCATGGCTCGAGACTCCTCTGACGGTCGCCACCCGCAGTCAGAACGATTGGGCGGCCACCGTGCGCCGTGCCCCTAGGGCGATGGCTGCGAGAGCCGGACCAGCAGCACCGCGGCCCGCTTCGTCTGCATCGGTAGGGTGGTCAGATCCGCGGTCTCGCCCGGCGTGTGGTCGTCGCGCCCTTTCAACCCTACGCCGTCGAGAATCATGGGCACTTTCCCGGCCAGAAACGCCACGTCGGCCGCTCCCGCCTTGTCGGGGCTTACGGCGGTGACGGGACCGAAACCCAGATCCCTGCTGGCCTGGTCGTACAGCGCCAGCAGCCGAGCATTCCCGTCGCTGGGAGCCAGCGGAGGATACCCTTCGTCGAACGTGATCCGGCCCTCGGTGTGCGGCAGCGACGCCCGGACGATACCCCGCATCCTGGACTTGGCCTTCTTGAATTGCTCGTTCGTGAGCGCCCGCAGATCGCCACTCATCTCCACATGCCCGGCGATGACGTTGGTCTTGCCCGACGCGGAACCGCGCCCGCTGCCGGCGTCGAAATCGACGGTCGTGCCTCCGAGGATCACGCCGGGATTGAACGTGAGGTGCGTCTCTCCCGCCAGTTGCTCGCGGAAGGCATCGAGAATTCTGGCGGCCTCGAAGATTGCGCCCGCCCCGATGTCCTCTCGAAAGATCTGTGAAGAATGCGCCGCTGTGCCCTTGACGCTGATCCGCCAGGACGTCGAGCCGCGACGGGCTGTCACCCCGTGCTGGGGGTCACCATCCCCGTCCTCGAAGCCCAGGGCGATCTCGGCGTTCTTCGCCGCCGCCACGAGCGCTTCTCGCCTCCGGCTCAGCGGCCGGCCAGGGTCCTCCTCGTCGCCGGTCATCACGACGACGACGTTCAGGGTCTTGAGGAAGCCGGCCCGGTCGAGCGCCTTGAGCGCTGACACGATAATCACATCGCCTCCCTTCATGTCGATGACACCGGGCCCGCGCGCCGTCGTCCGATTGAGGTGCTGAAGAGTCTGGAACGGGCTATCCCGCTCGAAGACGGTGTCGAGATGCCCTATCAGCACGATACGCCGTCCGCTGCCCGAAT
>QHVQ01000166.1 GCA_003222305.1 Acidobacteriota bacterium | reverse complement strand
CTACCACCAGTTCATCCCCTACACCGACCGGCTGGACTACCTGGCGCCCCTGTCGAACAACGTCGGGTTCGTCCTGGCGGTCGAGAAGCTCATCGGGCTCGAGGTGCCTCCCCGCTGTCGCGCCATCCGGGTGCTCTGCTGCGAGATCGCCCGCATCTCGGCGCACCTGCTGTGGCTCGGGACCGGCGCCCTCGACCTGGGAGCGGCCACGGTCTTCTTCCACACCTTTCGCGAGCGGGAGACTCTTTACAACTTCATCGAGATGATCACCGGCACCCGACTCACCACCAGCTACCCCCGCGTGGGGGGCTTGGCGCGGGACATCCCCGACGAGCTGATCCCCCAGCTCAAGGAATTCCTGAAGACCTTCCCGGGCGCCGTGCAGGAATACGAGGAGCTGCTCACCCGGAACAAGATCTGGCTGAAGCGCACCGAGAACGTGGGGACGATTTCGGCGCAGGACGCCGTCGCCCTGGGACTGTCGGGGCCCAACCTGCGCGCCTCGGGCGTGGAGTACGACGTGCGCAAGGCATTCCCCTACTCGGGCTACGAGCAGTTCCAGTTCGAGGTCCCCATCGGCATGACGGGGGACTGCTACGATCGGTACCTGGTGCGCATCGAGGAGATGCGCCAGAGCGTCCGCATTCTCGAGCAGGTGGTGGCGAACCTCCCCTCCGGGCCGATCAACGCCGACGATCCCAAAGTGGTGCTCCCTCCCAAGAGCAAGGTCCTCACCGGCATGGAGGAGCTGATCCATCAATTCATCATCGTCACCGAGGGGATTCCCGCCCCTTCCGGAGAGGTCTATCAGGCCATCGAGGCTCCCAAGGGGGAGCTGGGCTTCTATATCAAGAGCGAGGGGGACAAATCCCCCTATCGCATGAAAATCCGCTCGCCATCCTTCGTGAGCCTGCAGGCCGTTCCCCTCATGGCCGAGGGAATGATGGTGTCGGACCTGATCGCCATCGTGGCGAGCCTGGATCCCGTCATGGGGGAAGTGGATCGATGATTCCCTCCCGTGAGACCCAGGAGAAGATCGACGCCGCCGTCAGGGAGTACCCGCACGCCCGCTCGGCGCTGCTGGCCGTGCTGCACCTGATCCAGTCGGAGCGCGGCTACATTGCGCCGGAGGACCAGGCGTGGGCCGCCACCCGGATGGGGCTCCCGCCCGCCGAAGTGGCGGGAGTCGTCTCCTTCTACACCCTGTTCCGTACCAAGCCGCCCGGCCGGCATCACCTCCAGGTCTGCCGGACTCTCTCCTGCCAGATCCGCGGATGCCGCGAGCTGCTGAGCTACCTGGAGGAGAAGCTGGGGATCAAGCAAGGCCAGGTAACCACCGACGGCCGCTTCTCCCTGGTGACGGTGGAGTGTCTGGGCTCCTGCGGCACGGCGCCCATGATGCAGGTGAACGACGACTACCATGAAAACCTCACGCGCGAGCGCCTGGACGTTCTGCTGGATTCCATGAAATGAGCGCCAACGGCTACCAGCCCCTGCTCCTGAAAAACGCCCACCGGCCGGACTCGGCCACCCTGGCGGCCTATCGGGAATCGGGAGGCTACCGGGCGCTGGAGCGGGCACTCAAGGAGATGACCCCGGAGCAGGTGGTGGAAGAGGTGAAGGCCTCGGGCCTGAGGGGTAGGGGCGGCGCGGGATTTCCCACCGGCATGAAATGGAGCTTCATGCCCAAAGGCTCCGGCGAGAAGTACCTGGTTCTCAATGCGGACGAGAGCGAGCCCGGCACCTTCAAGGACCGGCTCCTGATGGAGGAGGACCCGCATCTGGTCCTGGAGGGGTTTCTCATTGGCTGCTACGCGGTGGGGTGCCGCCACGGCTTCATCTATATGAGGGGCGAGTTCGTGCGCCCCACCCGGATCCTCCTCAAGGCGGTGGAGGAGGCGCGCGCCGCGGGAATGGTGGGGAAGAACATCCTGGGCACGGGCTTCGACTGCGAGATCACCCTCTACCGGGGGGCGGGCGCTTACATCTGCGGCGAGGAGACGGCGCTGCTGGAATCCCTCGAAGGGAAGCGCGGCATGCCCCGCCTGAAGCCTCCCTTTCCGGCGCAGGTGGGGCTCTATGGCAAGCCCACCTCCGTCAACAACGTGGAGACGATCGCCAACATCCCTCTGATTGTCGAAATGGGCCCCTCCTGGTACGCGAACCTCGGGCGCCCCAAGAACACCGGCCCGAAGCTTTACTGCGTCTCGGGCCACGTGCGCCGGCCGGGGGTTTACGAGTTTCCCTTGGGAATTCCCCTCAAGGAGCTCCTCTTCGAACATGCCGGCGGGATGCTTCGGGAGGACCGGCCCCTGAAGGCGGTGATCCCGGGCGGATCTTCGGTGCCGATCCTCCCGGCGGCACAGTGTGACGTCTTGATGGATTTCGACTCGCTGGCCGCTGCGGGCACGATGCTGGGCTCCGCCGGCGTGATCGTGATGGACGATTCGGTCTGCATCGTGGAAGCGCTGCTGAACCTGGCCCGCTTTTATGCCCACGAATCGTGCGGCCAGTGCACCCCCTGTCGGGAAGGAACCGGCTGGTACGTGCAGATTCTGGAGCGGCTGGAGCGGGGCGAGGGAAACTCCTCCGATCTGGATCTCCTGTTGGACCTGAGCGATCGGATCCAGGGGAACACCATCTGCCCCCTGGGGGATGCCGTGGCCATGCCCGTGCGCAGCTACGTGACCGCCTTCCGGGACGAGTTCCAGCACCACGTGACCCACAAGAAGTGCCTGGCAAAGCCGGCTCCCGTGCCGGTGTAGGGAAGCGCATGTCGAACCCGCAGCCGGATCAGGTGACGCTGACCATCGACGGGCGGAGCGTGTCCGTCCCCGCCGGGACCAACCTGATCGAGGCAGCCCGCACCGTGGGGATCGAGATCCCCCACTTCTGCTATCACCCGCGCCTGTCCGTGGCCGGGAACTGTCGCATGTGTCTGGTGGACATCGAGAAGGTGTCCAAGAGCCAGATCGCCTGCTCCCTGAAGGTGGCGCCGGGGATGGTGGTGCGCACCCGCAGCGAGAAGGCGGTGAAGGCGCGCCAGGGAGTGATGGAGTTCCTGCTCATCAACCACCCGCTGGACTGCCCCATCTGTGATCAGGCGGGCGAATGCGTGCTGCAGGAGTTCTCCTACCACTACGGCACGGGAAGCAGCCGCTTCGAGGGGCAGAAGGTCCACCACGACAAGAACGTGGACCTCGGGCCGCACATCGTCTTCGACGGCGAGCGGTGCATCAAGTGCACCCGTTGCATCCGCTTCTGCGAGGAGGTCACTCATACCCATGAGCTGGGCCTCTTCAACCGGGGCGATCACACCATCATCGGAACCTTCCCTGGCAGCCGTCTGGACAACGCCTACTCGGGTTGCACCGCCGATCTCTGCCCGGTCGGAGCGCTGACCGTGAAGGAATTCCGCTTCCAACAGCGGGTCTGGTTCCTCAAGAATACCGATTCAATTTGCGCCGGCTGCGCGCGGGGCTGCAACGTCCAGCTGGGCATCAATCAAGACAGGATCTGGCGGATCACGCCCCGGGAGAACGACGCAGTGAACCAGAGCTGGATCTGCGACGAAGGCCGGCTCTCCTATCTCCCGTACCAGCAGGCCGAGCGTCTGGGCCAGCCCGCCGCGCCGGCGGCCGGCGGCGAAGCCGCGCGGGGAATCCTGTCCGAGTCGGCTTGGGAGCAGGCGGCGGCGACGCTGGGGGAGATGGCTCGAAAGCACGGCGGCGCCAGCGTGGCCGGGATCACCTCGGGGCACGCCACGGTGGAGGAGCAGGCGGCATTGCGGGAGCTGATGCGGCGGGCGGGTGGGAACACCATCGCCCTTCCGGTGCACGAGCGGGGTGAGGACGACGAGCTGCTG
>QHVQ01000165.1 GCA_003222305.1 Acidobacteriota bacterium | reverse complement strand
GGTGAGGTCCTTCTTCTCGAGTAGTCTTATCGTCACGTTCATCGCAGTTCCGTCTTTCTCGTTCAATCGTATCCCGGCGTCATCTCCGGCAGGAGCGAATCATGGTTGGGGTGGGCGCCTGAGCTTCAAGTCGGCGAAGGTAATCCATTTTCCGCTCTTGTCCTTCTGCTCCAGAAGCCACTGCCACGTTTCGTTCTGGGGCGACCAGCGGTAAGTGGTGTGGAAGGGGCCGTCCGGATACTCAAAGACGAAGCGGATGGCATTCCCGTCGCGAGTGCCGTAACCGAGGGTCTCCGAAAACCGGGCTCCGAAGATGTCGAACAGGTGGCAGACATAGCGCTCGCTGACCGGGTCATACCCCACAAACCAGATCGCCTCGTACGGCCGCTCCGAAGCGGGCGCACCCGCGCTGGTCTTCTCGTGAATCTGCAGGAACTGGTGATGCAGCACCCACTCCGCGCTGACGGTGTGGTGGGCCTCGGCTCCCAGGATCGTGCCCTCGATGGGCGAGCGACTCGCTCGCACCGAGGGCCACCGCCAACCCCAGCGCCAAGAGAAGTGATTTCAGGTTCGAGCGCTTCCCGTGCATTGTCCCTCCACTCGGACGTCGACGAGCGTGTCCTCGGAGGCCCGCAACAGGGCCACGGGACGACTATACGCCCGCTCTTGTCAGGGCCTTTCGCGCCATGGCTTCGGCCCCAGTCCCGGCCTTCGTCTCTACCGCCTGCGCCGCCAATACGTAGACCCGCAGGTTGTTGCTTCCCGGGTCCGCCGGGAACAAGAAGAACCCCTCGTGATCCGGCCGGTGAGCAAGCGTGTAGCCGCACAGCAGCTCTCCATCTTTGAAACGCACGGCGAGCTTCTTGCCGTGAGAGGTGGCAGCCGGGGCTGCGATGAAGCCCTGGAAGTCCTGGCGTAGCGGATTCCCTTTCAAGCTCCTTACGAAAAAGACCGCCTTGAGGAGCTTGTATTGGATCTCCACGACGGGACCGCCGTTGGACGGTATCAGGTGGAAGCCGTGCCGATTCGGATTGAAATCCTGGGTGGTCCCCTTCAGCAGCTTCCCATTGATGAAATGTGCTACAACGCGCGGGGCATCGGCCATAGAAGATCTCCGATAGGGAATTCTCCGGGCATCACGGACTTCCGACCCTGGGGCTACGCTCCTTCGGTGGAACCAGGATACCTCCTTCGATTTCGCAGCTATCCTAGATTCAGAGGCTCAAACCCCGCGAAGAGGTCGCTGCACTCCTTGATCTCGGCAAGCTTGACGTAATCACAGGCTTCCGCGTACCTCGCCCACATCGCCAGGACCTCCGGATTCTCATGGGCCGAGGCGATCGCCTCGCTCGACTTCCATTCGAACACCTCGATCACCGTGCCATCGGCCGCTCGCATGGCATAAGGGGGGCGGTCGGTCGCCAGTCCCAGGCGCCGTAGAATCGGCACATGTTCCCGCGTGAGCTCTAGCAGGCGCTGCTCTTTGCCCGGCTTCGGACGATACGCCACAATTACCAAGCGACCCATTCTCCGACCTCCTCTCCCCAGCCCCTTTACGGTCCCATCGAGCGTCGTCTACCTTCACTTCCTGAGGTACTTCCAGTTGCGCGACTTGCCTTCGGCCATCCAGGCCACGGAGGTCTCCAAGCGACGCTTCCGAGTCGCTTCGCCCTTGGCCTCGGACACCCATTCCAGGTATTCCTTCTGGTTGCTGTAGTTGAACGCCTCGAAGGTGGCCAGAGCCTTCTTGTTCTTCTGCAGAGCGTTCAGGAAATAGTCCGGCACTTCCAACGACCGCTCACCCTTCGGCCTCGCCTGGCGCGGGACCTTGACGCCTTCTTCGTTCAACGCGACGGCATCCTTGACGTACCGGAGCAGCATTTTTTCAGCCGGCAGCTCCGCCAGAACCGTGAGGCGGCCGAAATTCCCCATGGCCGGCTCCTTTCCCTTGGTCAAGCCTTTGAGTCTTTCCTCCAGTAGCTTCGCTTTCCAGAAGCCGAAGGCGCAGTGGGCCTTGAACGATGCCATGCTGCACAGTATGCCCTTGTACATGAAGTGGGGGAAGCCCCACTTGAGCGTTTCCTCCACCTTGGGGCAGCCGGTGTGCACCACCATGCGAAGGTGTTGGAGTATCGGCTTGGCGAAATCGGCCGATCGGGCGATGTAGGCATCAACACCAGGATCCTTCATTCCCATAGATGCTTCCTCTTAGACAGGTCTTGGCTCGCAATAGCCCGACGGGTTTCTCGTCTGGTTCGTAGCCCAATCTTACCAATCTCTGACGACCCGCGTCAGGTGGGCGAAGCCGCGCGCGTCGCTAGTTGTCAGCTGTCGAGCAATCCTTGTTCTGGGCACAGCGGACGAAGCTCTCGATGACCTGCTTGTCCCACTCCGGAATATCCCGGTTGCCGCGTACGCGCGCGAGCAGCCCGGCAATTTGCCGGGCGCTCATCTTGTCGTACCAGGGATCACGGGTGAGATCGAAGACCGCCAAAGCCCCCCGACTGGCGGTGGGAAGATCACTGCGGTGACAGCGGCCGCAGGGTTGCAGCAGCACCTCCCGCGCCGATCGGGCCCAGGGATTCTGGACAGTTCCCGACGGCGCGGGGACAGGGAATTCTCCTTCGCCGAGGTTGAGCGGCGGAGATGTGCTCTGGCCCTGCGAAGCCTGGGGCGGCGGTGTCGAAGTGGGTGGCCCGACCAGGCCTGGGGCATGGTTGGTACAGGCAACCAAGGAGAGGCCGAGAAACGAGACCATGATAGGGAATAGCCTGGGCGTCTTCATGAGAGTCACGCAGCTCATTGAACCGACCAACCCGTCCTCCTGCATACCGATGTCTTGCCAATTCCTGGCCTTGCCTGCGGGCCGGTGATTCCATCTTACACACCCAAGACCTTTCGCGCAGCGGGAAACGGGGCTTGTATAATCGCCAGGCCAGGAAAGTGGATGGCAGCCAGGAAGGGAGCCATCGGCCGGGCACCAGGGTGTTGGAGGGCAGCTTCAAGTGATCAAGCGGCGCAAAGCCGGGTCTGTCGCGGCAATAGTTCTGGCCCTCGTGGTCGGATTCCTGGCCACCCGCGGTTCACCTCCAGCGAAACCGAATCCCCCGGGAACCTTCTCCTTCGCGGTTTTGGGCGACGCTCCCTACTACTCGTGGGAGGCGATCCAGTATCGCCTCGTCCTGCGCGAGCTGGACGCCCACGACCTGAGTTGGGTCCTCCAGGTCGGCGACATCTTCTGGCGACCCTGCACTGACGAGCTCTACCGGAGAAGTCTCGACTGGTTCAACGGCCTGCGGCACCCGGTGATCTACACCCCCGGTGACAATGAGTGGACCGATTGCTGGGAGCCCGGATCGGGCGGCTTCGCGCCGCGCGACCGACTCCAACGGATCCGGCAGATCTTCTTCGAGCATCCGACCCGGAGCCTGGGCAGGCAGAATCTGTCGCTGGTCAGTCAGTCGAGCCGCGGAGAATTTCCCGAGTTCGTGGAGAACGTCCGCTGGGCCCAGGAGGGGATCCTCTTCGCGACCGTGCATCTGGTGGGAAGCCGGAACGGCCTGGAGCCGTTCCCGAAGCGCACCGCGGCCGACGACGAGGATGCAAAGCGGCGAACGGACGTGGCGGCAGCCTGGGTGCGTGAGACGTTCGCCGAGGCCCGGGCCCTGAGCGCTTCCGCCGTGGTCATCGCCTTCCACGGGAACCCGGCCTTCGAAGCGCCCGTCGCCGATCCCCACCGCCAGGCTTTCGAGCCGTTCATCACGGCGCTCGAGGAAGAGGCCGAACGGTTCGCCAAGCCGGTGCTGGCGGCGCACGGCGACGGCCACGAATACATCGTGGACCATCCGCTGGTGCGGCGCTCGACCCACCGGCGCTTGGCGAACCTCACGCGGCTCCAGGTTCCAGGCTCACCCGAGGTCGGTTGGGTGCGGGTGGTGGTCACTCCGGGTGCCGCAGATCCCTTCGCCTTCGAGAAACACGTCGTCCCGCGCTGGAAGTACTGGTAGCCGATTCAGCGCCTCCGCCTCGCAGCCTCCGCCGAGATCCGTGTCCAACGGGAACCAGGGCCGCCGAACCCCCGGTTACCAGCCCGTCTTGTACCAGGCTTCCTGGGCCGCCTGACTGGCTGGAACCTCTGCGGCCCGCAGGGTCCTGTTGAGCGCCTCGACGTAGACGGTGCCTTCCTCAGGGTACTCACACACCTCGTAGGGAACCCGGTTTCCGG
>QHVQ01000163.1 GCA_003222305.1 Acidobacteriota bacterium | reverse complement strand
CGCCACGGTGGCACCGCCGATCATTGGATAGCTACACCCTTGGTAACGGGCGGTGTGTCCGGCCACGATGCTGATCCCCAGGGTCTTGCATTCTTCCGCCATGTGCCGCCAGAGCGTCTCGAGCTCCTCTTCGCCGATGGAGAGCGGAAGGTTTAGGTCGAACGTGGCAAAGGCCAGCGGCAGGCCCGACGTGGCGGCGTCAGAGGCCAGGATGTGGACGGCGAACCAGGCCGCGCGCTCCCAGCCGTACTCGGGCACCACGAAAATCGGATCGGTGGTAAGGGCCATTACCATTCCTTCCGCCACCTCCACAATCCCCGTGTCCACGCCGTGGCGAGGCCCCACCAGCACCTTCTCCGACTTCGCGCCCAGGCTCGGATAGATGACCCTCTCGAAGAATTCAGGCGAAATCTTCCCCATCTCTGGCAGCCTGTCAGGCACGAGCGATTCTCCCGGGGTGTGAGCCCAGTCATGCTAGCACAGTGGAACGAGCCCCGCCGCGAGGTGTGCTATCATGGCGCCCACTCAGCCGAGGTTGCCGCGCACGAGGGCGTTCGCCCGGCCGGACCGGCAAGGAGTGAGCTGGTGAGCCACGAGATGATGGGGGCGGTAGTCAAGACCCGCGCGGCCGCCGGAGCAGAGTGGAAAGACGTTCCCATCCCATCCATCGGCCCCGAGGACATCCTCATCGAAGTGAAGGCCGCCTCCATCTGCGGCACCGACCTGCACATTTACCAATGGGATGAGTGGGCTAGCCAACGCATACGGATTCCCCAGATCATGGGGCACGAGACCGCCGGCGAAGTGGCTGAAGTGGGCCAAGAGGTTGCTTCCCTCAAGGTGGGTGATTACGTCTCCGTGGAAACTCACATCACCTGCGGCACCTGTTACCCGTGCCGCGTGGGCCGGGCCGAGGTTTGCAGCAACACCAAGATCGTGGGAGTGGACACCGACGGTTCCTTCGCCCGCTACCTCAAGCTCCCGGCCCGGTGCGCGTGGAAGAACGACCGATCCCTGCCCCCGGAGATTGCTACCCTTCAGGAGCCTCTCGGCAATGCTGTGGACACGGTGCTGGCGGAGGACGTTTCCGGGAAGACCCTGGTAGTGCTCGGCTCCGGCCCCGTCGGGCTGTTGGCCATGGGCGTGGCGAAGGCCTCGGGCGCCGCCACCATCTTCGCCACCGACGTTTCCGACTATCGCCTGGGCCTGGCCCGACTGATGGGCGCCAGCTATGCCTTTAACCCAAAGCGGGACCGGGTGGTGGAGGCAATCCTGGACATCACCCGCGGCGACGGAGTGGATGTGGTCATCGAGATGTCGGGAAGCCCCGAAGCACTGAGCCAGGGATTCAAGGTACTGGCCCCGGGTGGAAGGCTGTCGCTCTTGGGGCTTTCCCACGGCCCTGTCCGGATCGATCTCAACAACGAGGTGATCCTGAAGGGGGCGCGGATCTATGGCATCACCGGCCGGAAGATCTTCACCACCTGGTACAAGGCTTCCCGGTTGCTCACTTCGGGACTGCTGGACCTGAGGCCACTCCTGACTCACAAGCTCCCCGTCACCCAGTTTGCGATGGCCATGGATCTGATGATGAAGGGAGAGTGCGGCAAGATCGCCCTGCTTCCTTCCGTGTGATCCACGAGGAGACCATGTCCTCCAAGCTCGACTTCATTCCAAAGGAGCTGACCTCCCTGAAGGAGCAGGGCCTTCTCGTCAACATCCGCGTCATCGACTCCCCTCAAGGGGCCTGGCTCACCGTCGACGGCAAGAAGGTCTTGAATCTCTGCTCCAACAACTACCTGGGCTTCGCCAACCACGACGTGCTCAAGCGACGGGCGCAGAAGGCCATCGAGGCGTTTGGAGTGGGGCCGGCGGCGGTGCGCACCATCGCCGGGACGCTGACGCTGCACCGGGAGCTCGAGTCCAGACTGGCCCACTTCAAGGGGGTGGAGGCGGCTCTCACCTTTCAATCGGGATTCTGCGCCAACTTGGCGGCGTTGGGGTCGCTGTCGGGACCCGAGGACGTGATCTTCTCCGACGAGCTGAACCACGCCAGCATCATCGACGGCTGCCGCCTCTCCCGCGCGAAAGTGGTGCGCTATGCCCACTGCGACCCCCAGGATCTCCGGGAGAAGCTCCGCTCGGAGACTTCGGCCCGGCGCCGGCTGGTGATCTCCGACGGTGTTTTCAGCATGGACGGCGACATCGCGCCGCTCCCGGAGATCGTCGCCGTCGGCACGGAATTCGACGCCCTGGTATTGGTAGATGACGCGCACGGCGAAGGGGTGCTGGGCCAGGCGGGGCGCGGAATCGTGGACCACTTTCAACTTCATGGCAAGGTGGACCTGGAGATCGGCACGCTTTCCAAGGCCTTCGGTGTGGTGGGAGGCCTGGTGGCCGGAAGCCGCCAGGTCGTGGAATACGTCCAGCAGAAGGGCAGGCCGCTTCTCTTCTCCAGCGCCGTGCCCCCCGCCGACGCCGCCGCCTGCCTCGCGGCCGTGGAGATCTTGGAGAAATCGGGAGATCTGGTGGAGCGCCTCTGGGCCAACACTCGGCGGTTCAAAGAGGGGATGAGGGCGCTGGGCTTCGACCTGGGAAGGAGCGAAACCCCCATCACGCCGGTGATGATCGGCGACGCCAAGCTGGCGGGCGCCTTCTCAAGAAAGCTGTTCGAAGAGGGGATCTTCGCCATGTCCATCGGATACCCCACCGTGGCCCGGGACAAGGCTCGCATCCGGGTGATGATCTCCGCCACCCACTCCGATAGAGACCTGGACTTTGCCCTGGAAATCTTCGGCCGCGTGGGTCACGAGCTGGCTGTCCTGCACTGAGTTTGATTCATCCGGTCGTCTATCCCCTTGAATCGCGGCGGCCCATCTTGTGGCCCCAACGGGGACCCGTGATAACATTTCTCTCCCGGTCCACCCATGACTGCGATGATTGACGAAACCGCATCCCCCACCGGCGACGTCAAGCGGCATCCGCTGCGCGTCGCCGTCATCGGCAACTACCTTCCCAGGCAGTGCGGCATCGCCACGTTCACCACGGACCTGTGCGAGGCCCTGGCCGCCGAGCGCCCCGAGTCGACCGTCCTCGCCCTGCCGGTGAACGACACCGAGGCGGGATACGAATACCCCGAGCGAGTCCGATTCGAATTGGCCCAAAATGACCTTCCCTCCTATCGCCGCGCCGCTGACTTCCTGAACATCAACAGCGTGGAACAGATCTGTGTGCAGCACGAGTATGGGATCTTCGGAGGGCCCTCGGGGAGCCATATCCTGGCGCTCTTGAAGGACCTGCGAATGCCCGTCGTGACCACCCTCCACACCATCCTCAAGAGTCCGAGCCCGACTCAACGGAAAGTCATGGCAGAGCTGGCCGACCTCTCCGACCGATTCGTGGTGATGAGTCAGCGGGGGGCACAGTTCCTCGCGGAGATCTACGAGGTTCCCCCGTCCCGGATCGACGTGATCCCCCATGGCATTCCGGACGTTCCCTTCGTAGATCCCAACTTCTTCAAGGATCATTTCGGGGTGGAGGGCAGGATGGTGCTGCTCACCTTTGGGCTACTCTCCCCCAGCAAGGGGCTCGAGAACGTCATCCAGACACTTCCGGAGGTGCTGAGGGCACGCTCCGACGTAGTCTATATCGTCCTGGGGGCCACCCATCCCCACGTTCTCCGCCGCGACGGTGAATTGTACCGCCTCTCGCTCCAG
>QHVQ01000162.1 GCA_003222305.1 Acidobacteriota bacterium | reverse complement strand
GTTGCCATTGCTTCAGCCTATCTACCCGGCGCAACGGTAGGCGTCTCTCTGGGAGACGGGCTGCACGGCCTGTCGGCGGGGACATCGTTCTCGAGCCCGCAGACGGCGGGTGGGGCGGCGTTGCTGGTCCAGTGGTGGGAGAGCTTCGCTTCCGCGGTGCCGAGCCCGGCGATGGTCAAGGCCCTCCTCGTCAACAGCGCGCGGGACATGCAAGGGGGCAACACTCCCGAGTTCGTCCCCAACCGGCGCGAAGGCTGGGGGCGATGGGACCTCGGGAATATTATCGACGCGGGTACCCCGACGGTGGTCTCCGCCCCGCCGCTCTTCAAGAAGACCAGCGGCCTAGGCTCCATCTATCTGGATCAGGGGGTGGTGTTCAACAACAACGGCGATCAATACCAACTGCGCTTCGTTCCCGCCGACGTTTCGAAGCCGCTCCGTGCGACTCTGGCCTGGACCGACGCTCCGGGGGCCGCCGGGGCCTGTCCGGCCCTGGTCAACGATCTCGATCTGGAGATCGTCCAGAACGGAAAAATCACGCTGCGCGGCAATGCCATCACCGACGGCACCAGTGCAACGGTCGGACCGGCTGACCAGAGAAACAATGTCGAGCAGGTCATCCAGCCGAATCCCTCGGGTTTTTACACTCTCACGGTGAAAGCGGTGACGCTCGCGGGGGACGGCATCCCCGGAAACGGCGACACGACGGATCAGGACTTCGCGCTGGTGGTCACCAACGCCGTGATCTACACGGGACCGATCCTGGCCGCAGGGACCATCACTCCGAGCGATGTTTGCTCCGGCACCGGCTCCGGAGGCAACGCGGTGATCGATCCCGGCGAATCGGTGGTCTTCTCGCTTCCTCTGGTCAACTCGGGCAGCGCCACGGCCACCTCCGTCTCGGGCAGTCTTAGCTCGTCGACTCCGGGAGTCACCGTCGTCGACGGCTCTTCGGCGTATGCCAACATTCCGGCCGGCGCGACCGGGAATCCGAACGCCGGGGACACTCTCAGCATTCAGATCTCCGACACCGTGCCGTGCGGCAGCGGTGTGGATCTGACCTTCAACGTTTCCACGGCACAGGGGACTTTCCCGGTGCCGATCCACTTCGACGTCGGATCCAAGACGGTCACGACGCAGAACCTCAGCGGCACGACCGGGGCGGTCAACAACGACATCAACAATCCCTCGGTCTTCACCACGCCCGTGGCAACCTCGGGGACGATCCGGAGCATCACGGTGGACGTGAACGTCAGCAACCCCACCTCGGGTCGAGGGTCGGCTTATCTTTTCGGCGACTATATCGTCGAGCTGATCTCCCCTCAGAGCACCGCGGTCACGCTCCACTTCAATCCGCTTCCCTGCTTCAGCCTCAACACCAACTATCCCAACACCCGCCTTGCCCAGCTTGGAACCTTGGATGCTTTCAAAGGACTGGACGCTGGTGGAGCTTGGTCGCTCCGAGTCACCTCGCGGAACAACACGATTTGTGCGGGGGGAGGGCCCTCCGGACCTTGCTCTTCGGCCACGGTCAACTCGTGGACCCTCCACATCACGCGCGAGAGCACGCCGGGTTGCAACACCTGCGTCGTCACGGCGCCGCCACCCGAAGTCAGCGCTCCTGCGTCTCCGACGCCCCTGACCCTGTCCTACGATACCGCCACCGGTATCGTGACTTTTAGCTGGGAGAGCCTCGGTGCTCAGGCAGACTCTTACCGGCTCTATCATGGACTGATGAGCGCATTGGCCGGAACCGGCGTGACCACCTCCAACACGGCGCCGGTGCTGTGCGGCATTGCCACCGCCGGCACTTCACTCGTGCCCCCCGCGGGCGACCGCTTCTTCCTCGTGGCCGCCCAAAAGGCCTCCTTGATGGGTCCGCTGGGCCAGGCCACCGACCCGAGCACCTTCCCCCGCTCCGCCAACCAGACCTGCCCCTGAGCGTTTCGTCGCTCCGCTGGGCTGTGCCGCGCCCAAAGAGAGGGATGACTCGTAGGTTTCCGGCGAAGGTGAAGATGTTTTCGGGGTTCGGGGGAAGCGACGGCGACAGATGGTAGCGGTAGAGGACGGTTCCGGAGAAATCGAACGAGAATCGATCCTCCACTAGAAATCCGATCCGGGCCAGAGATCGCAGGGCATCCTCCAGCTCCGCCGGGTCCCCTTCCAGGTCTGTGAAGACATCCCCGGGATTCAGGACGCTGCGCGAGCGGCGGAGGAAGTAGCGGGCCGTCTCGGCATAGCGGACGGCGCCGGCGGGCGGCTCACCCCTCACCAGCACCGAGTGGAGAATGTGGGCCCCGCACCGGAGGGCCGCCATACCGACACGTGCGTCCCCGCACTCCAGGAACAGGTCGAAACGATGCAGGGGGGAGCGATGGGCACAGGTGATGCCGCTGCAGCGCGTCGCGGGGCCCATGGCCACCACCAGCTCCAGGGCCAGGTGCTCCAGCAGATGACAGAGATCGGTGTTGGTGTCGGCGGGGGACAGGGCACAGCCCGAACGTGACTTACGCCGGAAGAGCGTGGAGGTGAGCTCATTGCGTCCACAGCAGCGGTGACGCGCGAGGCTTGGGAAGATCTCGCACAGCTGGGGCACCGCGGCGGGGGGGATGCCTTCGGCGAAAAGGGGAAGATTCAGGAGATCGAGGGTGACTTTCAGCTTGGACGAGCCGGGAACAAAGCCTTCATGGAGGGCTTCGGCTTCCGGGTGGGGACCGTGGGACACCTGCACCACGCGAAACTCCCCGTCGGGGCCCCCGCCACGCGATGCGCGGTGGGTCCCTTTCTGCCGCATCTTCTCCTGGAACGATTCCCGGAGCGTCTCGGAGCGCAGCGGCAGGAAATCTGCTTGGGGCGGTCGAGCCTTGCTACTTGCCAAAGGCCACCCTCACCCCATGGCGATGTCCCTAGCGCTCCTCAAACCGGCCTTCCTCGGTGTCCAGCGTCCCTTGTAAGACCACGCGATACTCGCCGGTCTCCTTGTTGACGACTTCCACCGTGGCCACCGCTTGCGTGGAGTTGAAGAGCATCTCGCCTATTTTGTTGCGCAAGGTCAGGGGTGAAGTGGGCGATTTTTCCAGGCTGGAAAGATCCGCAATCTTGAATCGCGACATGGTTGCCTCCCAGGGGGCGGTCTCAGGGGTCGGACGGAGGATCTTCACCGGTGGTGCACTTGAGAACCAGGTGGTAAGGGGAGCCAGCTACAGGGCGATCGAGGCAGAAGTCACAGGTATCGGCGGTGGCGCCGCGGGGCTGCGCCGAGGCGATAGCCCGGGCCTGTTTGCTGGTAATTTGGTCCACGATTTCAGCGACCAGGTTCTCAGGAGGCGAAGACCTGCGTCCGCCGCCCGGGCGAGATCTTTGGGAGCCTGTCTGTTTCATCCTGCACCTCCTTTCAGCCTACCGGCCAAATCTCCAGAGCGAAGGCTTCGGCCCATTCGGTTCGGGTTTCCCGGGGGCCGATTCCGGACCTTCTTTAGAGGCGGTCTTGAACCGGCGCATGCTGGGCTCCGCCGGGACCACGGGGCCTGCCTCCTCGCGCGGTTCCTCGCGGACGGATTCCGGATGCAGGTCTCCCGTGCGCACCAGTCTTGGGATGGGATCGGGGTCCTCCTCGGGTGACCAGTTGGAAACGGGGGCGAACTCCACCTCCCTTTTCTCCCCCGAAGCGCGCTCCCCGGGATGAGGGGACATCTCGACCGGAACAGGCGAAGCGCGCTCGCGCCGCGATCCGCCGGGCCAGGGGGAGATACCCTCGAGAAAACTGGCTTCTGCGCCGCTCAACCCCACTTCCTCCAGAATGTCCTCGCCGTGCAGGAACTCTTTCGGAGTCGGCTCATTGGCCAGCGATCTCAGCAAGCCGCCCACGTCCAGAAGTGGCCGATCGTCCAGGAGCTCCTTGTGGGCCGCCTTCGAATGCGGCGCTTCCACCTTTCGTTGGGCGGTTAGGCGCGAGAGCTCACGGGGCTGGGTAGGGGAGGCGACCGATCCCGCCAAGGCTTCGCGAACACCTGTCTTCTGGGAAGCGGTCCCCTGGAGTTCCTCGGCCGACTCGATGATTTGACGGGCGAGGGCTTCCTGGACCCCGGCGAAGAAAGAGAGGGACTCCGGAGTGGCCGTGGCAATCTTTCCGACCGAATCGAATCCGGAGTTCTGGAGCTTCCGGATCGATTCCTCGCCATACAGTTCCTTGAGCAGGTTCAGAGGATCCATGTTCGCCTTCTCCTCAGGAAGGGGTTTTGGGGGCCGCCTCGCCGAGGACCTCGTCGGCGAGCGCCAGATAGTCCTGGCAGCCCCTTGCCTTTGGGTCGTATTCGGTGATCGGAACGCCGTAGCTGGCGGCCTCTCTCAACTTCACGTTAAGGTGAATCACGGTGTTGAAGAGCGAATCGCCGAAGAAGCGGCTCAGGTCCTGCAGGATCTCCCGGGCGAAACCAGTGCGGCGATCGTAGAGAGTGGCCAGTGCCCTCACCCGGACTTCTTTCTCCTGGGAAAGCTGCTTGATGGCCTGGAGGAGCTGGGACACGCCATAGAGCGAGTAGAAGGAGGTCTCCACCGCGAGAACCACCTCGTCGGCGGCATGCAAGGCGTTGGCGATGAGAACGCCGCCGCCCGGAGGGCAATCGAGAATGCAAAAATCATATTCTCCCGTCGCCCAGTCCAGAACTTCTTTGAGTCGCTTCTCGCCACCGGCCAGGTCGTGGAGCCGCTGCTCCGCCAGGTGCAGGGAGGGGTTGGACGGGGCCAGGTCGAAGCCCTCGGAGACCTTCACCAGGCATCCGTCCAGGGCGCCGCCGTCCAGCAGCGCATCGGAGAGGGTCCTGGGATAGTCGGGGTTTTTCCCCCGGGAGAGCCCCAACGAGGCGTGTCCCTGGGGATCCAGATCGCACAGAAGCACCCGCCTTCCCCTGACCGCCAGGGAAGCCGCGAGGTTGATGGCGGTGGTGGTCTTCCCGCAGCCCCCTTTTTGATTCAGGATGGCCAGAGTTTTCATCGGGGAGCTTCCTGAAAGTTCCGTTGGTCGTCCCAGGGAGGCTGGAGGCGTCCGGGCTCGCGCGCCGGGATGAGGACGGAGGCAATCTCCCGCATCCGCAGGGCCACGGCGGAGTCAGGCTCCATCTGCACGGCAGGGGTCTTCATCGCCACCGAGCGACGCACACTCTCGTCCTCCGGTAGATAGCCTAGATAACACAGGCGTCTCGTCATGAACCGTCCCGCGATGCCGTCCAGCGTATGGAACACCTCCCATCCCTGGCGGGCCGTGCGGGCGCGATTCACCACCACGGAAATCACCGCGGAGGGATTGTGGCGCAGAGTGGTTTTCATGGTGGCATAGGCGTCGGTCATGGCGGTGCGTTGAGAAACGCCGTGGTCATCCGTGATATCCCCGCCGCGGTGTCCACCAGTACCACGTCGAATTCCGATCCGAGCCGGGCGGTCTCGCCGATGAGGTGCGCCAGATCCCGCGTGCTCAGGTCCGCCAACTCCGCCACGCCGGAGGGTCCCGGAACCAGCCAGACTCCGGTCGCGGTCCTCTCGGCCACTTCGCGAAACGTCAGGTTGGAGATCAGCGCATGATAAAGGCTCCGCCGAGGGTTCACACCGAGCAATAAGTGAAGATTGGCCAGCCCGAGATCCGCGTCGATGGCCAAGACCCGCATGCCGCGCAGCGCCAGCTCCGTAGAGAGGTTCGAGGTGAGCACCGACTTGCCCGTGCCCCCT
>QHVQ01000047.1:1775-32341 GCA_003222305.1 Acidobacteriota bacterium | reverse complement strand
CGCGGTCACGGGCGGGCAGACCCCCGATTTCAACTGCGACATCCTGTTCGCCAACGGCCAGTTCTTCCAGTGGCCGCAGGGAACCCAGACCTAACCTGTGACATCCTGCGCTCAGCTGCGGTGCCGGGTTTTCCGGCACCGCCTTTTTTTTGTTCACAACCCGCCTTCCAGAATCCTCTTTGGTCAATGCGGGTAATCCCCTGGGGCGCACTGTGACACCCAGCGTCACTGGCGACCGCACAGAGTGCTGGAATCATTCCATCAGATCGCCGCGTCATCTGAGCTGAATGCCCGAAGTGATTGTGCCGCTGAGGTTTCGTAGAAACGCTGGTGGCGGAGCTTCTTCCTGGCACCCCAATTGCTCTCTTTCACACTCCGAAAGGGAGGTGGATCAACAAGATGAGAGATCAGAAGGGCTTTACGCTGATCGAGCTGTTGATCGTCGTGGCGATCATCGGGATCATCGCGGCCATCGCGATCCCGAACCTGCTGAATGCCATCGACCGCGGCAAGCAGAAGCGCACCATGGCCGACATCCGGTCGATGGGGACGGCGGTGGAGTCCTATGCGGTGGACAACAACTTCTACCCGAAGGTGACCACCTACGCCGCGGTGACCCCGTTTATTCAGCCGATCTACATCAAGACGGCTCCCACGTCGGACGGTTGGAGCAAGGTGTGGGAGTACCAGGGTGACACCACCAACGGCGTGGACTACACCCTGATCAGCCGGGGCAAGGACGGCATTGCCAGCGCTATCACAGGCGGGCAGACCCCCGATTTCAACTGCGACATCCTGTTCTCCAACGGCCAGTTCTTCCAATGGCCGCAGGGGACCCAGACCTAAGCCGCGACATCCTGTGTTCACGGACGGTGCCGGGTTTTCCGGCACCGCCTTTTTTTTGTCCGCAGCGGACTCCTTCGCGGATCGAGTCCCTGCGCTACAATCCCCCCGCCGCTTCCGCGTGCGTGACGGGGAGCAGGCTCCTCCTCCAGGAGAAGAACATGCCCCGATTCGGGTGGTCGGTACGGTCTCTGTTGCTGGGGGCGCTTCTCGCGGTCGGCGTCCTCCTTCCGCCGGAGCTGCATGCTTGGGGATTGGGGCTGGCGTCGGTGACGGCCTTTGCCTTAGCGTGGTGCCTGATGCGTGAGCGGGACATTCCCCGCCTGCTCCTGCATCCTTGGTGGACGGTTCCGGCAGCTGCCCTTGTCGCCCTCTGGGTCCTCCCCTCCGCCCAGCCGCACACCAGCATCACGATCCTGTTCCAGACCCTCCTCGCCCTGATTGCTTTTGCCGCGGCTCGGCGGGAAGTGATTTCCCGCACCGACGAGGAGAGGCTCAAGGGCTTGTTCATCGCCTTGGGCTCGGTCGTATCCCTGTGGGGCCTCTATCAAGCCTGTTTCGGCCTGGCGCAAACGGCCCGAATGTTGCGGCGTCTCGGCCAGCCGCAGCTGGATCCACTGGTGCTCAGGGCCGAGTCGGGGCGAGCCTTCGGTCCTTTTCTTCTTCCGGCGGATCTGGGCATCTACGTCGCGATGCTCCTGCCGCTGACTGCCTGCAGGCTTCTGTGTGAGAAGCGCCGTGTCCGACGGGGGATAGTGGGAGCGGCCCTCCTGACCCAGATGGCGGCTCTGGCCGCGAGTCGGTCCTACGGTGCGGTCCTTTCCCTGCTCGTCTCGGCCCTGGTGCTCCTCCCGGCGAGCCGAATCGACGGCAAGTTCCGAATCTGGGCAGGCTTCGCGACCACGGGTCTCACCGCCACGCTGGGGCTATTCCTGCTGCGGGGGACCGAGAATCTATCTCCACTTACACTGCGCCTGGACAACTGGCGGGCTGCGTGGCAGATCTTCACGGATCACCCGATCTCTGGGGTCGGGCTCGGGACGTTCGGAGATGCCTACGCCCGCTGGCTGACCCCCGGGATGAACGAGACGGTTTTCGCTCACAACAGCTACCTCCAGGTGGCTGCGGAGGGAGGACTCCCCGCCGCCGTGGCGGTCCTAGGGGGAGTCGGAATTGTGCTATGGCGAGTCGTCCTTGGACTTCGTCGCGACCCGGATGCATGGGGACGTCTCGCGACGGTCCTTCCGCCGGTGACGTTCCTCGTGCACAATGTCTTCGATTTCTCCGCATACCTTCCGTCGCTGCTCATATCTTGCGCAGCGCTCTGGGCCCTGGCGATGCGGCCGGGCTCGCCCACGGTTCCGGCACCGGCGCCCCCGGATCCGATGCCCTTCCCAAGAAAGATCGCCTTGGGTCTGCTGCTGGCTGGGGCCGCCTCGTGGGGGCTGCGGGAGGCGGGGGCCTCGGGGTTGTTGGAGCTGGCTCGCCAAGCTCTCGAGGAGGGCCAGAGCGGCGAAGCGAAACGGGAGCTGCTCCGAGCGGTGTGGCTCAGTCCTGCCCATCCCGATCCACCGGCGATCTTGTCGGAGGTCTTCCTGGAAGAGATCGCCTCGCGCCCCGCGGCGCGCCCTGAGGGAGAGAAATGGGCCAGACTCGCCGTCTCGCTTCGTCCTTCCCGCGCCTACGGTCACTATGTGCTTTCTCTGTATCGTCTGGCGGCGGGGGATCTGGGAGAAGCCTGGGTGGAGCTTTCGCGAGCTCGTGAGCTGTTCCCCTCGAAGGATCTCTATCGGCTTCAGGAGGTGCGCCTGCGGGAAATGATCACCACCTTCACCGGCAAGGCGGGAATGCCGGATGGACGCTAACCTGCGCCACATCGAGCGGGGACTCTGGATTCTGATGCTTCTCCTGGTCCCCCTGGGCGAGGGGGGCGCCACGCCGTGGGCCCTGTTCGGACTTCAAAGCCTGGTGTTTCTCGCCGGCTGGCTCCGACTCCTCGAGGCGGGCACATCCGCGCCGCGGGCGGAGATGCCGCGCTCAGTCCTGCTCGCCGCCTCGGGGTTTCTTTGTGTCTCTCTTGCGGCGTGTTGGAGTTCTCCCTACCCCTACGCTTCTTTCCTGCGTTGGTGGGACTTTGCCATCTTAGGGGCCATCCTCACGCTCGGCGCGGGGCGAACCTGGGCCGAGAGAGAAAAGAATCTGCTGCAGGACTGCGTACTGGCCGCCGCCTCGCTCCAGGCTGGGATGGTACTGCTGGGAACCATGCTTGGCACGACCTCCACAATGCTCGCCCGCTTCGGACTGTTCAACTCCAACCACGAAGCGGCTTATCTCCTCTTCGCAGCGCTGTTGACGGCTCCCCGGCTCAGCTTCTCCTCGCCGGGAGCCGGACGGTTTCTCCGGGGCGGGTCGGTGCTGCTGTGCATGCTGGCCTTCTGCCTGCTGATGTCTCGCGGGGCCCTGCTCGGGTTGGTCGCCGGAGCGGCGACCCTCTTGGGTTTGCAGTGGCGATCCCTCTCCAAGCGGAGCCGGATCGTGGCCGGCGCGGCCGCGGTGCTGATCCTGTTCGTGGCGGCGGCGGGCGTGGCGACCCGCTTCCATTCGTCGGAGGATCCGTACCGCTTCGAGCGCTTCAGGATCTGGGAGGCGGACCTTCGATGCTTCGCGGGAGCACCCCTCCTGGGGGTGGGGCCCGGTATCTACCGTCACGTCGCGAAGCGATTCAACTTCCCCCTTGAGGGCCCGGTGCGCTTCGGCAGAAACTTTGAGACTGCTCACAGTGATTATCTGGGTCAGATGGTGGAGACGGGCCTCGCGGGTCTGACCGCAGGACTGGTTCTGCTGGGGTTCACCCTCAAACATCTCCTGGATCGACGGCGGAGTGGGGAGACCCTGGCGCCGGGACTCCTGGCGGGATGCTCCGCTCTGGCCACCCACGGGCTCGTGGAAGATCTTTCCCTCCGCCCCGCCTTGATGGTCACCCTGGCGGTTCTCGTGGGAGCTAGTCTCTCAGGCAGCGGCAGGACCGCCGCCAGCCGTTGCGTGGTGCCGCGGGGACTCAGGAGCGCCACGACGGCGCTTGCGGCAGCGCTAGCGCTGCTCTGGTGGGCCGCGGTGCTCGATCCCTATCGAGCGATTCTACGCGATCAAGCCATGCGACACTCGACCTCCTACGAATCCATGGAGAGCGAGTTTCGGCTGGCCGTTCGGTGCAATCCCTACCAGGCGATCACCTATCGTTTTCCCAGCGGTGCTTTTCTCGCCACGCATCCGCCGGCGCGGCTGTCACTGGAACTCTACGCTCGTTTCCGCAGGGACCTGGACCGGGGCGGCCTCATGGACCGCACTTCGCCAGATCTGCGCCTGACCCTTGCCCGGCTCGAGGCCCGAGCCTTTCGCTTTCTCTTTCACGATAGCGCCACCCGCGATAGGGTCCTGAGGGCCTACCGGGCAGCCATCCTGCTTGCTCCTCACGACCCGCGTATTCGGGTGGAGCTTGCAAGCTTCTTGCTCGAGGTCGGACGGGGCCGTCCGGCGGTGGAGGAGCTCGACAGGGCTCTTCGAGAGGAGCCCGACTATTTGACCGCCCAACTGCTCAAGGCCCGAATTCTCCTGGACTTGGGCGACAGGGGAGAGGCCCAGCGCAGCTGGAGGCAGGCCGGAAAAATCAGAAGCCTGCTGGCAACTTACAGAGCAGATAGCGGTTATGCCATGGATGTAACTCGCGACCCGGGAGCGCTGCGGGAGTCCCTGGAGCGTGATTTGGGTCCCTCCTAAAGGCCCTCCCGGTTAACCGTCAATTTGTGGACAAGCCTGGGGCCGGGATATATATTCCCCGCTGCAAGTGCTTGTGTTTCGGCACGATGGCGTCTCTCGGGAGAGTCGAAAGTGTGCGGGATCTGCGGGTTCTTTCGTTTCGATGATCCCCCATCATCTTTAATAGGCGATCGGCCCGTCCTGGAACGGATGCGGGATACCCTGACCCATCGGGGTCCGGATGACGCTGGGGTCTGGATGGATCAAAACCGCCGGGCGGGTTTCGGACATCGCCGGCTATCCATCGTGGACCTCTCTCCCGCAGGCCGTCAGCCCATGAGCAACGAGGACGGCTCGATCTGGATCACCTTCAACGGTGAGATCTATAACCACCGCGAGCTGCGGGGTCCTCTGGAAGCCAAGGGCCATCGCTACCGCTCCTCCACCGACACCGAGACCATCGTCCACCTTTATGAAGAAGTGGGAGAGAGCCTGCCGCGTCACCTGGATGGGATGTTCGCCTTTGCCCTGTACGACGCGCGGCGGGAAGAGATGTTACTGGCCCGAGATCGGATTGGCGTCAAGCCACTCTACTATGCGCCCGTGAACGGCGGAATCCTGTTTGCCTCGGAAATCAAAGCCATCCTGGCCCACCCCGCCGTGTCGGTGTCGCTGGACTTCGAGGCGTTCCTCCATTATCTGACCTTTGTCTCCACGCCGGCCCCCTTCACGCTCTTTTCCGGCATCCGCAAGATGCGTCCCGGCACGCTACTCCGAGTGGACCGGCGGGGCAGCCTCCGGGAAGAGGTCTACTGGGACGCCATCGTGCCGGGCCGGTTGGAGAGTGCGGACGATGAAGAGATGCGCGGCGAGATTTTGCGACTGCTGGAGGACGCGATCCGGAAGCGGATGATGTCCGACGTCCCCTTCGGAGTCTACCTTTCGGGAGGCATCGATTCGTCGGCCAATGTGGCGCTGATGTCCCGTCTGATGGACCGACCCGTGACCACCTTCTCCGTGGGTTTCGAAGGACAGCCGGCCTACAACGAGCTGGAGGAAGCTCGCCGGGTGGCGGGGCTGTTCGGCTGTGACCACCACGAGGTGGTTCTCACGCCGCAGGATCTTCAGGAGACTATTCCCTCCCTGATTCATCATCAGGACGAGCCGTTGGCTGACTGGGTGTGCGTCCCCCTGTACCACTTGGCCCGGCATACCCGCGGTTCCGGAACCCTGGTGGTTCAGGTCGGAGAGGGGAGCGATGAGCAGTTCTTCGGGTATCCCGGTTACCTCTCGGTCTACGGACTTGAGAGCTCGCTGGGGCGGCCCCTGCGCGCCCTTCCTCGTCCTGTCCGCCGGGCGCTGTGCGGAGCCGGCTCGGGACTGGCGCGGATTCTTGCCCGGGGAGGGGACCGGCTCGAGCTGCTCCGGTGTGCCGCGGAGGACCGGGTATTCTTCTGGGGCGGCGCCATTGCCTTCAAGGGGGAGGAAAAGCTTCGCATCCTGTCCGAAGAGGCCCGCCATCGTTGCAACGGGTTCGATTCCTACCACGTGGTGGCGGAGATCTGGGATCGGATCAGCCGAGAGAAGCCCGAATCGGACTTCGGCGAGCGGATGGTCTATCTGGAGCTCAAGCAGCGGCTGGCGGAGCTCCTTCTGATGCGCGTGGACAAGATGACCATGGCCGCGGGCGTGGAGGCGCGGGTGCCGTTCCTGGATTACCGTCTGGTGGAGTACACCATGCGGATTCCCACCGCGAGAAAGATCCGTGGCGGCGTGCCCAAGTATCTCCTGAAGAAAGCCCTGGCGGGAGTCCTGCCGGAGGAGGTGCTCACCCGGAAGAAGCAGGGCTTTGGCGCTCCGGTGTCGGAGTGGTTCGCCGGGGAGCTCTACCGCTACGCGGAGGACGCCATCCTCACGTCGACAATCCGCGAGCTGAATCTTCTGGATTACGAGGTCGTCTCGCAGATGCTAAAAGAGCATCGCGAAGGGGAGCGCGATCGAGCCTTTCTCCTGTGGAACCTTTTCAATCTGAGCCGCTGGTATGACTACTGGGTTGCGGGGAGGAGAGCGGTGTGAGGTTTTCCCGGGACGTGGCCGCCACCTTCGCCAGCCGCGTGCTCCTGGTGGGGCTCGGCGTGGCCTCGTCGGTTCTCACCGCGCGTGGCCTAGGGCCTGGCGGCAGGGGAGTGCTGGCCACCCTCGGGGCGCTAGCGGGGATCGGCCTTCAGCTGGGGAATCTCGGGCTGCATGCCTCGAACACCTACCAGGTCTCCCGGCAGCCCGATTTACTGAGTCCCGTCTGGGCCAACAGCCTGCGCACGGCCGCCTGGCTCGGGCTGGGGCTGACCCTCCTCATGATCTGCACCGCCTCGCTCTTCCCCGAATTGCTCGGTAAGATCCCGCTGCCGCTGCTCCTCCCCGTGGCGCTCTGCATTCCGTTCCAGCTGGTGACGCTGTTCGGCCTGAATCTCCTCGTGGGATTGGGCCGGGTGCCCCTGTTCAATGCCCTGGAAGTGGTTTTTCGGACGGCGGGAGTGGGAGGCCTAATCCTGGCGCTTCTGCTGCTGGGAGGAGACGTGCGATGGGTCTTGATCCTGAATCTCGTCATCGCCATGGGAGGTGCTGTGGCCGTGGCGCGAATCCTGGACGGGATGGTGCGCCGCTCCGGCGGGGGCGAGCCGAAGACCAGTCTCTCGCTGTTCCGCGCCAGGTGGCGGCATTGCTCGCCTACCTCATCGTCCGCTCCGACATGCTGCTGGTCAACACGCTCCGGGGAACCGCTGAGGCGGGGATCTATTCCATCGCGGTTCAGATCGCGGATCTGATCTACCTGCTTCCTATGAGCATCGGAATGGTGCTGTTCCCGCGGCTGTCGCGCCACGGCGAGGGAGACCCGATCTTTGCAACGAAAGTTGTGCGCCACACCGCCTTCCTGATGCTGCTCCTCTGCACCGCCGCCGCTTTGGTGGCGAGCCCGGTGATCGGGCTGTTGTACGGGCCGAGTTTCGCCCCGGCAGTACTCGCCCTCTGGTGGCTGCTCCCGGGGATCTGGGCCTACGGCGTCACGAATCCCATTGCCACTCACCTGGCCTCGGCGGGCATGCCCCTTCCCGCGGTTCTGGTCTGGGTTCCTCCCCTGATCTTGAATGTAGTCCTGAATCTCTCCTGGATTCCGCGCTGGGGCATCCAGGGGGCAGCGGCTTCCTCGAGCCTCGCCTATTTGCTGGTCTTAGGCCTGCACCTGATTCTCTGGAACCGAAGTATCCGGCGGTCCTGGATGGACACCCTCCTCTTGACGCGGTCCGATCTCCGAGAGATGGCGGATTCGGCGGGGATACTCTCGTGGTGGTGAGGAGGAATTTCGAACAGCTTTACCGGCAGGAAGAGGACCCCTGGTCGATCGGCAACGCCGAATCGGAGCGGTACGACGCGTACCTGAAGTGGATTCGGCAGGCCGCTCCTCCCGATGGCTTCGCCGCGGCTCTGGATCTGGGCGCGGGACTGGGGGCCTTCACCGCCAGACTCGCGCCGCTCTCGCGGAGCACCACGGGCGTGGAGCTGTCGGAAATCGCCGTGGCCAAGGCACGGGCGAGATATCCTCAGATTCGGTTCCTCCGGGGCGACATCCGCCGCCTGGAGGATCTGGGCCTGCCGGAGGGAAGCTTCGAGCTCATCGTGGCCAGCGACGTTATCGCTTATCTCACACCGGCTGAGGCAGACCGCTTCCTGCGCAGCGTCCGCAACCTTCTTACACCCGGGGGAAGGTTGTTCCTGGCGGCCTGGTCCCCCGGAGGGCGATACTTCACTCCCGAGACGCTGGAGAAGCTGATGGCGCGACACTATGCGCTCCTGCTGCGCCGCGTTTTGCCCAGCCGGCACGCCGCGTTCCTGGGACGTCCCCGCCGGAAGAACCTGGTCCTCACGATCGACTACGAGACTTGGCAGCCGGTGCCTGAGGGAAAGCGGGTGGACTGGCGGGAGACGGTCCTCCGGCCGGCCGAAGCGCTCATGCTGACCGCAGAGCGCTACGGAACCCCCCTCACTTTTTTCGTGGAGATGGGAGAGATCCTTTGGCTCAGGCGGCATGACCCGGCGGTGTCGGAAGCGCTGGAGGATCAGATCCGCGATGCCCGTCGGCGAGGGCACGATCTCCAGCTGCACCTCCACCCGGAATGGCTGCCTGAATCTTTACCCCGGTTGGACCCGGACACGGGACAGGGCTGGTGGGACACGGAAAGGAGCCGGCTGCCCAGGCTCTCCGGTCCTCCCGGGCCGCTGCTGGCACGATTGAAGGCGGAGCTGGAATCGATCGTGCGGCCCGTCGATCCCGCGTTTCGGGTCCGAGTCTTTCGGGCAGGGAAGTACCGCATCCAGCCGCATGCCGAAATCTTCCAGGCTCTCCAGAGTGCCGGTATTCCCGCCGATTCCAGCGTCTGGCAGGGGGGCTGGTCGTTCGAACACCGATTCGACTTCCGCGACGCCTGCTCCTCCATGGCCCCTTATTTCCCTTCGCCGGTGGACATCAACCTGCCGGCGCCCCGTGCCGAGGAGGGCGTGATCGAATTCCCCATCCTCTCCGTCCAGGGAGAGCGATTCTCGCTGGACGGCGCGGACGCCGACGACCTGCTCGATGCGTACCAGCGCTGCGGTCGGCGGGACCGCCTGGCCTGGCTCAAGGAGGAACATCCCGCCACCTGGCGGGGCCTGGCTTCACTCCTGCGCAGGATGCCGCCGTGCCGGAACTGGGCGCGACTGGATCGGGAGCCGGCTCCGCAGCTCCATCTGACGGGGGACGACACCCTGGTGGCCATCGGTCACACCAAGGCCGATCTACGTTACGTCCAGATCGAGGCGTTCCTCGAAAGGCTCGCGATCGGCCAGGAAATACGGCTCATCACCTTTTCGCAGGCGGTGCAGGAACATCTCGACGAAACCGGGAGGAGCCTCGTCACCGAGAAGGAAATCTTGGAGTTGCAGATCGAGCGCGAGTCGGAGGCAATCCTGGGTGAGGCGAGAAATAAAACGCAGGCCGCGCACCTGCAATCGAAAGTGCCGCTGGATCGCGCCCGGGTGCTGGATCTGGGATGCGGCGCCGGATACTGGACCAAGGCCCTCGAGGAAAGACACGGATTCTGCATCGGAGTGGACTACGGCGTGGCGTTCCTGGAGAAGGCCCGCGGGGTTCATGGAGTAAGAGTGGCGCGCGGCGATTTCAACCGTCTCCCGTTCCCCGATTCCACCTTTGACGCGGTTTACGCCGACAATGTCCTGGAGCACGCGGCCGACCCGTCCCATGCGCTGGCGGAAATCCACCGGGTGCTGGGACGCAAGGGGTTGCTGGCTGCGGCGCTGCCGCCGGACGCCCGGGACCCCCGTTATCCCGTGTCGGACCATCTTTGGAAGACCGACCGAATGGACCTGGAGATCCGCCTTCGCCGCGCGGGATTCTCGCGGATCCGCGTCGAGGAGGTTGACACGGTGCGGCGATTCTCGATGTCTCCCTACCCCGCCTCCCAGAATGCCATGCTCTTCGTCACGGGCTGGAAGACCGACGGCGAGGAATACACCGACCGCGAGCGGCTCGAAGACCTCATGGAGTTCGTCTACCGCAGTCTGGATCCTTCCCGCAGCCAGCGGACGTTGGAGGCCGAGTCGATCCTGCGGGAGGGGTCCGCCTGGTGCCTCGGCTACTGCGCCGTCCTGGGGGAAATGGCCCGGCGGGAAGGGATTCCTTCCCGCTTCGTGACGCTGGAGGCCAGGGACCACCCGAGGGGCCGAGGGGAAGAAAGAATTGACACCCACGAATTGGTGGAGCTGCTCGTGGCCGGGCGGTGGGTCGCCTTCGATCCCATGGTCAATCGCGTTCTGGGGGGGAACGTCGAGGAGGTCCTGGCGGATCCGACACTCGCCGATCGAGCCGCCGCCTCGCGACTGGCCGACGAGCGGTTCCGAGGTCGCGGCTACCATCTCTATTGCTCGTCATTCTTCTATGAGAGGGTGACTCGCTTCTGTCGCCGGGAGAGTCTCACGTCGGGAGAGCCCTGGCGTTGGGAGCGGGCCCGCCGGGGAAGGACCCGGGTTTCGGGTGCGGGCGCCGCGCGTCTCGTACTCTTGACCGATCGGCCGGAGGAAGATCGCCGAAAGAGGCTGGAAAAGACGGGAACTGCAGCGCTCCGGGTCTGGACCCGGGAGGACTTGGCCTCGGCCGGAAGCGTTTGGAAGCTCCTCCGCAAGGTGCGGGGGATTCGTGAAGATCGGTTGGAAATCCTCAGCGAGAACCTCCTCTGGCACGAGCAGGCGATTCGGCTCTACCTGCTCGGGGCTTTGGCGCCGTGCCGGAGCAAGGTGCTGCGGGACAGGCAAGGGAGGGAGGAGGTCCTGGGATGGCCGGCGCTGCTTTTGGCTCAGGGACCCTCCTTCCTGTCGGGAGCCGTCGAGGCGATCTTCGCGGTCTGGCGCATGCGCACGGCGGCGGCGGTGCTGGAGCGCGCCCGCCCGCACCGGCCCCGGCGGTCCTGGCTGCGCCGCCCGTCCACGGTGCTCTACCTGCGATCCGACCTGTGGCGCGGGCTCAAGGCCGGCGGCTCGGTGGGCCACGTCGCGGGCATGGCCAAGGCCTTTCGGCACGAGGGACAGAGGGTGAGCTTCCTGGCGGCAGATCTTCCGGCCGGAATCGATCGGGAGGCCATGCCGGTGCACCTGGTGCCGCCGCCGCCCCTAATACGGGTCTCCCGGAGCGCGGCCCGCTTCGAGCATTCCTTCCGTCTAGCCCGGGCGGGCTGTGAATTGTTCGGGGAGGATCCGCCGGGGCTCATCTACCACCGCTTCGATGAGGGGAGCCTGGGGGGAGTGCTCCTGGCCCGGGCGCTCGGCGTGCCGCTGATCGTGGAATACAACGGCTGCGGGATTTGGATCGCCGATCACTGGGACCGGCCTTTGCCGCACCGCGGAATTTTCGGGGCCATCGAGCGCGCCAATCTCCGGCATGCGCACCTCATCGTCGCCGTCTCGAATGTCCTGCGCGATGAGCTCCTGGAGAAGGGAGTTGAGCCGCACCGCATCCTGGTCTGCCCCAACGGCGTGGACCCCGACGTTTTCTGCCCCGAGCGCGACGGCGCGGCCGTACGCGGCCGTCTGGACCTGGAAGGCAAGAAGGTGGTGGGATTCATCGGCACGTTCGGTCCCTGGCATGGGGCGGAGGTGCTGGCGCACTCCGCCTGTGAGGTCCTCCGCGGCCATCCCACAGCCGCCTTCCTGTTCGTGGGGGATGGGCCGGAAAGAATCCGGGTGCAGGAGATATTACGCCGCGGGGGCGTCGAGGACCGGTGCCGCTTCTCGGGGCTGGTTCCGCAGGATGAAGCGCCCGATTATCTGGCCGCCTGCGACCTGTTCGTATCGCCCCACGTGCCCAACCCCGATGGTTCGCGATTCTTCGGCTCTCCCACCAAGCTGTTCGAGTACATGGCCATGGGGCGCGGCATCGTGGCCAGCGACCTGGAGCAAATCGGCGAAGTCCTGAAAGACGGCGAGACGGCGCTCCTGGTGCCCCCGGGGGATCCCGCCGCGCTGGCCGCGGCGGTGGGGACTCTCCTGCGCGATCCCGCCCTCGCCGGACGGCTGGGTGAGGCCGCTCGGCGACGGGCGGTGCAGGAGCATACCTGGGAGAGGAACGCGCGCGACATCTTGGATCTGGTCCGGTTCCTTTGACGGAAAGCTCTCATGGCTTACGGGCTGCTGCACCTGAAGCAAGACATGCGGAAGGCGATGACGCTCCCGCCGGGCCAGGTATTCCGCCGGTTCGCGGGAAGGGCGGTGCGCTACGCGCGCCGGCTGCGCCAGCGCCACGCCACCCGCGGCATTTCCGAGCGCGAGCTCCTCGCGGCTCTGGAGCCACCGGCGCGGAATCTCACGGATTTCCTGAAGTCGCGGGCCGAGGCGGAGCCGCTGGTCCCGATGTCTAGGGAGTGCGCCGGCATGGCGCGTCTGCTTAAAGAGCGAGCGGCGGGAGGCCTCGACCCGATTCTTGCCGCGGCCCGAGCGGCGCGCCTCGGGATCTTCGACCTGCTGGGATCGGGAGCGGTGGATCTGGGGCGTTTTCCCGACTGGCAACGGGACTTCAAGTCGGGAAAGCGCTGGGACGAGAAGTCCTATTCGCTGGAGATCGAACCGACCCCCGATCGGGGCCACGACATCAAGGTCCCCTGGGAGCTCTCCCGCCTCCAGCACCTCCCGACCTTGGGAATAGCCAGCGCCATCACCGCAGATGGGCTCTACCGGGAGGCGGCGGTGGCGCAGCTGAATTCCTTTCTGGGGGGCAATCTTCCCTACGAAGGGGTGAACTGGAACTGCACCATGGACGTCGCAATCCGGGCCGCCCAAATCCTCTCCAGTGAAGGCTATTTGCGGGGTGCGGGGCGGCCGGCATTCTGGGCAGAGCTTTTCAAAGCGCTGCTCCTGCATGCCCGCTTCATCCGGGACAACCTGGAGGATGGTCCGGTGCGAGGCAATCACTACCTTGCCGACCTCGCGGGCCTTTACCTCTGCGCCCTCGGTCTGCCGGAATTCGCGGAGTCCTCCGCGTGGAAGGAATTCGCTCGCCGAGCTCTCGGAAGCGAGATGGAGCGCCAGGTGAGGCCCGACGGCTTCGACTTCGAGGCTTCCACCTCCTACCATGCCTTCGCCACGGAGATGCTCCTCTTCCCGGCGCTCCTTGGGGAGGTGAAGGGAGATCCCTTCCCGGACCCTTACCTCCGGCGGCTGGAGAAGATGGTGGAGGCGGTGGCGACCCTGCTCCGCGAGGACGGCAGCCTTCCACAGATCGGCGACAACGACGACGGTCGCTTCCTCATCTTCTCCCAGTACTACCGCTCCCGGAGAGATTGGAGACCGTTGCTGGCGCTGGCAGGCTTTCTCTTCCGGCAGGAGAAGTGGCTCGCCCTTTCCGGTGATGCCTGGCCGGAAGGGGTCTGGGTGCTGGGAGCGCCGTTTGTGCGCTGGATCGACTCGGTCCGGGCGCCGCTCTCCCGGCGACCGTTCTCCAGCCGCGCCTTTCCCGACGCGGGGATCTACCAACTGGGGTTCGGCTCGATCCAGATGGTGGTCGACGCAGGAGGTGTGGGGCAGGGCGACAACGGGGGGCACGCGCACAACGACACGCTGGCCTTTGAGCTGCACGCGTTCGGCCGGGAGATCCTCCCGGATCGGGGCACGGGGATTTATACGCCGAGCCTCGCCACCCGCAACCGGTTCCGCTCCACCCGGTCCCACAACACCATCGAAGTGGACGGCGAAGAGATCAACCCGTTTCCCGACGAGCCGTTCCGGCTGATACCGGTGGACCGACCGGGAGTGAGACGCTGGCGCGTGGGCGAGCACTATGCCTTTCTGGAAGTGGAGCATCGAGGCTACCAGCGGCTGGTCTCCCCCGTGGTTCATCGGAGGAGGCTTCTCTTGGACGGGAGGAACGGGTCGTTCGCGGTCGAGGATCGATTCGAAGGACCTGGCACCCACCGCTTCCTCGCGAGCTTCCATCTGCCTCCAGGCTGGGAGGCGCTGCCTGAACCGTCGGGGTGGATCGCCCGCCAAAACCCGGGAGAAGCGGGGCTCCGGTTTCGCTGGACGCGGCCACCCGCTGGGTTTCGGCTGTCGGTGGAGGAAGATCAGCACTCTCCCTCCTATGGGGTGATGGTCCCCGCGAAGAGCGTGCGCATCGCGTGGGAGGGGAAGGCCCCGCAGCGCATCAGGTACCGCCTGATTCCATTTCTTGGAGAAAACCCTTGAAGCAGGTTGTCCTGCGCGGAGGCAAGGTAGAGGTGGCGGACGTGCCGGCCCCGGCGCCCTCACCCCGCCGGGCGCTGGTTGCCACCGCCGTGTCGGTGATCAGTTCCGGCACCGAGTCGGCGGCGCTGGCGGCGGTGCGCCGCGGCGCGCTGGAGCGGGCGGCCTCCCATCCCTCTCCAATGAAGCGGCTCCTGGAGGTGGTCTCGGAGGAAGGGGCGATGGGGATCCTGCGCCGCCTTTCCCCCGACCCGTCGGGGACAGATTTGCTGGAGATGGGCTATTCGGCCTCGGGAACCATCGTAGCGAAAGGTGAGGAGATGCGTTTCCCCGCGGGGACGCGGGTCGCCTGCGCCGGAGCGCAGTTCGCCCATCACGCGGAAGTGATCTCGGTTCCCGAGAACCTCATGGCGGCGATCCCTGAAGGGGTCGGATTCGAATCCGCCGCCTTTGCCACGCTGGGAGCCATCGCGCTCCACGGATTCCGCCGGGGCGGGACGGCGCTGGGGGAGACGGTAGGGATCGTGGGAATGGGTCTGGTGGGGCTTTTGGGGGCTCAGATCGCCCGCGCCGCTGGGTGCCGCGTGTTTGCGTTCGACCCCGACCCGGCGCGGGTGGAGCTGGCCAGATCCCTCGGCGTGGAGGGGGTGCGCCTCCTCGGAGAATCCGACCCAGTCTCCGAGATCCAGGCTGGAACCCAAGGACAGGGTGCCGATGCGGTCCTCATCTTTGCCGCTACCTCCAGCGATGAGCCTTTGGCGCTGGCCATGCGCCTGGCCCGCAGGAAGGGAAAGGTGGTGGTCGTAGGCGATGTGGGGATGCAGGTGGATCGGTCCCTCATGTACGCCAAGGAACTGGATCTCCTGATCTCCACTTCCTACGGGCCGGGGCGGTACGATGACTCCTACGAAGAAGCGGGCATCGATTACCCCTTCGCCTACGTCCGCTGGACCGAAGGGAGAAACCTGGCCGCCTTCCTGGATCTGCTGGCGCAGGGGGCCGTCCGAGTGGAGCCCCTCATCGAGCGCAGCTTCCCGGTGGCCGAGGCGGAAGCCGCTTACGCGAGTCTGAAGGTGCCGGGGCGCAAACCAGCGGTCCTGCTGGTTTTTCCTGGTAGCGCCGAGGATGACCGGGCGCGGCTCTCCCGGACCGTGCGCCTCGCCCGGCGCGCCAAGGCCGGCAGCGGAACGAAGGCGGCCCTGGTGGGCCCGGGAAGCTTCATGAAGGAGGTGTTTATCCCCGCGTTCCTGCGAGAGCGGGTGGCAGAGGTTGAGGCGGTGGTATCCGGGAGTGGTGCAAGCGCCCGTTCCGCCGCCCAGCGACTGGGTGCCTCGGTGGCCTCCACCGACCTGGAAGAAGTCCTGGCGGATCCCGGCATCGGCCTGGTGCTCATCGGAACCCGGCATCACCTTCACGGGGAGCAGGTGCTGAAAGCGCTGTTGGCGGGGAAATCGGTCTTCGTGGAGAAGCCCCTCTGCTTGTCTCTCACGGAGCTCGACAGGATTCGCGACGCCAGGCGACGCACGGACGCGCTGCTCGCCGTGGGCTTCAATCGCCGCTACGCCCCTCTGACACGCGAGATGCAAGGGCTGCTTTCCCTGCTCCAGGGTCCGCGAGTGATCCAGGTGCGCGTCAACGCCGGCCGCCTCCCTCCCGATCACTGGAGCCAGAATCCTCTCGTGGGGGGCGGACGCCTCATGGGCGAAGGGTGCCACTTCCTCGATCTGGTGCCGTTTCTTGCGGGATCCCCCATCGTCTCCCTCCAAGTGGAAAAGGTCCCGCACTCCGCCGAGGCGATTCCCCTCCCGGACAATTTTGCGCTGAACCTGTCCATGGCCGATGGGTCTCTGGGATCCATCGTCTACACGAGCCTGGGCGACGCCTCTCTGGGCAAAGAGCGCGTGGAGGTGCATGCCTCCGGTGCCTCCCTGGTGCTGGACGATTTCCGCGAGCTGTTCATCCATCGGGGAGGGAAGACTAAAACGGTTTCCCGCCGCCAGGACAAGGGAATCTTGGACGAAGTTCGGGCCCTCAAGGCCGCCCTGGCCCAGGACGACTCGCGTTTGATTTCCTGGGAAGAAATCGAGGCGGCGACGCTCTGGACCCTGCGCGCCCAGGAACTGCTGGAGGGAAGAGGTTGAATCCCCGGGTTCTCATGTGGGAGCACCATGCGTGGGAAAGTCCCATCCGAGTGGGAGGGCGTGCCTTTGCCGAGCGCTTTCTGGAAGCGGGTTGGGACGTCGCTTGGATCAACGGTCCCCTGGCGCCCTGGAACCTCGTGGGAGGAAACGCTGAGATCGCCAGGCGTCGGGACTGTTGGCGGCAACGGGGAAGGCAGTCGTGGGTGGGAAGGGGGCGCCTCTTCACCTACGCGCCCCTCTCCTTGGTGCCTTACCGACCGTATCCCCCGCTGAGCCGGGGGTGGTTTCATCGCCATTCCCTGGACTGGACGCTGCCCTCCCTCCTCCGCGTCCTCTCCGCACAGGACTTCCCCAGCGTGGACCTCTTGTGGCTGGCCACCGGCAGTCCTTTTCTGCCGCTCCTGGACCGGGTGCGCCATGGCGCGAGTCTTTACCGTCTCTCGGACGACACGGCCGCATTTCCCGACACCCCGGGGACCTACCGGGCCCTGGAGGAAGAGGCCCTGGCGCGCGTGGACTGCGTCATCGCCACCGCCGCGTCGCTGGCGCAGCGCGCGTCGAAGTTTTGCTCGCGGGTTCTTCTCCTCCCCAACGGGGTGGATGCTTCCCGTTTCACGCGCCACGGATCGGTCTCCGGCACCGCCGCGACGTCGGCGCGGCGGCCCCGGGCGGTCTACGTAGGAGCTCTGGACAGTTGGTTCGACCGAGGCAAGGTGAAGGCGCTCTCCCGGGCGTTTCCGGAGATCGAGATTCTTCTCGCCGGGCCCCTCAGGATGGAGACCGACTGGGCACAGCCGTTTTCCAACGTGCGACTTCCGGGGCCCGTTCCACCCGAAAACGTGCCCGAGCTTCTCGCCCAATGCGACGTGTCCGGTGAAGCTGTATGAGTATTTTGCGGCGGGCCTTCCGGTGGTGGCTTCCGACCTCGAAGAGATCCGGCGGATCGGCTCGCCCGCGCTCCTGGCCAGAACCGAGTCGGAATGGATCGACGCGCTGCGCCGAGCCCTCACCGGGGGTCGGCGGGATGAGCATGTGGCGTTCGCTGTGCAGCACGACTGGTCGGTGCGCTTCGCAGACTTGATGGCGTTCCTGGGATGGGCTGACAGGGAGGCCCCGCCGATCGCCAGGATGCAGGCCCCATGAGAATCGGCATGGACGCCCGTTTTCTGGTGGAGGAGCGGACCGGCGTGGAGACCTACTTCCACGAACTGCTTGTCCGGCTCATCCGTCTGGGAGGAGCCGAGGAGTATCTGCTGTTCCGGGGCGGTGGGCTTCTGCCCCGCCTGCCGGAGGGGAGGTGGCGCTGCGTGGAGGCCGATGGGCGCGCTTGGGCATGGGGGCTGACGGGGAAGCTCGCGGGCGAGAGACTGGATCTTTTCTATTCCCCAGTCACCGCTTTCCCCCTCACGGGCGGCGTGAAAATCGTCTCCACCGTCCACGACCTCTCGTGGCATTACGTGCCTTCCAGTTACTCGGCGCTGGAGCGCTTCCGGCAGAGGCGGTGGACTGCCCTGGCTGCCACCCATGCCCACGCCCTCGTGGTGGTCTCCGATTCCACGGGGAGGGACTTGTCAGGACTCTTCCCCTCGACTTCACCCAAGGTGTCCACCATCTCTCCGGGCGTGGACGAAGGGTTTTTCCGGACCGTCGGACCCCGGGAGGAGCAGAGGGTCCGGGACCGGTACGGCCTCCCGGGGCGCTACCTGCTGGCGCTGGCGGCCTTTCATCCGCGGAAGAATCTTCCGCAGCTCGTGGAAGCGTTCGATCGATTCCGTTCGAGCAGCCCCGAGCGTATCCAACTCCTGCTGGCGGGCCGGGGAGGGAAGGACTCCGCGCGCCTTCTTGCCCGGATTGCGCGCAGTCCGTTCAGCCGGGACATCCTCCTCGCGGGCTATGTCCCGCGCGAAGATCTGCCGGCTCTCTACTCGGGGGCCGACCTTTTCGCTCTGGTCTCGCGCTATGAGGGGTTTGGCATCCCGGCGCTGGAGGCCATGGCCTGCGGCACTCCGGTGATGGTTTCGGATCTCCCGGTGTTTCGGGAGGTCTGCGCGGACGCGGCCGTCCGGGTGGATCCCGAGAATCCCGAGGCCATGTCGGAGGCCATCGCCGCGTCGCTCCAGGACACGCCGGAGCGCAGCCGTCGGCTGGAAGAAGGGATTCGCAGGGCGCAGGCATATCGTTGGGAAGCATCGGCCGGCAGACTCAGGGAATTATTTCGGCGCACGGCGGGAGGACCGTCATGAGGGAGGCGGACCCTCCTCGTCTTCTGATGTTGGCGGTGGGGATGGGCACCGGCGGGGCCGAGGCGCTCATTCGGGACAGCCTCCGCCTGCTCCGTCTCGAGGGGTTCGAGGTGACCCTCCGATCGCTCAAGGATGGAGGCGCCGGGATGGAGGCGATTCTAAGGGGGGGCGAGCCGGCGCCGGTATTCCGAGAGGGCCGGAGGCTCCAACTGGCGCCGCTCGGACGCCTGCTGCGCCACATCCGTCAGGGCCGGTTCGATCTGATCCACTCGCATCTGTTCTGGGCAAACTTGGCGGCCCGGACCGTCGGCCGGTGGGCCGGGATTCCGGTGATTCTCAATTCCCATCATGGCACCGACGGATGGCTTCCTTTGTCCCATCGCTTGCTGGAGCGCAGCACGGTGGGCCTGGCCGATCGGGTGGTGGTCTGCTCCGAGGCAGTGCGGCGCTGCGCGGTCGAGGAGGTGGGGCTGCCGGCGTCGAAGGTCGTGGTCATTCCCAACGGGATCCCCGCGGAGCGCTTCGCGGATCGGAGCCGCCGGGAGGCGATGCGTGCCTCGCTTGGGTTGGACGCGGCCCGTTTGGCGGTGGGGAGCGTGGGGAGACTGGACGAGCCGGTGAAGGGGTTTTCGGTCCTGGTGGAAGCCATGGGGCGGGTTGCAGCCCGAAGGTCCGATGCGGTCTGCCTGGTGGCGGGGGATGGGCCCGCCCGCAGGGGTCTGGAAGAGACGGTCCGCCGAAGCAACCTTTCGGAATCCGTGAAATTCCTGGGGGAGCGTCGAGACATTCCCGAGTTCTTGCAAGCGTTGGATCTGTACGTGCAGCCGTCGCGACTGGAGGGATTCGGGCTGTCGGCCCTGGAGGCCATGGCCACCGGACTGCCGGTGGTGGCCTCGCGCACCGGAGGTCTCCCGGAGGTGGTCCAGGAGGGAATTACCGGCGAGCTGGTGCCGCCGGGGGATGCCGGATCGCTGGCGGACACGATTCTGGCACTGCTGGCCGATCCGACGCGGCGCGCCGCCTACGGGCGATCCGGAGAGGCCATCGCACGGGAAGAATTCCCGCTGGAGAAGATGGTCCGGGCCTGGGCCAATCTCTATAGGACGCGGTTGGCGGAGAAGGGAAGGAGAGCCGCGGCATGATCCGGATGTTGTTGGCCTTCCTGCTTGCCGCCGTCCTGGGGCACTACCTCACACCGATGCTCCGGCAGGCGGCCATCCGTTTCGGCATCGTGGATCGCCCCGACGGGAAGCTGAAGAACCACCGGGCGCCCGTCCCGTACCTGGGAGGCATCGCCATCTATCTTTCATTCCTCCTGTCGTTGGCCCTTACCGTGGAGTTTCAGCGGGAGGTTCTGGGGATTCTTCTGGCGGGGGCCATCGTGGTGATCCTGGGACTGGTGGACGACTTGGGAGCGCTGAGCCCGCCGGTGAAGCTGGCGGGCCAAGTCGTGGCCATCCTGACCCTCATGAAGGCTTCGGTGATCATCAAGCTCACGTTCCTCCCGGCTTGGGCAGCTCTGCCCCTCTCCTTTTTCTGGCTTCTGGCCATCACGAACGCCTTCAACCTCATCGACATCATGGATGGACTGGCGGCGGGAGTGGGGCTGATCGCGTGCGTCGTGCTGTGTCTGGTCGCGGCGGGAAACGGGCGGGAGGTGGTAGCCACGCTGCTGGCGGGGCTGGCGGGGAGCCTGGCGGGGTTCCTCCGCTACAACCTCGAGCCTGCCCGGATTTACATGGGGGACACCGGCAGCCTCTTCGTCGGGCTGATGCTGGGGGCCCTGGCCATGAACAACAGCTACACTTCGAAAAATCTGGTCGCGTCCCTCGCGCCGGTGGTGATTCTGGGAATTCCCATTTTCGACATGTTGTTCGTCATGTTCGTCCGCTGGCGTCGCGGCATTCCGGTGATGCGCGGAAGTCCCGACCACTTCGCCCTGCGCCTGAGGAAATGGCGCCTGACCACGCGCCAGACCGTGGGCACCAGCTATCTGGCCACCGCCTTGCTGGGCTGCGTGGCCATCGCCATGATGTTGGTAGAGGGTCGCACCGCTCTCGTTCTCCTGGGCGGAACCGCCGTCGCCGCCCTGGCTCTGGGCTTTTATCTGAGAAAGATCGACATGACGCTTTAGGGGAGACGCGTGACTTCCACGAAGAACCTGATTCTGGGCGCGGGACTGGCAGGGCTTTCCGCCGCCGCCTCCCTGCCCCGGGACGAAACGCTGGTGCTTGAGCGCGAGGCGGAAGTGGGAGGCCTCTGCCGCTCGCGCATGGTGGACGGCTTCACCTTCGACTGCACCGGCCACCTTCTCCACCTGCGGGACCCGGAGATCCGGGAGATGGTCCATTCCATGCTGCCGCGGACTTTCCAGTCGGTGGAGCGCCGTTCTTTGATCTACTCGAAGGGGGTCTACACCGGCTATCCGTTCCAGGCGAATACTCATGGCCTGCCGCCGGAAGTGGTGCGGGAGTGCGTGGTGGGATTCGTGGAGTCGCTCCTGCGCCGGCAAGGGGAAGGCGCGGCTCCGGCGGAGAACTTCCATGACTGGGTGCTCGACACGTTCGGTCCGGGAATCGCCCGGCACTTCATGTTCCCGTACAACGAGAAACTTTACCAGGTGAGGCCGACGGAGATGGAGTGCGGTTGGGTCTCGTGGTCGATCCCGAGGCCTTCCCTGGACGAAGTGATTCGCGGATCCTTGGGGCTGGAGGTCAAGGGGCTCGGCTACAACCCCCGCTTTCTCTATCCGCACCAGGGGGGGATCCACGTGATTCCCCGGGCGCTGCAGACGCGGTGCGGCGAGATCCGCCTCGGTGCGGCCGTGCGGTCGGTGGATCTGACGGCCCGGCGGGTGAATCTGGAGTCGGGCGAGACGGTGAGCTATGAACGCCTCATCTCCACCCTTCCTCTGGATGGCTTCTTGGATCGGCTCGACCCGCTCCCCGAGCCGACGCTGGGGAAGGCCCGAGGAAGACTGCGCGCCGTGAGGGTCGTCAATTTCAACCTCGGGGTCGATCGCGAGGGGGTGCTTCGGGGTCATTGGGTCTACTTTCCGGAGGCCGAGTTTCCTTTCTACCGGGTGGGATCCCCGACGAACTATTCTTCCGGTGTGGCGCCCAAAGGATGCTCCTCCCTCTATGTGGAAGTGGCCCGCCGGAGAGAGGATCCGGTGGACTTTGCAGCGCTCGAGGCGGAAGTCCTGGAGGCGCTACAGAGGGTGGGAATCCTGCGAGCTTCCGACCGAATTGTGGCTCAGGAAATGATCTTGCTGGAACCGGCCTACGTGATCTACGACCACTTCCGCCGCCAGGCTCTCCCTTCCATCCACCGGATCCTGGAACGCTACGGCGTCGTGTCCACGGGGCGGTTCGGCTCCTGGGAATACGGTTCCATGGAATCGGCGCTCCGCCAGGGACGCGACGCGGCGCGGCGGCTTGCAGAGGGGGAGAAGCGAGCCGCGGGAGGGAGGCGCGGATGACGGGAGACGATCGGGCGGGGCGCCGGGCCCGGATCTGCCACATCATCACGCAGCTCGAGCTGGGCGGGGCGCAGCAGAACACCTTGCACACCGTGGCTCATCTGGACCGGCGGCGCTTTCAAGTGAGCCTCGTGTCGGGGCGCGGCGGTCAGCTGGACGGCGAGGCGGCGGCGATTCCGGATCTGGAGACCCACTTCCTGCCCGAGCTGGCCCGTGAGGTGGCGCCGGCCAAGGATGTTCGCGCCCTGGTACGGCTCGTCTCGCTGCTCAGGCGCCTGAAACCCGACCTGGTGCACACCCATTCCTCGAAGGCGGGAATTCTCGGCCGATGGGCCGCGCACTTAGCGGGTGTGCCGGTCATCGTCCACACGATCCACGGATTCGGTTTCCATGCGGAGATGCCGCGGTTTCGGCGCTGCATCTTTCAGGCCCTGGAAGCCCGCACCGCCCCTCTCACGACACGATTCCTGGCCGTTTCCCGTGCCAACCTAGAGGCAGGGGTGCGCGCCGGAATCTTCCCGCCGGACAAGGTGAAGCTTGTCCGTAGCGGCGTCGTCCTGAGCGCTTTCCAAAACGGCGCCGCCCCTGGGAGTCTGCGCGCCGATCTGGGCATTCCACCGAAGGCGCCGGTGGCGGGCATGGTGGCCTGTTTGAAGCCGCAGAAGGCGCCGGTGGATTTCGTGGCGGCGGCCGGTTGGGTGTCCAGGCGGGTCCCCGAGGCGCACTTCCTGCTGGTGGGCGATGGGATACTGCGCGAGGCGGTGGAGGGCGAGGTGGAACGGCTGGGTCTCTCTTCCCGGTTTCACCTGCTGGGCTGGCGACGAGACATTCCCGTCATCTTCAAGAATCTCGATCTGGTGGTCTTGACGTCGATCTGGGAAGGCCTGCCGCGGGTGGTGCCGGAGGCGATGGCCGCCGGATTGCCCGTACTGGCCACGCGGGTGGATGGAACCCCCGAGGCGGTTCGCGAGGGCGAGACCGGATTCCTGGTGGAGCCCCACGATATCGAGACGCTCTCCGAAAGGATGGTCTGGCTGATGACCCATCGCGACGCTGCCCGGGTCATGGGAGGGCGGGGGAGGCTGTTCGTGCAAGAGTTCGACATCGAGGCCATGGTGCGCCAGCAGGAGATCCTCTATGGAGAGCTGCTGGGCCCGGACACCCCGAGGTGGGAGGAGTAGACCGTGGCCTCCGTCCTCGAAGTTTCGCACCTGGCCCGCAGCTACCGGACCAATCTGTCATGGAGGAAGTACTGGATCCTCCGGGACCTGACCTTCTCGGTGGAGCAGGGGGAAATCTTCGGATTCATCGGTCCCAACGGCGCGGGGAAGACCACCACCATCAAGCTGATCATGGATCTGGTGCGCCCCGACTCCGGTGACATCCGCATCTTCGGCGAGCGACACCGCAACGTCACGGTCAAGAAGCGGATTGGATTCCTGCCCGAGAATCCCTACTTCTACGACTATCTCACCGCCGAGGAGTTTCTGGATTTCTACGCCCGGCTGTTCGGGTTTCCCCGCGCCATTCGCCGCAGCAGGATCGACACCCTCCTGGAGCGGGTGGGCCTGGCGAACCGGAGGGACCGCCAGCTCAGGAAATTCTCCAAAGGGATGCTGCAGAGACTGGGTTTGGCCCAGGCCCTCATCAACGAACCCGAGCTGGTCATCCTGGACGAGCCCATGTCGGGACTGGATCCGGTGGGCCGCAGGGAGGTGCGCGACATCATCCTGTCCCTGAAGGCGGCAGGCAAGACCGTGTTCTTTTCCACCCACATCCTCTCGGACACGGAGCTCATTTGCGACCGGGTGGGGATCCTGAACAAGGGAGAGCTGAGGGCTGTCGGGAGGGTGTCGGATCTTCTTGGGGCCCGGGTGACTCACTGGGAAGTGGCATTCTCCGGACTGGCTCCCGACTCCCTTCCGGGCCTGTCCCGGGTGGTCTCGCGGGAGGGCCGAGAGGTGCTGGGCGTTTGCCAGGACGAGGAAGAGATGCACGTCCTGGTCCGGGCCATCCTGGAAAGGGGAGGAAGCCTGCAGTCGGTGGTCCCCCAGCGCGAAAGGCTGGAGGACATCTTTCTGAGGGAGATCCAACGATGAGTCGGATCTGGGCCATCGCCTCGAACACGTTTCGGGAGGCCATCCGGGATCGGATCCTCTACCTGCTCCTGGTGTTCGCGCTGTTGCTCATGGGCTTCGCCCAGGTCTTGAGCCTTCTCACGGTGGGTGGGGAGGAGAAGATCATCAAGGACCTGGGCCTCGCTTCCATCTCCCTTTTTGGCGTGCTCACCTCCATCTTCATCGGAGTGGCGCTGGTGAGCAAGGAGATCGAGCGGAGAACCATCTACACCATCGTCTCCAAGCCCATTCACCGCTATGAGTTTCTCCTGGGGAAATACTTCGGGCTGGTGCTCACCCTGCTGGTCAACACGGCGGTGATGACCCTCTGGTTCTATCTGATCCTGCTGCTCAAGGGTTTCGCGGATCCGCGACTGTTGCTGGCCATCGCCTTGATATTCCTCGAGCTGCTCCTGGTGACCGCTTTCGCCATACTCTTCTCTTCCTTCTCCACTCCGATATTGAGCACCCTTTTCAGCCTCGCTCTCTATCTCGTGGGGCACCTCACCTGGAGCCTCACCCTGCTCCAGGACCGGCTGAAGAGCCCGAGCGCCCGGGCCCTCTGCCGATTTCTCTATCTCGTGTTGCCGAATCTGGAGATCTTCAACATCAAGGGAGAGGTCGTCCATGGCGCCCCCGTCCCTGCCACGCTCTCCCTCTGGGCCCTGGTCTACCTGTTGGGATACGGGGGAGCGGTGCTGGCCCTGGCCTGCCTGATCCTGCAGCAACGGGATTTCACCTGAAATGGGCACCTTCAGGGCCCTGCTGGTCCTCCTTCTGGGCGGCCTGACGGCCGCCTCCTCGGCGCTGAGGGTGGAACGGCTCCGGCAGGTGAACGCGCCGGGACACCATCTTCTTTACCTTCCCAGCGGCCGTTACCTGAAGGCGGTGACCTTCGGCTACGAGGGACTGGTGGCGGATCTGGTGTACATCTGGTCCATCCAGTATTACTCCAACTACCAGATCCAGGATCGCTACACCTACCTGGATCAGGTCTACCGGCGGGTCATCGCCGAGCTGGATCCGCACTTCCTGGATCCGTACCTGGTGGGCTCCATGATCATGTCGGTGGAAGCCGGGCGGGACGACCTGGCGATGCTGCTCCTCAAGGAAGGGATGGAGAAGAATCCGGGGGTCTGGATCCTGCCATTCCAGGCAGGATTCCTCTGTTACAACAAGCTGCATGACTACGCCTGTGCCCGGGATTTTTTCCAGCAGGCCCTGCGGGATCCCGAGGCCCCGGCGCCCGTGCGGCGGCTGTACGCCGAAATGTACAACCGGCTCGGTGATCGTCGTACGTCGCTGAAGTATTGGGCGGAGATCCATGACACGGCCGATTCGGACTACGTCCGCCAGGTGAGCTGGATGCACGTCCATGACTTGAAGATCGACGTGGATCTCGAAGATCTGGCAGGACTCGTCCGACGCTACCGGGAGTTGCGCGGCGAGTCTCCCCGCAGGCTGGAAGATCTGGTGCGGGCGGGGCTGCTCGCTCGGATCCCCACCGACCCGGAAGGGAAGCCCTATTTCCTTGATCCGGCCACCGGCCAGGCGCGCTGCGAATCCCGGCATCTTCTCCAGGGGCACTGAGCATGGTTTTTCCCGTCCTATTCTTCCTGGCGCTGGGAGCGATCCTCGGGAGCTTTCTCAACGTGGCCATCCACCGGCTCCCCCGGCACCAGTCGGTGGTTTCGCCTCCTTCCACCTGCCCCGCCTGCGGCGCCAGAATCCTCCCTTACGACAACCTTCCCCTCCTCTCGTTTATACTCCTGCGGGGTCGGTGCCGCCATTGCTCGGCCAAGATCTCCCCGCGCTATCCGCTGGTGGAGGCGCTCACAGCGCTCTGTACCGCGGGCCTCTATGGCCTGCTGGGACTCAACCTCTCTCTGGCCATCTACCTGCCCTTCACTTGGGCACTCATCGCGCTGGCCTTCATCGACGCCGAGCACCAGATTCTCCCTGACCGGATCACCCTTCCGGGCATCGCCCTCTCGGCTCTGGTCCCACTCCTGGGAAGCCTGCGGCGCGTGGCGTGGAGTCCAGGAGTGGCCAGACTGAGCGTGGAGGAGTGGGGGCTGGGAATTCTCCTGGGAGGAGGCATCCCGTACCTGGTGGCGGCGGCCTATCGGCTCGCCCAGTTCCGCAAGCTTCCCGCAGAACGGATCGACGGCATGGGCATGGGAGACGTGAAGATGCTGGCCATGGTGGGAGGGTTTCTCGGGTGGAAGCTCGTCCTGTTGACGATTCTCGTGGGCTCGGTCCTCGGCTCTCTCTGGGGGCTCAGTGGTGTGGCCCTCTCCCGCTACGGCATGAAACAGGCCCTGCCCTTCGGAACCTTCCTGGCTGTGGGCGCCTTCATCGCCCTGGCGGGCGGGCCGATCCTCCTGGCCTGGTACGCAGGGATATCCGGCTTTCCGGAGTGAGCCCATGCTGCACTACTTGAGGACCTACGAAGGGCGGGTCAAAGTCTTCCTGGTCCTGCTGGTGCTCTTTCTTGCCGCCGCGGTCACCGTGAACTTCTATCTCCTCATGTTGAGCCGCGACACGGTCATGGGAGAGATTGGCCAGCGAATCCTGCTGGTGGGCGAGTCGACACGCTTGGAGCTCGGGCTTCCGGAATCGCGGCTGCCTGGCGAGGAAAGCCGGACGGCCCGTGACGCCGCCTTGAGCCAGGCACGGCTGGCACGCCTGACGAAAGAGCACAATCTGTCGGGAATGGACCTGCTGGATCCCGCCGGCAGGATTTTGGTCTCCTCGCTGGTGGGGCGCGTGGGTACCCTGGACCGGGACTATGCCGAACTGTCCCCGGCTCAGCGCCGGGGTCTGGAGGCAGGGAACCGGGTGCTGGGCTCCCTCCGCGATGCGGAAGGAATCGCCTACGCCACGCTGCCTGGGTTCCTGCCGCTGCTGAGTCCTTCGGGTCGGCTCCGCGCCGTGTTGAAAGTGGAGGAGCACGCGGGCGATCTCGCTCAGTTGGACCGCAGCCTCAAGGTTCTCTCGGCGGTGCAGGCGGCGGGGCTCTCCTGCCTGGTCCTCCTGGTGCTTCTGTTCGCCCGGTGGCTCCTGGCTCCCTACCGGCGGCTGCTGGCCACTGCGGAAGGAGTGGGAGAGGCGACGGGAGTATTAGAGAAGGAAGCATCCGACCCCGACATTCTGCTTCACACCTTTCAGGCAGTGCTGGAAAAGCTGAAGGGTCAGGAGCGGGAGCTCCAGCATCTCAAGTCCCATCGGCGGGAAGGATCGGACGAAGATTTCCCAGGGGAGAGCCTTGCCAGGAGCCTCAACTCCGGGATGATGGCCTTCGACGCGACGGGCGTCGTGCGTCTGGTCAATCCGGCGGCGCTGCAGATCCTGGGGCGCAGCCAGGAGGAGATGGTGGGAAGGCGTCTGGGAGAACTGTTCGAGGAGACGGAAGGGTTGGGCCGGCTGCTCAGCGAAGGTCTGGGCAAGGGGGCGCCGCGCAGCCGGGAGATGGTGCCCCACCGTCGTCCCGACGGCAAGGAGATCCATCTGGGCGTCGGGCTCTCGCCCATCCATCGCGAGGCGGGGGAGAACCGGGGTCTGATCTGTCTGCTCTCGGACCTGACCGAGATTCGCCTCCTGCGAGACCGCGTGGCCTTGAAGGAAAACCTGGCCCAGCTGGGGGAGCTCTCGGCGGGGATCGCTCACGAGTTTAGAAACGCCCTGGCAACCCTGCAAGGTTATGGCCGGCTTCTACAGCGGTGTCGGGACGAAGAAGCGAGGAATCTGGCGGCCAGCATCCTCCGGGAAGTGGGGAACATCGGGGCAGTCGTCGGGGAGTTTCTCCAGTTCGCCCGTCCGGCGGCTCTGAGCGTCTCGGAGGTGGATCTCCGCGGGCTCCTCGAGGGCCTCTCCCGCGAGATGTCCGAGCCCTCGGGCTCCCCCCCTTTCATCATCCGCCTCGCGGGAGTTTTTCCGAGGCTCTCCGGCGACGAGTCTCTCCTGCGCCGGGCCTTCCACAACCTGCTCCTGAACGCCTCTCAGGCGAGAAACGGCAAAGGGGTGGAGGTGACGGTCACGGGAGCCACGGAGGGGCGGACTCTGCGCATCGAGGTGGCCGACAATGGGAAAGGAATTCCGCCGGCAATCCTCCCGCGGATCTTCACCCCCTTCTTCACGACCCGGGTCGACGGCACGGGCCTCGGACTGCCCCTGGTGCAGAAGGCCATCGTGAGTCACGACGGCAGCATCGAGGTGGCCAGCCAGGAGGGCCAGGGGACCCGGTTCCTCATCCGCCTGCCCCTCGGGGCGCCGCACGAATCCTTCCCGCTCAGCTAGCCCCCTCCCGAAAATGGTTTTTCGCGTGTCCGCCTGGGAAAAGGCGGTCGGAGGTCGCTACCTTTTGTAACGCCCTCTGAGGCTTCATGGCGTCACCTGGCGGCGGTGGCTGCCGGCGGCGCGCCTGAAAGTCCTGCTCCTCCGCCAGTTGCCGCCGCCGTCAGGGGGCCGACACGCCGTGGCACCCGGCTTGCTGGGTCCCCCGGTGAACGCGCCTTTAAGGAGCAAGCCATGACGAAACGCGAAGCACCTTCAAGCCCGATCTCCAACCGGCACCCCGAGGCAGGCTTCTCACTCCCGGAGCTCCTGTTGGTGATCGCCCTCATGGCGATTTTTATCACCTTCGCCGGGCCCGCCTTCACGCAGTCCTACCGGGCCTACAAGGTGCGCTCTGCCATGCAGGAACTCAGCGTGGTGCTGCGAGCGGCCCGCCAGGTGGCGGTCAGCACGCGCAGCGCCAGCAGCGTGGTGTTTGACCCGGCGGCGGGAAATTACAGCTGGACCGACGCCAAGGGGCGAAACCGGGTCTGGAGCCTGCCCCCGAACGTGGTGTTCGTCTCGGCCAGCCCCACGACCATCACCTTCACCACCAATGGAACGGTCAGCACCGGGAACGCCACCGTGGTCCTACAGACCACCGTGGATTCCACCCGTGCCGATCAATGGACGTTGGATCTCAACACGGTGGGCCGCATCACGAGCACCTATGCGGCGGTCGCACCCTAAAAGGACGGCGGAGAATCCCATGAGAGAGAACCGACACGACCCAATCCGCGAGACGCATGCGGCGACGTTGAAGCAGGAAGGCGGCTTCAGCCTCATCGAAGTCACCCTGGCTTTGGGACTGTTGGCGACGGTCCTCATCTCCATCGCTTCCCTGTTCATCCTCGGAGGCAAGCAGGTGCATCAGGGGAAGAGCACCACTTCCGCCACGGCCCTCAGCCATACCATCATGGAACGCATCGAACAGCTTCCCTACACCGACACCTATGCCTACTTCGGCGGCGCGGATACCTCCACCAGCCTCACGGTGAGCACCGTGAACACGGGTAACAACGCCAACCAGTGGCAGTCGGAGATCAACAGCCGGCTGGGCCCCAACGCCTCGGCGGTCATCACGGTGACACCGCTGGGCAGTGCCCTCCCCTTGAACATGGGCAGTGCCTCCGCCCTGCAGGTGAAGGTGGCGGTGAATTGGACGGAGATCGGGCGCTTCAAGAGCGTTTCGTTGCAGACGGTTCGATTCTAAAGAGCACAAGGTTCGGGAGAGTTCCCGGACCGCAAAGGAGGTCTTTCATGACTCGCAACGCACGCGGCAGGACGGCCGGACAACAAGGCTTCAGTCTGGTGGAGATGATGATCGCGTCCGCCATCTTCGCCATCGCCGCGGCGGTGGCCTTCATTCTCTACACCGCGGCCCAGAAGTCCTACAAGGCGGGACAGAACTTCACCGATCAGCAGCAGAACACGCGGGCGGCCTTCGACCGGGTTCTTTCGGACATCCGGAACGCCGGATACAACTACAACCCCGATGGAAGCAAGACCCGCCCCGACGAGCAGATCGAGGCGGCCTACGATACCGCCATCGTCCTGCGGGCGGACCTGGACTATGAGGACCCCACCCTGAAGGACGCCCCCGAGAGCAGCATCAAGGGGGTTTTCAATACGGTGAGCACCGGCAATGATGAGATCGTAGCCTACGTGCTGGGCAAGCCCGGATGGACCGGCGGCAGCACGCTCCCCTTCACCGCCGACGTCGACAACCCTACCCGCGCCAGCATCACCTACCTGGGAAACAGCATCAGCGTGGGGCCGCGGGACGGTGCGGTGGACAACGTCCGGCTGGGAAACGTGGCCCTGGTGCAGGACTCTCCCCCGTACACCCTGTATCGGGTGACTCTGAACAACG
>QHVQ01000047.1:0-1718 GCA_003222305.1 Acidobacteriota bacterium | reverse complement strand
CCTTTAAATACTATGATGACGGCGGCAACCAGATTGGCACCTTCACGCCCACCGATCCCTCCGACGATATCGGGGGAGCCGATGCCAATGCCGCGCTCCGGAGCCGAATCCGCCGCATCGCCGTGGACCTGGTGGGCATGACTGCCAATCCGGATCTGCAGTACTTGGATCCGGCGGAGGCCAGCACCAGCAGCACGGCGCACTACCGCAAGTTCGAGCTCAGCTCCAACGTCGTTCCCGAGAACCTGGGCCGCTCCGGCATGCAAGACTCGGACAACACTCCTCCGGGGCAGGTCTCGCCCGCCCCCACGCTGTGCGGCGGACACTGCCAGGGAGTCCTCGTCAATTTCACTGGGCGTCCCGCCTCGGAGCTGGTGACCAGCTACAACGTCGGCTACGGGACCAGCAGCGCGGCCACCCCTTACGTGGTGAACACCCCCTACCCGCACTACGACAACGGCATGCCCAGCTTTACGACGCACGCCTTCCTCCGCGACACGACCCATTTCACCGCGGGGAGCACCTGGTACTTCAAGGTGCAGGGCAAGGACTCTTCCGGGAATGTAGGGACCTTCTCGGGCTCCACTTCGTCGGGGCCCCTGGCGGACACGACTGTTCCGTCCGCGCCTGCCTCAGGCTGGGGCACCCAAAAGGGGAGCAGCACCCACCCGGCCATGGATGCGCAGGTGCAGGTGCATTTCGACCCCGTGACCACCAATGCCTCGGGACCCACCGGTTGCACCGATGCCGACGCTCCCATGATCCGGGACCTGAAGGGATACCGGATCTGGCGCGGCACCACCTCGGGATTTACTCCCGGCGGGGCACCCTACGTCGACGAAGGCAGCCTGGCCGCGGGAGCCTCCCAGTTCAATGATACTAACGTGGCCCAGTGCCTCCCCTATTACTACAAGGTTGCGGCGGTGGACCTCTGCAACACCCAGGGCGGGTATTCGCCGGCCATTGCTGGATCCTCCGATACCACCATTGCGCCTATGGCGCCGACCGCGCCCACCGCCAGCCGGACGAGCCAGAATGCCGTCACCATCACCTGGCCGCCAGTGACCCAGGACGTCACCAGCCGGACCATTCTGGTGGCCAGTTATGAGGTGGTCTATGCCCAGGGAACGATTAGCACCGACCCCAACACGCTGACCTATACGGCCGTGCCGGGCAGCCCGGTCACCAGCCCCACCATCACGCTCGTCCACAACCTCAGCCCCTCGGACAAGAGCTATCTGCAGGTCCAGAACAATACCTTCTTCTACAAGGTCCGGGCGGTCGACGCATGCCCCAATTTCTCCGCCTACTCCTACCCGTCGGCTCAGACCTGTACGTTCAACGGGACTCCGATGGTGAGCCCGACCAGCGGCAGCCAGGTGGCCGGTTCGGTTCCCATCTCCCTGACCATCTCCGGCGGCGGTGACACCTACGTCCGGGCCCGGATCCACATCCCGAATCCGCAGGGTGGGGCGGAGGTCTACGATCAGACCGCCACCGCCTACCCCTTCACCTTCCCGAATTGGAACTCGGCCGCGGTGCCCGCGGGGACCTACACCGTCTTCATCGAGGTGGAGAACAGCAACGGCTGCATCAATTACACCAACCAAACCCTCACGGTGAATTCGGTCCTGGCCTGTCAGATTTCGCCGGCCAATCCGAACCTCAGCCCCACCAAAGGGAAGGTGGGAGGGACCGTGAACAGCGACCTGAGCTGG
>QHVQ01000046.1 GCA_003222305.1 Acidobacteriota bacterium | reverse complement strand
GCTTCAGCTCTCGCTCGACGAGGGACTTCCCCAGCTGGATGCTGCTGTCCCGCCGGTCGGTGTTGAGCCACTGCCGGATCTTGCTCCGGGCCCGGGAGGTCACCACGAAGCTGAGCCAGTCCTGACTTGGCCGATGACTGGGACTGGTAAGAATCTCCACAATGTCGCCGTTGTTCAGCGCGGTCTTGAGGGGCACCAGCTTGCCGTTCACCCGTGCCCCGTAACAGTGATGGCCAACTTCGGTGTGGACCGAATAAGCGAAGTCCACGGGCGTGGCCCCGCGAGGAAAGCTCTTGACCTGCCCCTGCGGCGTGAAGGCGTACACCTCCTCAGGGTAGAGGTCCAGCTTCACCATTTTCAGGAACTCCCGCGGGTCCCGCATCTCCTGCTGCCATTCCATGATCTGGCGCAGCCATTGAATGTTGGGATCCTCCCCGGCCTTGACCTTCTTCCCCTCCTTGTACTTCCAGTGGGCGGCGATCCCTTCCTCGGCGATGCGGTGCATTTCCGGGGTCCGGATCTGGACCTCGAAGGGCTGTCCCTTGTCGCTCATCACCGAGGTGTGTAGGGACTGGTACATGTTGGGCTTGGGCATGGCGATGAAGTCCTTGATGCGCCCCGGTACGGGCCTCCATAAGGAATGGATGGTTCCCAAGGCGGCGTAGCAGTCCTTCACGGTAGGGGTCAGGATGCGGAAGGCCAGGTAGTCATAAACCTGGCTCACGTCGATCCCCTGGACACGGAGCTTCTTATAGAGGCTCGTGAGGTGCTTGATCCGGCCGGTGATCTCGCAGGGAATGCCCTGCTCCGTCAACTTGCTCTCCAGGGTCTGCCGGATCTCCTGGATGAAGTCGTCGCTAATCTTGCGCCGCTCTTCCAGCGCCGAGACCAGCGAGGCATAGCCCGAGGGATCCAGATACTTGAGGCAGAGATCCTCCAATTCGCTCTTGATTTTTCCCATACCCAGGCGGTTCGCGATGGGGGCGTAGATCTCCATAGTCTCCAGGGCAATACGTTGCTGCTGGCGCGAGGAGAGGTGCTCCAGAGTGCGCATGTTGTGCAGCCGATCGGCGAGCTTGACCAGAATCACCCGGATGTCATCCACCATGGCCAACATCATCTTGCGGAAATTCTCCGCCTGCGCCTCTTCGCGGGAGGTGAAGGCAATCCGGCTGATCTTGCTGAGCCCCTCCACCAGGTGGGCGATATCCTTGCCGAAATACTCCTCCAGAACCTCCCGAGTGGTGAGAGTGTCCTCGATGACGTCGTGGAGCAATCCCGCGATGACACACGTGAGGTCCAGCCGAAGTTCGGCGAGGATGTAAGCGACTTCCAGCGGATGGGTTAGGTAGGCCTCGCCCGAAGAGCGAACCTGCCCGCGGTGCTCCATGGCAGAGAAGACGTAGGCCCGGCGGAGAAGTTCCAGGTCCGCGTCGGGCATGTAGGAGAGGACCTGTTCCTGGATGTCTTCAATGCGGATCAAGGCTTCGGATCCCATGGCGGGAAGGATGCCCGTCGGCCGTCTCCGTCCCGGGACAAAGCGCTGGTTGCGATAAAGGATAGCCTACGGAGAGATGAGCTGCAACGGGCGGCACTTCAGGCCCGGCGACGACGCTCACTCCACCAGCGCTGGTGCAACACCAGGATGGGGCTGGCCACGAAGACGGAGGAGTAGGCTCCTGAGACAAACCCTACCAGGAGGGTGAACGACAGGGCGTTCAGGCGATCCCCGCCGAACAGAAACAGGGCGGTGGTAGACAGCATGACCGTGAACTGCGTCAGAATCGTTCGGCTGAAGGTCTGGTTGATGGAGGCATTGACCACCAGCTCGAAGTCGGCGGACCTGTGATGGCGGAGATTCTCGCGAATCCGGTCCAAAACAACCACGGTGTCGGCGATGGAATAACCGACGATGGTGAGCAGCGCCGCCACAACCGGGAGGGTGAATTCTTTCTGGGTGATGGCAAGCCCTCCCATCGCGACAATGACGTCGTGGAACAAGGCGACCACTCCCGCGATGCCCCAGATGAAGCGGAAGCGGATCCAGATGTAGATGAGGATTCCGACGTTGGATCCGACGACGGCCCACGTGGCCTTTCGGATGAGATCCCGGCCGGCGCTGGGGCCCACGTACTCCACGCTGCGGGGTGATGTTTGTCCGATGAAGGTCCCCTCTTTCAGGAGGGTTTGGACGGCAGGAGAAAGGCTTGGGATTCGCTGGACTTCCTCGACCGATCGGAATATTCCTCCCTTCGCGTCCCGGGCCGCGATGACCGTCTCCGCAGAGACTCGCGCGTCGACGGTGGTGCCGGCGGGAAGTGTGCCCGTCTGCTTCGCTGCCTCGATCCTACTCGCGAGCCAGGTCTCCAGGGAACCCGCGCTGGCTTGGTTCAGATCGATCTTGCCGGCCGCGGCCTGTCGACGATCCTCTTCCGTCGCGAGGGCCGCGAGAACCTTCTGGGAGACGTCTCCGGAGCCGATCAATCCCCCTTCCCCTTTCGCCTCCTTACTCTGGCCGATGCGAATGAGGATTTCGTGGTCCTCCTGCTTTCCCAGACGCTGCAGATCCACCTCTCCGATCGCCAGCGCTTCCAGGTCCTTCCGGACCTGTTCCACGGAGGGCTCAGTCAGGAAGCGGACCCTGACCTCGGTGCCGCCACGGAAATCGACGCCCCAGTTGAGGCCGCGAGTGAATAACGCGAAGAGGCTGGCGACCACCGCCGCTGCCGAGATTCCGATGAACAGAAATTTCTTCCCCATTACGTCGAAATTGGTGTTGGTCAGGAGATGGAACTGCTTCACGACGGATTCTCCGTTACGCGCATCAGATGCTCAAGATCTCGACGCGCCGGGCACTCAAGTAGGCGTCGAAAAGGGCGCGGGAGACAAAGATGTTGGTATACAAGTTCGCCAGGATGCCGATGCACAAGGTCACGGCAAAGCCCCGGACCGGACCCGTGCCGTAGCCGAACAGGAAGAGGGCCGCGATGAGCGTCGTGACGTGGGAGTCGACGATGGTGCTCAAGGCCTTCGTGAAACCGTTGGCCACCGCGCCCTTGACGGTCTTCCCGAGCCTGAGCTCTTCCCGGATTCGCTCGAAGATGAGCACGTTGGCGTCCACAGCCATCCCGATGGTCAGGGCGATTCCGGCGATTCCCGGGAGGGTGACCGTGGCGTGGAAATAGCTCATGGCACCCAGGAGCAGCAGGACATTTAGGCCCAGCGCCAGATTGGCGTTCACTCCCGCCAGGCGGTAGTAGATCAGCATGAAGAAAACCACGAGGATGGCGCCCAGGAGCGAGGCCACGACACCCTGGCGGATCGAGTCGGATCCGAGTGACGGCCCCACGGTTCGTTCCTCGAGGAGCTCCATTCCTGCAGGGAGGGCTCCGGAGCGGAGCTTGATGGCCAGATCTTCCGCGGACTCCACCGTGAAACTCCCCTCGATAATCCCCGTGTCGCGGATGGTGGCGTTGATGCGCGGGGCCGAAATGACTTTCTTGTCCAGCAAGATCGCCAGGAGCTGTCCTTCGTTGGCGGAGGTCAGAGCCTCGAAGCGCTGCCCGGCATCGGCGGTGAGGCGGAACTGAACCACTGCGTCCCCCAGCCGCCCCACTTCACGCCGGGCGTCTCGCAGGTCGTTGCCGGTGATGGGCGAGGTCTTCTTGCAGGGCCAGTAGAGCGTCTCGCCGGCGGGCTGCTTCTCGCCAGGATAAAGGTCAGTGTCGGCAGGGAGTGAACCGCCGAAAAGGGAGAGGAGGCGGTCTTTGGGGGCAGGGAGCACCGAATGAACATCGTCCGCCCGGTAGCCCGGTGGAATGCTCACCAGCTTCCACTCCAGATAGGCGGGTGAGCCGATCAACTCCGTCACCCGCTCGGTATTTTGGATTCCCGGGAGCTGGACGAGGATCCGCTCGTCCCCTCCCCCGGCGAACCCCACCTGCTGGACGACGCTCTCCGCCACACCGAACTTGTCCACCCGGTTCCGAATCGTCTCGAGGGCCTGACGCAGCGACGATTCGCGGATCTCCCGCATCCTTGCCGGCTTCATCTCCAGTTGGTACTCGCCGCCCCCGCGGGAGGAGACGGCGTAGGCCGAGAACTGGCTCGACACCACATCCTGCAGGATGGAAACCTTTGCCGAGTCGACGCCGGTGATCCGAATCCGGCCAGGAGAGGCCGACTCCATCTTCTCGGGCGTCACACCCTTCTTACCCAACTCGCTGCGCAGCGTCTCAAGGTCCAGGTCGGTGGAGGCCTTGATGGCGTCGTCGGTCTTAACTCGCATGACCAGGTGGATGCCGCCCTTCAGATCCAGCCCGAGCTTGATTTTTTCTTGGAGGGGATAGCAGAGATAGGAGGCCAGGAGGGTTACGCAGGCGATGATGACCCAGCGCCACTTCAGCGGCATGTGTTCACTCCCTCTGTTTTACGCTCGCGATGGCGCTCTTGGAAAAGTCTACTTTGACATTGTCGGCGATGCGCACCTGAACGATCTCGTCTTGGAGGGCGACCACGGTCCCATGAATCCCGGAGGAAGTGACGATGCGATCTCCCGGCTTGAGGGCCTCCAACATGGCCTGCATTTCCTTCTGCCGGGTCCGGGTCGGCCGGATCAGCAAGAAGTAGAAAATGCCGAACATCAGGAGCATGGGTAGCAGGAAGGTCACCAGAAAGTTCTGGCTTCCCTGCCCCTGCGGCGGCGGCATCAGGTTCAATGCGAGGCCCGAGAGAATTCTCAAAATGTCCCGCGTGCTCCGGAGACCCGTTTTCAAAACAGAACCGTTCCCGCCGGGGGGACCCAACGGGAACGGTCGCCAGAGCAAAGTCCGAGGCGATAGGGTGCCCGAACGAGCGAGAATTGTCAAGGCGTGCAATGAGGCGCGATGAGGAGTTGACCTCGCCGGATTGCTGTCCTAGACTCCCGCAGCTTTTCGCCGGAGCGCTTTGCTCCGGCGGGCTCATCGCCGGGGAATTCTCATGAGCGCCTCAAGAACCGCCACGCCCGCCACAGGGCCTCTGTGGATGGAGCTTACGGGGTTTCCTGGCCTGGAGGGCTGGAGGGCCGGCTTCACCACGCGGCGGGCCGGCGGGGAGCTGAGCGGCGTTCTCCCACTTCTGGGGTGGGAGGGTCTCCCCGTGGTTCGTCTTGCCCAGCGGCATGGTTCACGGGTAGTCAACATCCTTTCCCTGGAGGAAGCGTCGCGGCCTTTGCAGGAAGCGGACGGCCTCACCACTGCCTGCCGCGGGCTCGTCTTGACCGTCGCCTCCGCTGACTGTGTGCCTCTGGTGCTGTTCGATCCGGATCGGCCGGCTGGGGCGGTCATCCATGCCGGCTGGCGAGGGACGCGCTCCCGGATCGCCCGCGGTGGGGTGGAGGCGTTGCGCCGCAGCTTCGGCTGCCGTCCCGAAGGGCTGCGGGCCATGATCGGACCCGCCATCGGGCACTGCTGTTACCGCGTGGGGCGAGAGGTTGTTGAGGCATTCCTCTCGGCAGGCTTTTCGCCCGATGTCGTTCTTCGGGAGGATGGTGACGGGGCGTTTCTAGATCTGCCAGAGGCCAACCGCCGAGACCTGGTGGACTCTGGACTGGACCCATCGCGCATTCACTCCGTGGGCTTGTGCACGCGCTGTCTGGCCGGTCTCTTCCCTTCCTACCGTCGCGATGGTTCCGGCACCGGCAGGATCCTGACCTTCCTGGGCTCGTCACCTCATTCTTGACAGCGGCGGGGAGCGCCCCCTAGCATGGAGCCGGCTTTCATTCTTCATCCCTTGGGGGAGGAGCTCGTGAAAAACTTCCAGGCCGAGCGGGAAAGTCTAGAGACTGCCGTGAGGGAGTTCCTTGCCATGAACGAACAAGGAATCCTGCGCGCGTCCCGCGAAATCGCCGAGGCGTTCTCCAGAGGAGGCAAGGCCCTCTTCTTCGGAAACGGTGGCAGTGCCGCCGAAGCCCAACACTTGGCAGCGGAGCTGGTGAATCGAATGACCCGGGATCGTCCCGCGCTGGCTGCTCTCGCTCTCAGCACCGATACTTCGTCGCTGACCAGCATTGCGAACGACTCCGCGTATGAAAGAGTCTTTTCGCGACAAATGGAGGCCCTGGGCAGGAGAGGCGACGTGGCCATCGCCCTCTCGACCTCGGGAAACTCCCCCAACATCCTCCAGGGGCTGGAAGCGGCCCGAAGACTCGGAATCCGGGCCGTGGCCTTTCTGGGGGGGGACGGAGGCCGCGCCCGAGTGCTGGCGGACATCCCACTCGTGGTGCAAGCGGCCTGTACCGCTCGGATTCAAGAAGTCCATCTCTTCGCGGGACACCTCCTGTGCGAGGAGGTGGAGACCATCCTCTTTCCGCTCCCGCGTAGCTCCTCCTGATCTGCACCCAACGAAACGGCCCTTGGAAATAACCCGGGGCTCTGGAACCTGATAGCGTCCTCTATTGGCTGAGCTGTTTGGCCATGGATCGGATTTCCCCGGCATCGGGAGCCTTGGGGACCAGTTCCAGATACTTATTGAAGTGGGTCACCGCTCCCTTGAAGTCCCCTTGTTTCACCAAGGCGTATCCGAGCTCCCGATGGGCCAGGGCGTATCCGGGATCCAACTCTACGGCCTTCTGGAAGGCCTTGACCGCCTCCTCGTTCCTATCGTTGTTCTTGGCAATCGCCCCGATGTTGAACCAGGTAACCGCGGCATGGTCGGGATCGACCTCTGCCAGGGCCTTGTATTCTGCCTGGGCGGCGGGCTGGTTCCCCTTCTTCTCATAAATCCCCGCCAAGCTGGCGTGCAGCTCAGCCCGGTTGGGCGCGATCTCGACGGCCTTCTTGTAATACTCCAGTGCCTTGTCCTGATTCCCCTGCTTTTCGCAGATAGCCGCTGCATTGGAATAGGCGGCATCCTGCGCAGGGCTCAGGGGAATCTCCGCCTCAAATTCCTTCAGGGCGTCCGCATCCTGTCCCATCTGGGAGTAAGCGATCCCGAGAAAGAAGTGCGCCCCCTGCTGATCTGGCTTGATGGCGAGGGCCTTCTGCAACGCTGGGACCGCCTGGTCGAACTGCTTCGTGTTCACCAGGGCCTTGCCCAGCGTGAACTGCACGGGCGCATTGTTGGGATTCTTCTCAAGAAACTCCTTCAGGATGGGGATGGCTTCTTCGTTTTTTCCCGCCTTGATCAAGTCCACTGCTTCCGTGACCGAGTGGGTTGGAGCCGTCGGCTCCGGGGGCGGCGCTGGAGCAGCGGAAGTTCCGGGCGTAGCGGGGGCGGAGTTCCCTCCCGGCGGGGCAACGCCCCCGTTGGCGGAGCCTCCCTGCTTGGCCGCCACGGCCTGGCGCAGCGCATTGTTGAACTCCTCCTCTTTGACCATCACGAAGTCCACCTCATTGACGCCGCTGTCGCCGACCAGCACTGGATGGAGGGAGGGGATTTCCTGCTTGGTGTTCAGGATCGCTTCGTTGCTGCCACGATCGTTCCGCTGGGAGTCGATGAGCTTCCAGTTCACCTTGAGCACCAGGTAGCCTGGCAGTTTGGGCACCACCCGCCACTCAGGCTCGATCCCGACGTCCAGGTAGGGGTAGATGTACTTTCCCTTCTTGTTGGTCTTCACGGGACCGACTCGCTTCCCCTGGATCTTGGCGTTTTCGAACCAGACTTCCACCTTTTCCAGCGGCTTGCCGGTTACGTCGGTGACGGTCCCGTTCACCTTCGTTGTGTCTGTGGCATACAGGCGGCCTCCCGTGGCCAGGGCCAGAAGCCCCGCGCCCAGCAGCGCTGCTCCCGCTCGAACGGTTCTCCTCATCCTGCTCGACATGATCTTCACTCCTCCCGGGCAGAAGAATACACCCGGTTCACCTCGATTATAGGAACAAGCTTCCACCGCTTCAATCCTTGGCCCGGGTGGTCCGTCCCCGGCCACTCAGGCGAAGGGATCCCTGCGCGGGAAGCCCTCGCGAGCCGAGTATCACGTGGGCCGCGTAAAAAACCAGGAAGAGAATTCCCGCTCCCAGATGGAAAAGGCCCGTGGCCCGACGGGGGCTCTGGGAGGCGAGTGCCTGGAGCGCGTACCCCGAGGCGACCATCGGGGCGAGCAGCCAGGAGGCCAGGATACCGGTCCTGCGCCCCCGGCGCGCCCGGGGGTCCCGATACCGCCCCAGAATGTGTTCGCGGACGATGAGACCGAAGGCGAAGAGAAGCGCGGGGGCGGAGAGCACGTGGGCGGAGAGCATATAAGGCTGCCAGGGATGGTTCACGACGGAGAAGGGATCCCTGTTCGCGGTGATGTATTTCATCCATGCATAAACGAGGCCCGAGCCTCCTGCCAGCACCGTCGCCGTGGCCAACAGCAGCTTTTCGAACCGGCCAATCACTCTTTCCCCCCTCCCACCCGACGGTGCAGGGCGAGAATCCTCCTGCAGGCGGCAGTAATCGCCTCGGCCGTCAGCGAAGCGCCTGTGAGGTTGCGAATGCCGCGGTGGAGGGCCAAGTCCTCGGAAAAGGAAAGAACCTCCACCCGTTTGATCTTCCCGTCCGGCCCGAGGAGAACCATGATGGTTTCCGGAAGCGTCCGCACCAAGTGGGTGTCGAAGTAGGCATAACCCAGCAGCCCGTCCGCACCTCTGCCTACGTAATAGGAAAAGACGCGACTGCCGAGCTTGGAGCCGGCCTCCTTTTCAATGGCGCCGGCCTGGGCCTCATCCAGAAAGAGGGTCTTGCGCTCCGCCCGCGCAGGGGAGGGGAAGGCGCCCTTCAAGGCTTCGTCCTGAGTGAGATAGACTCGCGCCAATACCGCAGGGGAATCGGTCCACACCAGGAGGAAGCCCGTCGCCAGCAGCATCAGGACCCGGGCTCGATATCTTGTGCTAGAAAATCCAGCCCAGCCCCACATGGAATTCATCCACCCCGGCTCGTGCCGCGTTGTCCACGTCCTGGTAGTCCGCTTTGATGGCCACCTGCGGGATAGGCTTCCAGGTCAGACCCACCGTCCGAATCCGCTGCTGGAACTCTGGGTCCTCCTGAAATCCCGAAGGCACCGAGTCCTGGGTGTCCAGCGCCTCGTACCGGAGGAAGGGAGCGAAGGATTGTCTCGCATTCTCTCGTAGTGAAAAAAGATCCCACGCGCCCTGAAGGTACCATCCCCTGATCTTCCCCCCCACCGATGCGCTGCTGCCCGGCAGGATGCCGAGGGCCTCGTCGATCTGAGCTGTGTTCCCGATCGAGCCGTGCGACCAGAGGCCGCGCCCCTCCAACCCTCGCCACTGAATCAGGGAGTGGACGTCGAACAAAGTGACTCTGGCGTGCGCCGGGATCCTTCCCTGGCCGGCGTCGCCTGAGAAGGCTGAGACTCCCGCAATCAGTCCCGGCAATCCCGTCACGTCCAGCCTTCCGGTAAACGCGAAGTCATTGGCCAGCGACTGGGAGCCCTCCTGTCTTCCCCCCCGGATTCCGTCTTTGGCGGAAAACCCCAAAGCGTCCAGCCCGGCCACCACATAGGCCCTGTAGGAGAGCCAGCGGGTCTCCCCGAAGACGCCGGCGCCGTTCTCGCTCCAGGTAGAGGGAAGCACCTGAGTCTCCACTCTCGGGCGGAGCACTCCAGGGAAGGTGGTCGGCTCGTGCATTTCATTGATAATGCCCAGCGGGACAAGCACGAGGCCGATCCGAGCGTTGAACCCCTTCTTGACCAGAAAGTCCAAGTAGACGAATTCCACCGAGACTTCACCCTTCTCCTCGGCCCCTTCCCCCGTGGTGGCATGCTCGAATTCGATCTCGGAATTGAGCAGGATTCTGTCATTCCATTTGTAACCGAAGTAGAGAACGGCACGGAGGAGATCGAGGCGATCATCTTCCCCGGAGGGGGCACCCGAATCATTCCGTCCACTGAAGTCGCTGTAGAGGATCTCCCCGTAACCACCCACCGAGACCCCTTCGCGGACGTGATACACCTTCGAGGCCGCGGGGCCAAGGCCGTAGGGAAAACGATCCTCGGGGGGCGCCGCCGCTTGCCCCAGCTTCAGGACCTCGATCTCCCGTGTCAGGGCGTCGATCTGTTTTTCCAGTTCCGCGATTCTCCCGCTCTCAGGCGACCCCTTTGCCTTCCGGAGTGTCTCCACCAGAGTCGCCAGCTCCTTCACTTCCGCCTCCAAGAGCTTCAGACGCGCTTCCAGTTCCGCAACGGAAACAGGGACCTGGGGAGCGGCCGGCGAATCGGCCGCTCGCCCGGGCGCCACTCCAACCCAGAAGGCGACCAGAGTCGCGGCTGGAATCAGCCTATCGAATCTCAGCATGCAAGCTCCTGTGGGCGGTGGCTTGACGGGATGTGATGATTAGAAGGTGTCGCTCGGGAGCCTGGGGCAAGGTCCCGGTGAACCGAGGGGCTTTTCCGGGGCGGGCTGCCGGCTTCAGGTAGAGCACCCGCAGATCGTCCCGGTGGAGAGCCCAGGCCTCTCCTCGTTCGGGACCCATGACGAAAAGCGCCGTGGAGAGGGCATCGGCCGAGGTCCCATCCGGGGCAATGGCCGTTGCTGTGAGGGTCTCCGCTAACGGAGCTCCCGTGGCAGGATTGATGATTTCGCCCGGTCGCACGGTATTGCCACTGGTGGCTGCCGACGCGTCCCGCAGCAAAAACTCGTACGCTGGACGATTCCGATCCTCGGGATCCGCTACGTCCACCCGCCAGCCAAACTCCCCCGGAGGCGTGCCCATGGCCAGAATTTGGCCGCCAGCGTCCAGCAACGCCGCGTGAATGCCCCGGACCGCCAGCACTCGACCGGCACGGTCGAGGGCGTACCCCTTTCCGATCCCCCCTAGATCTAGACCGCCTCCCTCGGGGAGCGCGATGGTCCGCCGCACCGGGTCCATCGAGACCCGGCGCCATCCTACAACGGAGGAGATCCCGCGGATGGGCGAGCCTATAGCTCCCGAAGACCTTGGAAGGGTTCGCTCGCGGAAGCGGCGCGTGAGGGGTTCCACGGTGGGATCGAAGGTACCCTCCGTTAGCCGGGCCCAGCGGAGGGCTGATTCCACCACCTCGAACAGTTCCGGACTCACCGGGACGGCACCCTGTCCGGACCGAGCGTTCAGAAGGGAGAGTTCGCTGTCGTCCCGCCAGTTACTCAGGAGGGTTTCCAGACGCTGGACCTCGTCCAGGGCGGACTCCAGCGACTCCCCCACTCCTGCGCCATCTCCTTCCACAGGCGCTTCAAAGCGGAACACGGTTCCCATCAGGTAGCGCGCCCGAACCAGAGTCGGCGCGGGCCGCTGGTTTGCATCGGAACCCTCGGAAAGACCCGCCCCCAGCACGATCACCAGGGCCGCCGCCGGGGCCACTACCGCTGGCTTACGGATTGCCGCCACGGGAACGATCTCTCTCCGTCGTTTTCGAGCGTGGGAACTGGCGAGCCGTACGGCCACCCTCCGCCGGGCGCTTCCCTCGGGCGCACGCTCCGCAGATCCCCAGCAGCTGCACGGAGCGACGCTGGGGTGTGAACCGTTTGCGGCGGCAGACCCTTTCCAGGAGCCGTTCCAGGGCGGGGCTGGCGAACTCTGAAACTTCGCCGCAACGCAAGCAGAGCAGATGCTCGTGGTCGCGCCGATCGAGGTTGCTCTCAAAAAGAGCGTGCTTATGTCCCAGGCTCAGCCGCCGCACCAGAGAACCCTGCACCAGGTGTTCCAGGGTTCGGTACACCGTGGCCCGGGACACGGCGACCCCTCGCCTTCGAAACCTAGCCACCAGGTCCTCCGCGGAGAAATGCCGCCGCCCCGGGGCGACTATCTCCCGGAGAATGGCCCGTCGCTCGGCCGTGTTGCGCAACTTGCGGCTCTCCAGGAACTGGGTGAAAAGGCTCTGTCGGTCCATGGACGTGCCTCCGCGGCGAACAGAACTGCGACTCAGTCTCAATTGGGCGCGGGGAGTCTAAGCGCAGGCCCGAACCCTGTCAAGCGCACACCAGGGGGTTGGCACGTCGGGAGTACCCTATTGTAGACTGCGTTCATGACCAAACCGTCCGCTCCCGCCGATCCCCGGCAGGCGCCCAAGCCTGCCTCGGCTTCGCGTGTCATCATGACGGAGCTGGTGATTCCCGAGGACACCAATCCCCAGGGAAACATCTTCGGCGGGCGGGTGATGGCCCTCATCGACAAGTCAGCGGCCGTGGTGGGCTTGCGGCACTGCCGGAGCCAGGTGGCCACCGCTTCGGTGGACAGCCTCACGTTTCATTCGCCCATCCGCCTGGGAAGCATCGTAGTTCTTGAGGCGCGGCTCAACGCGGTGTTCCGATCTTCCATGGAAGTGGGCGTCCGGGTGGAATCGGAAGATGGGCTCACGGGCGAGCGGCGCCACACGACCACCGCCTATGTGACGGTGGTCTGCATCGACACCACGGGGCGACCCGTCCCGGCTCCCCCACTGTTGCTGGAGACCGAAGCGGACCGCCGACTCGTGCAGGATGCGGAAAGGCGCCGCGCTTACCGACTCCAGGAGCGGGAAAAGATCCGCCGTGATTAGGAGGTCCGGATCTCGTATTCCTCGGGATGGAAGTCCCTCACCGATTCTATCTGGATGCCTTCCGCGCTGACGAATCCCGTGTCCTCGAGAAACGAGGACCAGTTTCCCTGAATCTCCGCCACGACGGCGGGATGGGCCCGGACCAGCCACGGGCCTTCGGGAGCCAGTCCCGCGGTCTGCTTGAGCTCTCTTTGGATCTGGAAGCGGAGTGTCTGCGGGGTCCTGAGACGCCCGGATCCTTGGCAAACGGGACACGGGCCGCACAGGAGGCTTTCCAGGCCTGGTCGGGCCCTGTGTCGGGTGATTTGGACCAAGCCGAACTCGCTAATCGGCAATACCCGGCTCCTCGCCCGGTCCGACTTCAGCTCCTGTTCCAGAGCTCGAGCCAGTTCCTGGCGGTTCTCCTCGTGCTCCAGGTCGATGAAATCTATGACCAGAATCCCACCGAGATCCCGGAGCCGGATCTGTCGGACTATTTCCCGTGCAGCCTCCACGTTGGTGGCCAACGCCGTCTCTTCGAACCGGGCGTTGCGGCCCACGTATTTCCCGGTGTTCACGTCGATGGCCACCAGGGCCTCCGTGGGATGGATCACGAGATAGCCTCCCGAGGGGAGCCAAACTCTGCGACGGAGCGCCCTTTGAATCTCCTTTTCGATGCCCATGACCTCGAAAACCGGTCCCCCGCCCTCATATCGTTGCAGGCGCGTCACCAAATGAGGGGCGTAGGAGCGCAGGAACACGCGGCACTTTTCCAGCGTGCTCTCGTCGTCCACCACCACCCGGCGAACCTCTTCCGTGAGAAGGTCCCGGAGAACTCGCACGGCGAGACTTTCCTCACGGTGGAGGCAATCGGGAGCGGCTGCGCCCGCCGAGGCTGAACGGATCTCCTCCCAGCGGCGGCGGAGCCAGCGCGCCTCCTCTCCCAGAAGCCCCGGCGGGCTGCCGTAGGCCGCGGTCCTAACGATGAATCCTCCGTCCCCTGGGATCGCGTCCGCGAGCTGCTGAAGACGAAGGCGCTCCCCATCCGGCTCGATGCGCCGTGAGACCGCACGTCCGGCGCGCCCTGGCACGAAGACCAGGCTCCTCCCGGGCAGGGAGATCTGGGTGGTTACCCGGGGCCCCTTTCCCCCCAAGGGCTCCTTGATCACCTGGACCAGCGCCTCCTGCCCCGGTTTGACAAGGCATTCCACCGAGGGAACTCGGCCGTGGGAGGGAGAGGGGCCCCCACCGGAGCGCGTCCCGGGAAAAAGATCCGCGACAAACAGGAAAGCGTCGCGGTCCTGCCCGATGTCCACAAAAGCCGACTGCATCCCCGGGAGGACATTGCTGACCCTCCCTTTGTAGATGTTCCCCAGCAGGGGCGGCCTCAGGGCACGCTCCACGAAGATTTCGGCGGGAAGACCTTCTTCTAGCAGGGCGGCGCGGATTTCCTGGAGGCCGGCGTTGATGACGAGATCTTTGATCACGTCAGTGGATTTGGGGACGGGCTTGTCCCCCTCAAGCGGAAACCACAGCAGCCGGGGTCGGGTCGTTCCCGCGGCATGCCATGGGGGAAAGAAACTCACCCTCGAGCAGGACCAGGAGGTCTTGCCGGACGATGCGGGCACTGGCGTTGGGCCCGAACAGGCCTCGGACGACATCGTCGGGACGGGCGTTGCCGCTACCCCCCAGGCGGAGGATCATCTCGAGAGTTCCATCTTGGGCGGCGCTGATCCGATAGATGGATGGAAGGATATCCAGCTCTTCCGTCTGGCCCTTGCGCTCACGCACTACCTTCAGATGGGAGGCTCCTTTCAGCTTTCCGGCAAGATCGTCTGCCAGAGAGATGGCGTCCGGAGCTTCCTGCAGCCGGACCCAATAGAGCGCCGCGTTGATGAGCTCACCCAGGCTCTTGGCCCCTGTCTCGACTTCCGCCACCTGGTCCAGCCCAAGGCCAGTGGGCAGGCACTGGTTGATCCTGCGTGAGAGGGACTCCGGCGGCATGGGGCGACAGATTTCGAAATCCAGATATTCTCCCCTCGACTCGACTCCCACCGCCAGGGCAGAAGCGAAGGAGAGTCGCGGCATGGGATGGAAACCCTCGGTGTGCGCCAGGGGAATCCCGGCCCGACGGAAACCGCGGATCATGCTGCGGGACAATTCCAGGTGCGAGAGATAACGCATCCTACCCACCTTGTGGTAGCGGGCTCGGTAGCGATGCCTCGGTTGGGGAGGCGGGGAAGGAGGGACGGGCCGGGGAGCCTCCACCTCCGATTTCTCCTCCATCTTGCCGGGCACCAGCTCCCCGGACAGGCACTGCCTAGCGAAGGAGCCGCACCCGTAGCACTTGTCGATACCGCACGTGTCCGTGGGGACCGATGTCAGGCTCAGCTCCAGCTCTTTGGCCAGGTAGCGTTCCGAAACGCCGGAGTCGATGTGGTCCCAGGAATGCCGCGCACCGACTTCCAGCCGCTGATAAAGGAATCGATTCGGGTCCACCCCGGTCTCCTCCAGCGCCGCAACCCAGTCGCGGTACCGAAACTGCTCGGTCCACCCGTCGTACCGACACCCCCGCTCCCATGCCCGCAGCAACGTGCGCCCCAGCGTGCGATCACCCTTCGCGAAGATCCCCTCCATCCAGGAGATTTCCACATCATGCCACTTGAACTGGATATTGGGATTCTTGAGGCCACTGCGAATCTTGGCCTGCTTTTCGCGCAGGGCTTCCATTCTCTCCATCGGCAGCCACTGGAAGGGCGTGTGCGGCTTGGGAATGAAGGAGGAGGCCGAGACGGTGATCCGGGCGGCCCTGCGGGCGTGCTGCCTGCCAAGGCGGAGAATCTTGTGAGCCAGGTCGAGGATTCCTTGGATGTCCTCATCCGTTTCGGTGGGCAGCCCGATCATGAAGTAAAGCTTCAGCACTTCCCATCCCTGCCGGAAGGCGTTTTCGGCGCCGAAGAGAATGTCCCTCTCGCTCGTCCCTTTGTTGATCACATCCCGGAGGCGCTGGGTCCCCGCCTCGGGGGCCATGGTGAAACCGGTCTTGCGCACCCGCCGAATCTGCTCGGCGATCCGCTCGTTGAGGCTGGAAGGTCTCAGGGATGAGAGGGAGAGCGAGGTCCGGTCTTCCTGAAAATCGTCCATGAGATCCGCGATCAGGTCGGCCACGGAACCGTATTCACCCGAATTCAGAGAGGTGAGCGAAACCTCGTCGAAGCCGGTCCGCCGCAGACTCTTCTCCAGCACCGCCTTGATGGATTCGGGTGAGCGCTCTCTCACCGGCCGGTAGATGATTCCCGCCTGGCAGAAACGGCACCCCACGGTACAGCCTCGCATGATCTCCACCGACACCCGGTCATGTACGATTTCATGGAAGGGAACCACGACGTCGTCGGGAAACGGGTAACGATCGATGTCGTAGAGGATCCGCCGCTTGACTGGAAATGGGGCGCCCTGGATGGACTGGGGCAGAAGGAAGCCGGTCTTCGGATCCAGGGCCGTAGGGTACAATGAAGGGACGTACACCCCGGGCACCTGGGCCAGCTCTTTGAGGGTCTCTTCCTTCGAAGCTCCGGCGCGGCGCAGCGCCTTGAACTTGCTTAGAAAATCCAGAATCAACTCTTCTCCGTCCCCCACCAGAATACAGTCGAAGAAGTCGGCCAGGGGCTCGGGATTGAAGGCCATGGAGCCTCCCCCGATTATCAGCGGCTCATTCTCTCCTCGGTCCGAGGCCAGCAATGGAACGCCTCCCAGGTGGAGCATGGTGAGGATGTTGGTGTAATTCAGCTCGTACTGAAGGGAGAACCCGATGACATCGAACTGCCTCAAGGGCGTTTCACTCTCGAGAGTCGTGAGAGGGATGTGGCTTTCCTTCAGCTCCGCTTCCATGTCAATCCACGGGCAGAACACCCGCTCCGCCCAGATGTCGGGGCGAGAGTTGAGCAGGGAGTAGAGGATTCTCAGTCCCAGATGCGACATCCCCAGCTCGTAGGTGTCGGGAAACGCCAGAGCTATTCGGACATCGACCTGGGTCGGGTCTTTAACTACCGAATTCCATTCGCCGCCGATGTAACGGGTGGGCTTCTGCACGCGCGGCAGGATGCGCTCGATGGCCTCGCTATAGACGCTCATCATGAATGCTCCCGGGGTAGGGGCGAAGTCACTCCGAAACCCCCCTCAATTGACCAGGCGCCTCATCCATACGTTGAGCACTAGACCCATCCCCGCCAGAGTGGTGATGAGGGAGGAGCCGCCGTAGCTCATCAGGGGGAGAGGGACGCCCGTGGTAGGCATGAGTCCCAACACTACCCCTATATTGATGAGAACCTGGCAGGCAAACAGTGCCATCACACCCATGGCAAGATAGACACCCAAGATGTCGCGGGCGGCCCGGGCGATGGCGATGCAGCGGTAGATTACTACGAAATAAAGAGATAGCACAACCAAACTTCCCAAAAAACCCCTCTCCTCCGCCATGAGCGCGAAGATGAAGTCGGTGTGCTGGGCGGGCAGGAATTTGAGTTGTCCTTGAGTTCCTTCCAGAAAGCCCTTCCCCGTCAGGCCTCCCGATCCCACGGCGATTCGGGATTGGAGGACCTGGTACCCCGCTCCCTTCGGATCTTGGGCGGGATTCAGAAAGGTCACCACCCGCGTCTTTTGGTAGTCCTTGAGGTAGTGTTTCCAGAGGATAGGGAACGCCAGAATTGGAATCATAATCAGAATCAGGATGGTACGCAGCCGCATCCCTCCCAAGAAGGCGGCCACAGCCACGAGGGGAACAAAAGTGATGGCCGTCCCCAAATCCGGCTGCCGTGCAATGAGGATCACGGGAGCCGCAACGATGAGCACGATGCCTCCCATGTTGGAGGGGGTCAGAGAGGCGGATCGGTGTCGACTCAGGAACGCCGAGAGGGCCAACAGCGTGGTCAACTTGGTCATCTCCGCCGGCTGGAGATTGACCGGTCCCAGCTCCAACCACCCGCGGGTGTTGGCGATGGCACGACCGAAGAATAGAAGATAAACGAGCAGAATGAGGCTGGCGGCGTAGAAGAGATAGCTCAGGGAAGCCAAGGTATGGTAATCGATGGCCAGTGCCAGGAGGAGTCCCATCAGCCCCACGCCGAAGTAGACGAGCTGCTTCGTGGCAAGGGGGGCCAGGGGGCTGCCCGCGGTGGCGGAGTAGACCATCCCCAATCCCACGACGCACAGCGAGAGAACAGAGAAGGTCAACAGCCAGTCCAGGTTATGAATGCTGCGACGCTCGAGCAACTTGGCGCCTCTCCTCGGGGCGTTCCCCCTTCTCGAAAAACTTCATCATGATGCGCTGCGCAATGGGCGCCGCCACTTCACCTCCATGACCCCCTCGCTCCACGAATACTGCGAAGGCGATGCGGGGATGCTCGCGCGGCGCGAACCCGATGAACCAAGCATTGTCTCGGATGGACTCGGCGAGTTTCTCGCTCTTGACCCCCGCGGAAGCCTTGACCACCTGCGCGGTGCCGGTCTTGCCGCAAACGTCCAGCCCTGGGATGGCAGCCTTGGTCCCGGTACCTCCCTGGTTCACCACCTCCCACATAGCCTGCTTTACCACCTGGAGCGTGGCGGGCTTCAGGTCCACTCGACCCACGACCTCCGGCGGCCGAATAGCGTCCTCCACTCCTCCGCGGATCTCGCGGCTTCTCAGAAGGTGAGGCCGGTAGAAGGTGCCTCCGTTCCCGATGAGCGAGGCAAAAACCGCCATCTGCATGGGAGTCACCTCCAGCGCTCCCTGTCCGATGGCGACCGAGATGGTCTCGCCCGGCTTCTTCATGCATGAGATCCACCCCGGTCCGCTGGCCGAAGCCCAGGCGATGCGCCCACTGGGATATCAGCTCGATCCCGAGGTCTTTTCCAAGATGATAAAAATAGACGTTGCAGGATTTCTTGATCGCTTCCACCATCGCGATGGTGCCGTGGCCTCCCTCTTGATGACAGAGGAATTTTCTGCCGTAGATTACCGTGTACCCGGGGCAGAAATCGGTGCGACTCGGCGAGGCCTTTCCCGACTCCAGCGCTGCAATGGCCAGAACAATCTTGAAAACCGACCCCGGCGCGAACTTGCTCTGGATGGCACGGTCTTGGAGCGGGTGAGCCTCGGAATTGATGAGCGCTCTCCAGTCCTCCGCCGAGAAACGTCGAGCGAACACGTTGGGATCGAAGGAGGGCTTGCTGACAATGGCCAGCACTTCGCCCGTGTCGGGGTCCAGGAAAACGGCAGAACCTGTCTTATCCTCGAACGCTCGTTCCAGCTCTTCCTGCAGATCCAGGTCCAAGGTAAGGTGCAGGGCGTTTCCGGGCACCGGGCGCTTGCCCACGGGGAGCTCACGGATTTCGCGGCCCAGGCTATTGACGATGACCTGCTTCCACCCCTTCTCCCCCGTCAGGTCGGCATCGTAGAAGCTTTCCAGCCCCGCTTTGCCCACCACGTCCCCCAGCTGGTAGCCAGCATAGTGCGGCTTTCCCAGCTGGGATTCGGAGATCTCGCCCACATACCCCAGGGCGTGGGCGGCCAGGTCGCCATCCTCATAGCTTCGCTTGGGCTCGATGGCGACCGAGACTTCCGGCAACTCCAGTCGGCGCGACTCCAAGTAGGCCGCTTCGGCCAGATCCACGTCTTCCTTCACGATGACGGGCTCGAAGGTAGGACGGTTTCGGTACCGGGCAATGCGCTCCTTGACGGTTGCTTCGGGAAGTTTCAAGATTTGAGAGAGGGTGCGCACCGTCTCGTCGAGCCGGGTGATCTTCTCCCGGTCAAGCAGAACATTGAATGCGATGCGGTTGCGAACGATGGGGCGGCCCTGCCGATCCAGGATGACCCCTCGCAAAGGGTTTTCCACCACCTGACGCAGGCGATTATTGTCGGCCAGGCGCCGGTAGTTCTCCCCATTGACCACCTGGAGGTACCAGAGGTTGAACAGGTAAGATAGAAAGAGGCCTGCCAGCAGCACGAAGATAAACCCGATCCTGCGCTGGAGCCGGCGCTCCTCGTAGTAATCCTTGAAGTCCTTGCTGCTCCGATAATCCCAAGCCACGGCTTCACTCCAGCTTGGAAACGATCCAATACATCATAATCCCGGCGACGCCGTTTCCCATGCCCTGCCGGATCAGGTCCCCCGCCGCCGGAAGTACCATATGTTGTCCCAGAACCAACAGTAGCCCTGCCTCGATCAGCGCCTCCAGGATCGTGGCCAGGAAGAGCACGCCAAAACGGGGAAGGGGTTGGCTGAGCATGAAGAAGGAGCCCAGAGCTCCCATGACGTATCCCACCAATGTCTTCTTGAACGCGTTCATCCCTAGGACCGTGTGGGCCAATAGGTCTTCCACCAGTCCCGCGGTAGTCCCCATGAACATCACTGCCACCCGCCGGCGGGACACGGCGTAGTAAAGGACGAGCACGGTGTAGAGATCGACCAACCTGGCCGCGGTTGGGAAATACCGTGAAAGAAGGACCTGTCCGCCGGCCGCCAGGATGAGTGTCAGGATGCCGCGCCACACCGGCGTCATGGCGAGAGCTCCTCCGTGGCCGCAGGCACGCCGGGTTTCAAGAGGACCAGCACCTCCTCCAAGTGCCTGAAGTCCACCTCGGGGCTAAGATAGATGTTTTTTGTGAGCTGGTCGCCTTCGGTCACCGACGAGACAACCCCGATGGTCACCCCCTTGGGATAAATCTGATCCAGCCCCGAAGTGACCACCACGTCGCCGACCTCCACGTCCTCCAGCTCCGAGACGTACTCCATGCGGCAGCCATGGTCTCCCATACCCACCACCATTCCCTGTCCCCGAGTTCGCTGAAAGATTCCCGCCACCCCGCTGTTGGGATCAATGAGGAGCTGCACTTTGGCCATCCCGGTCCCCAGGGCGATAACCCTTCCCACCACACCTTTGCGGCTCACCACAGGCATGTCGCGCTTGACGCCGTCTTTGCTGCCCCGGTTGATGAGGGCGGTGCGCGCCTGGGAGGAAGTGCCCAGGGCAATCACCTCGGCGGCCAAAGACGGCACTTCCGAACTCTGCTTCAAGTCCAGCAGGTCCCTGAGCCGAAGATTCTCCCGACGGAACTCTTCGCCTTCGCGACCCCGTTCTTCCAGCTCTCCCAGGTGCGCCTTGAGGGCCAGGTTTTCCCTTCGGGAAGCTCTCAGATCTAGATACCCTTGCCACACTCCGGACAGGAGCCCCACGCCTCCCGAGGCACCCTTCACAAGGGGAGCCGAGACGTTTAGCAGGCTGTCCTCCAGCAGAGTGCTCCCCCGGCGCGTCCGCACCTGGTGGGACATGAGGACCAGAAGGGAAGAGAGGATCAGCACCAGGAGGAGAAAGGGCCGGCGCTCCGGGAAGGACTTATTTATGGCCATGGCTGGAACGGTTTCCCGGGGGCAATCGAGGCTTGTCTAGAACCCTCAGTCGATGGAGATCTTCCGAAGAAGATTGAAATCGTTCAGCATCTTCCCGGTGCCCAGCACCACCGACGCGAGGGGATCGTCCGCCATGGAGACGGGGAGGCCGGTCTCTTCCCTTAGTCGCTTATCCAGGTTCTTGAGAAGGGAGCCTCCTCCCGTGAGCACGATGCCCTTGTCCACGATATCCGCCGAGAGCTCGGGAGGTGTCTGCTCCAGCGCCACTCGCACGGCCTCGATGATGTTGGAGACCGTCTCGGAAAGGGCCTCCCGAATCTCCTCGTCGGAGACCACGAGAGTCTTGGGAATTCCCTCCACGAGATCCCGGCCCTTAATCTCCATGGTGAGCTCTTCCTCCAGGGGGAAAGCGGACCCTATGTTGATCTTGATTTCCTCCGCCGTCCTCTCTCCCACCAACAAGTTGTACTTTCGCTTGATGTACTGGACGATGTCTTCGTCCATCTTGTTTCCGGCGATGCGCACCGACCGGCTGTAGACGATGCCAGCCATGGAGATTACCGCGACGTCGGTGGTGCCACCACCGATGTCCACCACCATGTTTCCGGTGGGCTCTGTCACGGGCAGACCGGCACCCACCGCTGCCACCATGGCCTGTTCCACGAGATAGACCTCAGAGGCCTTGGCGCGATAGGCAGAATCCTTCACGGCCCGTTTTTCCACCTGGGTGATTTCCGAAGGAACGCCGATGACGATGCGGGGGCGCACCCCCAAGGAGCGGTTGTGCGCCTTCTTGATGAAATGGTCCAACATTTTTTCGGTGTGTTCGAAATCGGCGATGACACCGTCCTTCATGGGCCGGATGGCGATGATGTTGCCGGGAGTGCGACCCAGCATCTCCTTGGCTTCCTTGCCCACCGCCTCCACCTTGCCAGTCTTCTGGTTCACGGCGATGATCGAAGGCTCGCAAACCACGATTCCCTTTCCTTTGGCGTAAACCAGAGTATTGGCGGTCCCTAGATCGATGGCCAGGTCGTTGGAGAACAGACTCAGGATCGATCGCGGGCTCCAGCCCATGCCGTTCTTCGCCATTACCGTGCTCTGACCTCGGTCGTAACCGGTTCGAAATAAAACCGCTTGCCGCCAGGCTGACCCAATATAGGTTCTGGGTCCGCCCTTGTCAAACTTCCGTCAGACCGCCTCGGCGATGGCGTTTTTTCCACTCCCCTTCACCTTATACATGGCCTCGTCCGCCTTTTGGATGAGGGCCTTCTCGCTCCCCGCATGATCGGGGAAGGAAGCGATGCCGAAGCTGGCCGTGATGCGCACCAAGAATCCGAAAGCCTCGAGAAAGACCGTTTCCTCCAGGCGACGCCGGATCCGATCGGCGATAATCCTGGCCCCTTCGAGGCCAGTCTGTGGCAGGATGACGGTAAATTCGTCGCCACCGAAGCGGCAGACCACATCAATCTCTCGGACCATGTTCTTGATCACCGCTCCGACCTCCACGAGGGCGCGGCTCCCCGCCAGGTGCCCGTGCTGATCGTTCACGTTCTTGAATCCGTCCAGATCCAGGAAGATCAGCGAAACCTGGGAACGGTACCGCCTCGCCCGATGCACTTCCCTCAGCAGACACGCGTTCAGGTAACGCGAGTTGTACAGTTTGGTGAGATCGTCGGTGACCGAGAGCTCTTCGGAGCGCTTCAGGAGTTGGGAGTTTTCGAGCGCCACCGCCATGGGCTCCAGCATCAAGGAAAGGACCCTCACGTCGCGGCGACGGAACGGTTTCCCCTGATTTCCGCGAATCATCTCCACCACGCCGATGACCTTTCCCCGACTCATCAGCGGTAGGGCAAGGACCTGGGTCCAGGCCAGTTTCTCGGGAATCTCCGGAACGCCCGGCACCGCTGCCGGCGAGGCGCCTCGGGAGAGGAGCAGGGGCGAGCGGGTCCGCAGCACTCGCCCGGCGACGCCCTCTCCCATCCCCAACCTGCAACCCACCAAGGCGGACATCTCCTTGCCTCCACAGGACTCGAATGTCAGGCAGCTTTTTTCCGAATCGACCAGGAGGACCGACCAAAAATCGACGGGACAAAAACGTTGGATCCGGGCCTGGGCGACCTGCACAATACGGCCCGGCTCCGACTCGCCGCTGCAAAGCCGGAGGACCTCTGCCACGGTTTTGAGGTGTCGGGAGAGCTGTCCCGCCACCCTGCGGGAGCGTCGGAACGCTTCCTCGAGCTCCTCGCAGCGCCGTTTCAGGGCCAGCAGGGTGGTGAGCGCCCGGAGGTCCACTGGTGCCTCGAGATGGAGATCCGCCGGAGAGATCCGCCGTCCTCTTCCGGAACGGTTCCCACGAGGCACCAGAGAAACCCGGGCCACCTACGCGGGCACCTGCCGACGCAAAGCCTCGCGCCGATTCCAGTCCGAGGCCGTGTCGCTCGGCTCAAAGACCACCGCTTTGAGATCCGGCTGGGTCAGGTCTTCTCCGGTAACCCGGTCCCAGCGCAACACACGCAGGCGCGCCGCGGCCCCCGCCACCCGGACCAGTCCCTGGGAGCGGCTCTCCCCATCCAGTAGCAGCAGAATCTCGGGGGGGGCCCCCATATCAGAAGGTTTCCACGTAGACGTTCTTTTTCATTCGGGTCTCGTTCCCGGCGATGTCCTGGGCCACGATCTCCACCGTGTTGGGGCCGTCGTGCTTCATCTTTACAACCGCCGTGAAGGCACCGTCGTCATCCACGTCCACCGGCTGGCCGTCAATGGCAACGCTGGCCGCCGCTTCGGTCCTTCCACGGATGATTACCAGCGCGCCGCTGGGGAGGAAGTCCACCAGCTGAAGGGCGGGCGGCACGCGGTCCTCTATCCCACGCCCCCGCTCCGAGCCAATCCGGAACTTCCGGGTCTCGGAGAAGGCTCCCTCGTTCCCCTTCCCATCGCGGGCACTGACGCGCCAGTAATAGCTGCCGCTGGTGAGGTCCGGCAGGACCACTGTGGTGGAGTTGATGTCGGGCTTGTCCAGGAGGAAAAAACCGAAGAGCGGCTGCTGGGAAATCTGGAGCCGATAGGTCGAAGCCCCCGCCATCCGCTCCCAGCGCAACGCGGTGCTGGAGGGCCCGCCGCGGTCGAAGACGAAGACGCGTTGATCGATGGGCTCCACGAGAGTGGGTGCCGCGAGGATATCCTCCTTGGGCGACATCTGGAGCGTGGGATGCACCGTGACGCTCTCCAGCGAGGCGAGTTTGACCGTGTTTCCGCCGGCGGTGATCTCCGCTTCGCCGCTCGCCACCGAGGTACGGGTCGTCTTGGCGTGTTGGTCATACTCCACGGACACCTCCGCGCGATCCTGGGTGCGGGCCACGGTGGTGTCCGTGGAGACCTCGTGGAAGGAACCTGTGGCGTTCCCGCCCTGGGTGGTAGCCTGGACGCCACCGAAATTCAGCCGCTCTCGAACCTTGCGGACCTTGGTGGCGGGGTCCTCGAACAGCTCCCGGATTTCAAGCAGGGAGCCGGGCTTGATGGTGGTGATGGTCCCGTCGAAATAGACAATCTGAGCGCTGCCGTTGGAGGAGGTCTTGATCTGATCCCCCACCTTCAGGGCGGCATTCCCTGTGATGTTCTCCCAGACGAACTGCTTCACGCGCTTAATCTTCACATCTCCTTCGAAGCGGTAGATCTTTGCGGTGAAACTGCTCTCGGCGGTGGTGGAATCGAGGATTTTCCGCGAGAGGCTCTGGGACTGCAGCGAATTGGCTTTGCTCTCAGCGAAACGACGGTCGCGGTAGGAGCGTCGGGCCGACTCGAGGAGCCTTCCCGCTTGGTTGATCACATGGGCGAACTGATCACCGTGGGCCGTAGACTCCGCTTCCGAAAAGAGCCGCTCGGCGCGCGTGAGCTCGTGAAGGGCCGTTCCCTCAGGGGTGTCCCCCGTCGCCGCCCGCAGGTAGAAATAGAGCGAAACCGCTCCAGCGGCACCCACTAGGAAAACCAGGCCCAGCACGATGCTCCTATAGGAGACCGTGAACCAGTCGAGCAGAACGTTGCCCGGGGCCGCGTGTCGGCTGGATGCCACCTTGTTTGCCCCTTCCGTGCGGAGAGTGGACAGACGAGCTTGGAAGGACCGATCCTGGCAGGCCCGCACCGCCGCCGAATCAAATATAGGAGGATTCCCCCGCGGCGCAACCCCATTGAAATAGAAGGAGAAGCCCCCTCAGGCCCGCACACGCCCTCCTTGATTCGCTGGGCTGTCTTTCGCTAGAATCTCTCGTCACTTCCGAGGATCATCCAGGCGCCAGGCGGGAGCCGACCGGGCCACCCGGGACTTCAGTCGGAGACATTCGCATGCTCAACGTGTTCCGCGAAAAGTTCAAACACCTGAAGTGGGTGCTGTGGGTGGTCATCGCCTCCTTCGTTCTGGGCTTTGTTTATGGGATAGGCTCCTTGGTTCGCAACGCTCCCGACAAAGACATCGTGCCTTGGGCCGCGCGCGTGGACGGCCAGGTCATCAGCATCCAGTCTTTTCAGACCGAGGCACGCAACCTGGAATCCACCTACCGCCAGCTCCTCGGGGCACAATTCGACCAGCAGCGGGCCTTCCTACGGTTGGGGCAGACCGCGATCACACGTTTGGTAGACGAGAACCTGCTGGCTCGTGAGGCGGCCAAGGCCGGCCTCGATGTGTCCGAGCAGGAAGTGGTCGACGCCATTATGAAGGATCCCTCCCTGCAGCAGAATGGAGTGTTCATCGGTCGCGATCGCTACGAAAAGCTTTATCGCTCCAACCCAACGCTTTTCGAAAACTATGAAGAGTCGGTCAAGCGCCAGGTCCTACTCAACAAGCTCCGCTCGCTCCTCGAGGACTCGGTCACCGTCAGCGAAGTGGAAGTGAAGGAAGCCTTCCAACGGCAGAACGAGAAGGCGACCTTCCAATACCTCCTGCTGGATACCTCGAAGCTCCCTTCCGCCAACCCCTCCGATGGACAGCTCGAAGCCTATTACCGGAAACACCCTGCCGACTATCCGAGTGGGGAGGGTCGCTCGGGCCGATATGTACTCTTCAATACCCGGGAGATAGCCGCCAGCGTGGACGTTCCTGAGTCGGAGATTCGGTCCCAGTATCTGCAGGACCAGAAGACCCTGTACAGCATTCCGGAAAAGCGCCGGGCGAGTCACATTCTGGTGAAGGTGTCCGCGGACGCTCCACCGGATCGAGTGAGGGCAGCGGAGGCGAAAATCCGCAAGGCTTTGGACCGAGTACACGCGGGAGAAGACTTCGCGAAGGTGGCTAAGGAAGTCTCCGAGGACTCCACGGCCTCTTCAGGCGGGGACCTGGGTTACTTTGTCCGGGATCAGATGGTTCGGGAATTCTCCGATGCCACTTGGTCGTTGAAAGTGGGACAGATCTCCGAGCCCGTCCGCTCTTCCTTCGGCTTTCATCTGATCCGCCTCGCCGACGTTCAACCGGCTCGGGAGGAATCTTTGGAGGAGGCGCGTCCCAAGATCCTGGCTTCGTTGAAGGAGGCCCGGGCCCGCAACGAAGCGCAGCGGCGCGCCTCGGATTTCACGGAGGGCGTCAAATCCTCTGGCGGAGACTTTCAACAGGCCGCCCGCGACGCCGGAGTGGTGCCCAAAGAGTTCAGAGACGTCCATGCGGGGGAGTCCGTGGCCGATCTGGGTCTTGAGCCTTCTCTGACCCCCGTGCTGTTCGCCCTCAAGCCCCAGGAAGTCAGCGCTCCCCTCTCGGTGACCGCGGGACCGGTCGTCTTACAGTACCTGCAAGCCTCACCCAGCGGTTCCCTGCCCTTGGCGAAAGTGCACGATCGGGTAAGAAGCGACCTGCTCCAAGAGCTGCGCGTGGAAGGAGCACGTAAAATGTTAGAGGCGGCGGGTGGTGTCTCCGATCTCGCAGCCGCCGCGAAAAAACTTAAGGTGGAGCTGAAGAGTACGGGCCCTGTGGGAAGAAGTGGCCCTGCTGCTGACCTAGGGAGCGACGGGGCTCTGCTGAGCAAGATCTTCGCGCTCAAGGTCGGAGAGGTTTCTCCTCCCCTGGCGCTCCCTTCCGGATCCGCGGCCGTGGTCAAAATGGTGGAGCGGCCCGACCCCCTGCAGGGCTTCGATGCGCAGAAGGAAACTTTGCGCGACAGCCTTCTTCGGTCGAAGAAGGACGAACTCTTCCGCGCCTATCTGGATCGCTTGCGGGCCACCCATCCCGCAGAAATCAATACCGCGCTTGTCGCGCAGGTGGACAGGACCTGAGGGCTATCTTGCGGGGCGATCCCTCCTCTTGCCTTACAGAGTCGTGATCCAAGAGAGGTTGACCTCGCCTCCCCGGGACCTATATTCGGAGAAGACCCGAACCGCTGGGATCGTCGTGTACACCTGGGGGTGTTCATTCATGAGCAACGTCGTTGCCGAGAAGAGTTTTTCCAAAGGCGTGCAGTCAGTGGCCAAAGGGGATTTCCTCTCCGGGCTGGCCTATTTCGAGGCCGCCATCGAGTTGGCCAAAAAAGTAGAGAAGATTGCACCTCCGCCCAAGTATCTCTCCTACTATGGACTCTGTCTGGCCATGGTCTCGACCAAATCCCAAACCGCGCTGGAGCTGTGCGAGAGCTCGGTGGCCGTGGAGTTCTACAATCCCGACCTTTTTCACAACCTGGCCCGAGTCCATCTTCGAATGGGGCGCCGGGATCGGGCCTACCCCGTGCTCCTGCGGGGATTGCAGCTTCATCCGAGTCATCGGGGAATCCTTGGCGATCTTCGCTCCCTGGGATTACGCCGCAAGCCTCTCCTCCCTTTCCTCTCCCGCGGGAACCCTGTGAACCGGTTCCTGGGAGCTCTCTTCCGGAATGACCAGCCCTTGGTGGAGGCCTGACACTTTTTTCGCTGAAGGAAAAACCCCCGCTCCGGGACTCCGGAGCGGGGGTTTTTTGTTTCTCCTCGCCGCGGGCGATCAGTTCACCGTGACCGGCTCTGTATCGGAGCCCCCCAGCGAAGATGTTACGGTGACGGTCCCGGGATTGCTTGTGTTGTTCCGGGTAAACGTGTAGCGGTTGTTGGCACTGTCGTAAGTCATGGTCCCGTACCCGACCAGCGTCAGGACCGCCTGCGGAGCGCCGGTACTGGTGGCCCAGACCGTGAGCCTCCGGTTGGCGGCCTTCCATTCCGCCTTGGTGATGACCACCGTATCACTCTGGCACGCTGGGTCTTGGGAATCGATGAGGTTGTTGCAGTTGTCATCCACGCCGTTGCTGCAGTTCTCGGTAGCATTGGGATGGATGGCGGGGTCGCTATCGTTGCAGTCCCCACCGCAGGTGGTGTAGCCGTCTCCGTCCACATCGAACCCCTCGTCCACGCCATTGACGCAGTTGTCGTCGATCCCGTTGCAGACTTCCGTAACTCCCGGATGCACCGCGGCATTGGCGTCGTTGCAGTCCCCACCGCAGGTAGTGTAGCCGTCCGCATCCGCGTCGAAACCCTCGTCCACGCCATTGACGCAGTTGTCGTCGATCCCATTGCAGACTTCCGTGGCGCCCGGATGAACGGCGGCGTTATTGTCGTTGCAGTCCCCGCCGCAAGAGGCCCAGCCATCACCATCCACGTCCGGGAAGCCGTCATCCCTAATCCCGTTGCAGTTCTGGTCGATGCCGTCGCAGACCTCGGTAGCTCCGGGGTGGATGCTGGCGTTGTTGTCGTTGCAGTCCACGTCGCTCAAGTAACCATCGCCGTCGGCGTCCACGGGGTTGTTGCCGCTGATCCGAAAGTCATACGACCCGTAAGTCCCCAGGTCGACCGCATGGGAGGATTTCACAAAGAGCGTGCCGCTGCTCGCCGGGGTGTAGTTGATGAGCGACGAAGCGTCGGTTGGACTTCGGTCGTCGTTCGACGCCAGGACCGTGCTCCCGTCAGTGCCTAAGAGTTGCAGCGAAGTGTTGGCGTCCCCCCAGAGGTTCAGCGTCTCGATGATATAAGCCCTTCCCGCCGTGGTGCCGAACGAGAAAAAATCGATATCGGTCTCGCCTATTCCATCATTGTTGGTGTCGGCGAAATAGGTGAGGTGAACCGTGCTCCCCGTGCCGGCGTTGGGCATGGCACTGGCGACCACGTCGTTCGGCTCGCTGGAATCCGGAAAAAACTCTACGTTGGTGCGATCGAATGCCGCCTGCATGTCGGACTTGAAGCCCTTTCCGCGGCTGAACCAGCCGTCCCAGAAATCCTCCAGGCTCTTATTGAGAGCGGAAGGCATGTAGTTCTTGTCCACGTCCCAGTTGTCGGTGTCAGGACGGGTCAGGGTGTCATCGTCGACGCCCGGGGTGCCGTCCCCCGTGGCGGCGCCGTCATTGATGTCCCAAAGGGCCGCGTAGACCGCTACTTCGCTGGCAGCGCCGTCACAGTAATAGGGGGTCTCGGTTTCGACATTGAAGTAGAAATCGAGATTGCCGGGTCCCGGTGCTCCGGTGGTCTTCACGTACAGATCGGGGCGGGGAAGACCGAAATACCGGCGCACGGACTGGCCGAACCAGGTGGCTCGGCCTTCATCGTAGGCCAGGCGAATGTCCTGATTGCAGTCGGTGAGGTGGTGCGTGCCACCGGGGTTGTCGTTGGCGGAATTCAGTTGATACGCGTAGTGCCCCGTCTCGTGCAGGATGACCGTGTCGTTGTAGCCGGAGGGGTCTCCCACGTGGATTTTCTTGACGGCTGCATTGTAGTCGGACACTGCGCCTGTGTTGGGCTGCCACTCCAGAGTCAGCAGATCGGCCGAGCCAGGCCGCGACCCGTTCAGCGCGGCGATGTAATCGACGGATCTCAGGGCCACGTCGTAAATGTTGAAGGGTTCCCCTCCCGAACCGATGGCGGCGGTGATCGTTCCGAAGCTCACGTTCGTGTTGGGATTGTGGTTGGCCACGTTGGAGCTGGCCACCGCGTAAGGGTTGATGGGTGTCAGGACGTTTTGCACCTTGAGGAAAAGCGTCGGGACGGAGGTCGAAGTGGACAACACACGGACGTAAACCGTCCTCGTTTTCGTGTCGCTCACGGCGATGCTGAAGTTCCCGTTGGCATCGGTGGAGCCGGTGGCCAGCAACGCCTTAGATCCGCTGGCATTGAAATCGCGCACTTCCACCGTGGCGAGCCGGATGGGAAGGGGGGGCTCCACTCCGGTGAAGCCACTCTGATCGAATTCCCGATCGACGTACCGAAAAGTTCCCGAGGCGGTCCAATTGGCGTAGGCCATGCCTGAGGCTGCCCAGCACAGCATGCAGAGCGCGGCGCTTCTCTTCGCTATGTGGGACATGTCTAGAAGCCCCCGCCGGGAACACCCTGATACTCGATGGCTCCGTCTTTGACAGGCGGAAGCGATTCCTGGGCGCCCACCAGGAGCTTGAACGCCGTGCCGCGATGGACCAGCTTCCCCTGGGGGGTGGTTCCCGCGGCTTCCACCTGGACGACGTACTTGCCATCCTTGCCCACCAGAAGATCCTTGGGGATTTCCAGTGTGGAGCCGGCGGAGAGGCGGAGAGTCTGCGTAAACACATGACTTCCATCCGCGAAGGTGACTTCCTGCGGAAGGGTCACGGTGACCGTCACTCCATCCATATCAGAGTCGGAGAGCGCGTGCAGGGCCACCGAGGCCACACCCCCTTTCGGGTTTTTCTGAAGGTTGACCAGGCGCACCTGCAATGAGAGCGGAAGAGAAGGTTCCACTTCGAGAGCAGGCTTCGACCGCTCCCGCCCCCGGGTCTTCTCGCCCTGTTTCCCGGCCGCCCAGCAGGCCGGTGCCAGGGCCATGCCCAAAGCCATAACGATGAGAAGACCCTTCCAGAATGTCCTCTTCATGATCCCTCGCATGCCAACACCTCCCTGATGCTCATGGAATCGGGGCACCACACCCCGAGGGCGACGAAGCTGAGTTTGTGGAGAACTGTTGATGTTCGGAAGACGGAAAACGACGGCCCCCCACCGTCTTCGGAGATGGAACACATCCCGTTAATACCGCCAAATATGAAGTTGTCAACAAGGAAATGGTCGATATTTTCCCTTCTGGGAGCCCTCCCTCCCCTAACAGGTCGTTGACCAAGGATGGGTTGAAAGTGGGTTCCTCATGAGCCATGACACTCTTACGCTCCTTGCTGGTACCCCTCGACCGTGTGTTCCGTTCGTTCTCGCGGAGCGCGGCCCGTGCCGGCTCTACTCATCCCGCGAGCTGGGGCTCCGGTATCAAGAGCTTGGCCAGACGCTTCAGATTCAGGACCCATCCGATCAGGAAACTTTCTTGTCGAACCTTGAGAAGTCCCCGGCGCTGGAAGCGCCGCAGTCCGTGCCAGTCCTTTCCTTCGCCGAACAGCTCCTCGATTTTCTTTCGACAGCGCTGAGAGAGACGGTAAGGCTCTCCCCGGACCCGCATCCTCACTCGCGCGTGGGCCAGGCTGCTCCCCCTCACCAAGGGAGCGATGTGAGGCGCGACCTTCCGCCGCAGCACCGCGCGAATGAACTCTTCGTGGAAGAACCCCTTGTCGGCGCCCAGGCTCTCCGGGTGATACCCGAATCGGCGCTTCGCATGGTCCAGGATCGCCAGGCATCCCCGCTCTTCCGAAGTGCTCCCCTGAAAGATCTCCACGCCAATCCCCAGCAATATCCGGTTGCGATTCTCCATCACTCCGTTCACCAGATACCCGGGAAAGGCTCCTGTCCCCGACGTTCCCTTGGAGACATAGCGGCAGTCCGGGTCCGTGATCGAGCGATGGGTCCGGTTGCTCCGCTTCTCCCCCCGAAAGTTCACCGCCCGGTTCCCGGGGTCTTTCGGCTCATCCCGATCGTCCCGGTCCTGGGAGCGCATCCTCTTCTTATACTCTTCCGGGTCCAGCGTCAGCTCGATCGGCACGAAGCTCTTGAAGCTGGCGTTCGCCCGCACCAGCGTCCCGTCCGCCGTGGCATGTCGGCTCACCAGTCCTGCCTCCAGCGCTTTCTTCACCGTCTGGTCGAAGAAGCGCTCCAGCACGCCGGCCCGATCGAAACGGCGACGCCGGTTCTGGCTGAAGGTGGAATGGTCCCAGGCGTTTTGATCCAGGTTGAGCCCCACGAACCATCGAAGCGCCATATTGCACTGCAGCTCCATCACCAGTCGGCGTTCGCTCGTAATCCCGAGCAGGTAGCCGCCCACCAGCGCCAGGAACAATTGCTCGGGAGGAATCGAAGGTCGGCCGATCGGGGAGTAGAGGGGACGGCACTCCCGCCGAATGGCCTGATCGTCGATCAGCGGACGAATCCTCCGAAGAGGGTGATCCTGCGGCACGAACGTCTCAAGCGACAGGCTGTAGTAAAGAGTCAACTGTGGATCCTTTTCTCCGACCATCAGGCGGCTCCTCCTTCATGGGTGAATACCGGCCTGCGGAGAAATTTGATCAATCGAAACGATCAA
>QHVQ01000045.1 GCA_003222305.1 Acidobacteriota bacterium | reverse complement strand
CTCCCCCGCCCTCGGACCTCACTTCACGAGCCTAGGGGTTTTTCTCAACCACCAGAACGCTGAGCTTTCGGCGCGCCTTCCGGAACTCCAGACCCAGCTGTCGAGGGACTTCCTTGAGGAGTGAATCGGGACGTTCGGAATCCCATTTGAGGCTGATGTCATAGGCCCCCTTCATTCCCGTTTCATTCAGGACAGGCCTGCCCAGTGCCGTTTCAAGGTTCTCGGCCAAATGACCGGTGGTCACGTTCACCCCCTCTATCGCCGTCCCTGACATCCGGATACTGGAGCCCCCGCCCCCTGTTTCGACGAGCTTGGGCTTCTCCGTCTTGACTCGGATCAAGGCATAGGCATCCATCTCTCGCCGCTCGAAGCGGGCGCGCACCCCAAACGCGGCGTCGATCGCCTGACGCAGCAGCGGCACGACGCTCTCCTTGGTCCCCCCAGCCGAGACGATGAAGTCATACCGGAAGCGGGGCAGCTCTTGGGGTAGCACCATCCGCATCTCACTGACGCCGTAGGCCCTCGTCAGCGCAGTCACCAGGGGGATCCCAAGAGCTTTGAAGCTTCCATTAGTCTCCTGCCACTCGGTGATGCTCGACGCCGATGGGCGAACTACCACCTGGAAAAGGGGCTCCGCTCCATCCGAGATTGGATTTTGGTCGAATGGGTCGGAAATCGGTGGCTTCTTCGGGAGGTCGGGCGCTTTCCCTGCAAGGAGGGAACGCAGCACGGCTTCCGTCAAGAAGTTCGGGTCGGTTACAGCTCGGACGATCCCTTCTTGGTCCAGGAGAACGGTGTGGGGAAGGGCCTCGGCGCCGTAGGCCTTGAACACCGATTTGTCCTTATCGATCCCCACCCAGCCCGCAATGGGTCGCTTCATCAAGAATCCTCGGACCACCGCCTCATCCTCATAGGAAATGGCAATGAAGCGGATCGGCTCGCCGGCCAGCTTCCCCTCTAGCTCGTTGAGGTGAGCGATCGACGCCACACAAGGTCCACACCAGGTGGCCCAGAACTCCAGCACCACCGCCTGCCCTTTCAGAGCCTCCCGGCTGGTGCCGGCACCGGGAGGGGCCTGGAGAAGCGACTCGAGCTCAATGGGTGGGCCCGCCGTGCCAAGAGCGGGCCCGTCCTCCTCTTCCGCCCAGGCGCTGGCGCCCGCCAAAATCGCTGAAACCACTGCGATTAGCACCGAACCGGAAATGCTCCTGCGCCGCATGAGACACACCCCCTGGGTTTCCCCCTCTCACTGCCCGTCCAAGCCGCTGCTCGCCAGGTCCGCAATTCTCCCGACAGCGGGCTCCTCACTCTCCGGAGAGCTGCATGGGAGGATAGCCATGGGCTGGCGCCGATGTCCATCCCGGCACGTTGTCTGCCGGCCGCCCAATTTTCCCCGCCTGCAGCCACTTGTGCGCGGACGCACTTCCTTCTCGATGGCAGGCCAGATCTTTGTCTTTCGGGATCTCCGGATCTATTCTGATGTTTCCTAATCCGCTGCCTTGAGGAGATCCGTCGTGAGAAAACGATTGATCGTGGTCATCGCGTTGCTGCCGCTCTTGGCCCTTCCCTCTGCCGTTTCCGCGAAATCGCATCACCCTTCCGGACCCGTCGTCCCTCCCCCCAGAGTTCTGGCCTTCGATCACATGTACGGCGTGGACGGTCCGTTCGTGGGCGACGCCAACCCGATCCGCGGCGTGATCGGGGACGAACTGCCTTGGACCATCACCCACTTCATCAAGGGTCGGCTGGATACCAACGGCCACCTCAGAATCCAGGTGAAAGGGCTCGTCTTTACGGACGACCCTGAAGTGCCGCCGGAACTCCAGGGGAAGAATGACGAGGAGACCTTCCGGGCCCTCGTGAGCTGCACGACGGAGGTCAGCAACACGGAGGTCGGCACGGCCAATGTCACCACCGATGGCTTTGCTGCGAATGTCGAGGGAGACTCCGACATCGATGCCTTCGTCGAGCTGCCGAACCCTTGCATCGCCCCGATCGTCTTCATCCTATCGGGAAGCGAAGACAAGTGGTTCGCTGTGACCGGCTTCGAGTCCGAAGATTAGGGCCCGCTCACCAGATCTTGCAGGCTTCTTTGCGAACCAGCGGCGCGCCGGGCTTGCAGGAGAATGCCGCGGCGAACTCCGGCATGTTGGCCACGACACCGTTGATCCGGTAGATCCCCGGCGAGTGCGGGTTGGTCAGGGCGTTGACCCGCTTGTCCTCGTCCCGCTGATTCTCGCAGGTCCACTGGGCGAAGCCCACGAAGAAGCGCTGCTCCGGAGTCAGGCCGTCTCTGGGCTCGAGACTCTGGCCCGCCGTGGCATCCTTCCACGCGATCCAAGCCAGGATTAGCCCGCCGAGATCGGCCACATCCTCGCCCAGAGTCAGACGACTGTTGATCTTGATGTCGTCGACGACCACGTACTGCGCGTACTGGTCGGCGATGCACGAGGCCCGCTTCTCGAACTCCTTGCTGTCCGCGTCGGTCCACCAGTCCTGCAGATTGCCCCGGGCGTCGAACTGGCGCCCTTCGTCGTCGAATCCGTGGGTCAGCTCGTGGCCGATGGTGCCTCCCGTGTTCCCGTAGTTGGGGGCGTCATCGAGCCGCGCGTCGTAGAGCGGGGGGAGCAGCACGCCTGCCGGAAAGTTGATGTCGTTCATGGAGGGGTTGTAGTAGGCGTCGACCGTGGGAGGGGTCACATCCCACTCCTCCCGGTCCACGGGCTTGCCGATCTTGGCAATCTGACGCCTGGATTCGAAGATCGAGGCGCGCTCCACGTTCCCAAGAAAATCACCCCGGCGAATCTCAAGGGTGGAGTAATCTCGCCACTTCTCCGGATAGGCGATCTTATTGTGAACGGTCGAGAGCTTCAGCAGCGCCTGCTTCTTCGTGGCGTCGCTCATCCAATCGAGGCCCTCCAGGCGAGTCTTCATCGCCTTCTCGATCCATTGCACCATCTCGAGGCTCTTCGCCTTGGTTTCCGGTGGGAAAGTCCTCTCTACAAACACCTGGCCCAGGGCCTCGCCCAAGTCCCGGTCCACACCGGCGACGCATCGCTTCCAGCGTGGCGGCTGCTCCTTCACACCGCGGAGGAAGGCACGATAGAAGTCGAAATCCGCCTTCACGAAGGGAGACGAGAGGATCGCCGATCGATCCTTCAACAGGTGCCACCGCAGGTAGGTCTTCCAAGCGTCGAGGCTCTCGCTGCGGAGCCCGGTCTCGATCGCCTCGAAGAACTTGGGCTCGGTGACGTTCATCTCGGTCACCGCCGAAGCGCCGCCAGCATCGAGATAGTCCTTCCATCGGAAGGACGGGGTGAGCTGCTGGAGCTTCTCCACCGACATCTTGTGGTAGATCTTGTAGGGGTCGCGCTTTTCGACGCGCGTCAGCGAGGCCTTGGCCAGGGCGGTCTCGATCCGCATCACCGCGTCGGCATCCTTCGCCGCCCGGTCTTTGGACTCGCCGACCAGGCCCAGCATCGCCGCCACGTGCGCGACATACCGCTTCCGGATCGCCACGGATCGGGCATCGGTCTTGCTATAGTAATCGCGGTCGGGAAGTCCGAGGCCCCCCGCCGAAACCCACGCGACCACCTGATCCGAGTTTCCCGGGTCCTGGTCGGCGCCGAAGCCGAACAGAGCCGGCTGGGTGCCGCCGCCGTCGCGAAGGTGCGCCGACGCCAGCCAGCGCGGGAGACCCTGCTTGTCTCGCAGGGCCGCAATCGATTCAAGGTCGCGCCTGAGCGGAGATACGCCAAGCTTCTCCACCGCGGCCTCATCCATGCACGACGCGAAGTAGTCGCCAATCTTCTGCCGTTGCGGCGACCTTCCCGCTTCGGCCTTCGCGGCTTCCTCGAGAATCCCCCATAGATACTGCGCGTTCTCGTCCTGGGCCTTGCCGTAGACGCTCCACCGTGCTTGATCCGCGGGGATCGGATTCTTCTTCATCCAACCGCCGCAGGAGAAGGTGTAAAGGTCCCTGCAGGGGTCGACGGCACGGTCCATGAACGAGGGCTCGAGGCTCGGCGTGTAGGGGAGCTGCGCGAGGGGCCGCTGGGCAGCGGGGACTGACGCCGGGGTCGGGCGGTGCTGCGCGAAAGCGGGCGGGAAAGAGGCGAGACCCGCCGCGAGCGCGACCAGCGTGCCGACTCTCATCATGGCAGCATCCTTCGATCCTTGCGGTCTTATTCCTCGTTCTGCGACTCGGTCCGCCCAAGCGCGCCCTGCTCAAGCCGCAGCTCCGGCAGATTCGAGGCTCGAAGCCGGCGATTGATCGCCGGCAGATCGACGGTCCTCAGTGCCTCCCACCGCCTGATCACGCCCGAAAAGTCCTGCTCGATATGGGCCAACGCCCTCCCTTGAGAGGTTGTCGGAGCGGAATCGACGCCGCTCACCTTTCTCCGGTCACCCGGCTGAGGGTCGACTCCGGGGCAACCGGAGCAAAGAAGCCTCCCGAGGCCCCGAGGACCGCCGAGATCTTCTTCTGGAACTCCCCCAGCTGCTCCGCCAGCAAGCTGCTGACCTGCTTGGAAAGCTTCTAGCAATCCGCGCTGACCGAGCGTGACTGCGCCAGCGGAACGTAGCTCGAATTCATCAAGGAAACGAGGCGAGTTTCCACGCGGAACTCTTCCTGGAGGCCCGCCCGCGGCGTCTTCACGCGCGGATCCATCTTTACGGTGAGCGGTGCCGTGTAGTCACGCCCCCCGACGGTGAGCCGCACGGTGTATCTCCCGGGCAGAACGTTGGGCCCGAGCGGCGAGCGCGGCGTGTCGCCGGGAATCGCCGAGATCGGATACTCATGATCTTCGGACTTCGGAGGAGGTTCTCGAAGGTCCCAGACCCAGCGGTGCATTCCCGCGGCGCCGGAAAGGCGCTTCGGCCTCCGGATCCAGTAAAGAGGAACAGGAGCGGACTTTTTCAGCTCCTCCTCGATCACTTCCGGCGGATCGGCGCTCGAGCTGCGGCGCACGAGTCGGCCGTTGGCTTCCAGGATTTCGAGGGTGACGGGGCCGGAAGAGGCCTGCGCAAGCCAGTAGTCGATGAGGGCGCCGTCGGGTGGATTCCGGGCCGTCGGCTCGTCCGGCGGGAGCGGTGTATCGGTGTTCGTGTCGCGGCGCACGCGGTAAGCGGGCGCGGGCTCGAAGAGATAGGCGTCCGACTGCGCCACGGTCTCGCGGATCTGGCGCAGCGGGGTAATGTCGTCCAGGATCCAGAAAGAGCGCCCGTGCGTGGCAACGATGAGATCGTTGTCGTGAATCCACAGGTCGCGCATGGAGGTGTGAGGCAGGTTCAGCTGCAGAGACTGCCAGTGATCGCCGTCATCCCAAGAGACCCACACGGCCTTCTCGGTGCCCGCAAAGAGCAGCCCCTTGCGGACGGGATCTTCCCGCACCGTGTTCACCGGCGCGTCCTCCGGCAGCCCGCTGGTGATGAGCTCCCACGTTCGCCCGCCGTCGTGCGTTCGGTAGAGGGCGGGACGGAGGTCGTCGACGCGGAACCGACTGATCGACGCATACGCGGAGAGGTCATCGAAGTGCGAGGCGACAAGCTGGGTCACCTTGCTCCAGGGCGTCAAGTCCGGTGGAGTCACGTTCTTCCAGTGCTTCCCGCCGTCGCGAGTCAGCCAGATGAGCCCGTCGTCCGTACCTGCCCACAGGCTGTTCACCGTCTTGAACGACGCTGCGAGGGAATAGATGACGCCGCGCACTTTCTGGGCGTAAGGGTCCTGGTCCGCCAGCGTGCCCAAACTCGGTGGAATCCCGGGCTGCTCGCGCGTCAGGTCCGGGCTGATGATCTGCCACGAACTCCCGCCGTCGGTGGTCTTGAAGAGCACGTTGGCGGCGTAATAAAGAACGTGCGGATTCACCGGCGAGAAGAGGAGCGGCTCGGTGCGATCGGTGCGGTAATTGCCGCTGCGCAACGGAATGGGCGTCACGTTTTGGACCTGCCCCGTTCCTCCGTCGAACCGCGAGACTTCGTTCCTGCCGGCCCCGTACACGATGTCTGGATGGAGCGGGTCCGGCGCCACGTACCCATATTCGATGACGCCCACCGGATGCCACTCGCGAAAGGTGATCTGACCGTCGTTTCCGCGGCTCGAGATGCATACGGATCCGCTCTCCTGTTGCCCTCCGCAGACACGGTACGGGAACTCGTCGGTGGCAATGGCGTGGTAGAGCTGGGCGGTCGGCTGGTTGTACCAGGAGCTCCAGGTGGCTCCGCCGTTGACGCTGACGATGGCGCCCTGGTCGCTCACCAGCAGGATGATATGGGGGTCGTCCGGGTTGATCCAGATATTCTGGTAATCATCGCCGCCGGGCGCGCCGCGAAAGCCGGTCCAGGTCCGGCCGCCGTCTCCGGAGCGCCACGCCACGGTACTGGTCGTGTAGACCACATCGGGATTCTTCGGGTCCACTTTGGGGACGGGCAGGTCTCCTCCGCCGATCTTCAAAGCCGGGCGCGGATCGGTGGTGACGCGATACCATCTCTTCCCTGCGTCATCGGAGCGATAGATGCCGAGGTCGTGGGTTGTGGCCAGCGTGGCGTAAAGTCGGCGCGGGCTACTGGGTGCGATGGCCACATTGATCTGCACCACGTCTTCCGGCAGGCCCTGAGTCAGCTTGCGCCAGGTGGTGCCCCCATCGGTGGATTTGAACAGGCCACCGCCGGCCCCACCGTAGGAGTTGTTGTCTTCCCAGGGACCTCGCCTCGCCTCCCACAGCGAGGCATAGACAATGCTCGGATGGGAAGGATCCATTTGCACGTCGGAACCACCCGTATTCTCGTCCTTAAAGAGCACGTTCTGCCAGGTCTCTCCGCCGTCGGTGGAGCGAAAGATGCCGCGCTCCTGGCTCGGGCCGAAGGGATGCCCCAACACGGCGGCAAACAGGCGGTTCGGATCGCGGGGGTCCACCGCGAGCTGGGGAATCTGCTGGCCGTCCCGCAGCCCCAGGTGGGTCCAAGTCTTGCCGGCATCCGTGGATTTGTAAATGCCGTCGCCCACCGAGAGGTCGGGCCGCTGCAGGCCTTCGCCGCTCGCGACATAGAGGATGTTCGGGTCGGACGGCGCGACGGCGATGGCGCCAATCGACTGCGTGGGCTGGTCGTCGAAGACGGGTATCCAGGTGCGGCCGTAATCGTCCGTCTTCCAGACGCCGCCGTTGACCTGGCCGACGTAAAAGGTATTCGGCTGGCTCGGCACGCCGGCGGCCGCCCGCGTGCGTCCCCCGCGAAACGGACCAACCTGGCGCCAGCGCATCTCCTGATAGAGCGCCGGTGGAAAAGGTGGTGGACCGGGCAGCACCACGCTCGAGACACAGATGGCACAGGCGAGATGCATCAGCCAATGGGGGGCGCTATTCCCTGTTCCAGGCCGGCGGGGTTTCGTCTCATCAGCTCGACGCATAGGGTAAAGCCACCGCGCAAGGTTTGAACGACGAAGCGGAGCCGTCTCTCCTGCACTCTAGACCGGGCTGCGATGAACCGAGATTGTAGGCCTGGTCGCAGGGGATGTCTAGATAAGAGGATGGGTCCCGGATGCGCCCGCGGGGACGGTGCAGAATCGATTCTCCGCGAAAGGCGTCCGACTCCGCCATGGAACAGCGCGGAATTGGCTCGAGCTCCCATGGCGTCACCGTGAGGAATAACCGGCCACGCTCAGGAGTTGAGGTCGAAGTGATGGCGTGCCAAGATCGCACGTCCGTGGGTGCGGCGGAACGGTGGGGAGGGCGTTTTCCGGCAGGGCCTGGGGGCTCTTGGGGAGATCATCATGACCGAAGCCGACATACTGGAGTTCCGCAACGAGCTCACCGATCGTCGACGGCGCCTGGAAGGCGCGGTGGCGGGTACCGGAGGGCTCCCGCAACTCACCCGCCTTCTCCAGGAGGTCGACGAGGCGCTGCAGCGCATCGAGGTCGGTCTTTACGGCCGATGCGACACCTGTCATGACGATATCGAGAAGGACCGCTTGCGCATCGATCCGTTGATCCGAACCTGCCTGGATCACCTGACTCCCGAGGAGCAGCGCGCCCTCGAGCAGGACCTCGCTCTGGCCACGCGCGTCCAGGGCACCATGCTGCCGCAGCGGAACCTGCGCGCCGCAGGCTGGGAAGTTTCCTTCCATTACGAGCCGGCCGGGGCAGTGAGCGGCGATTACTGCGATCTCATCTCCGGGAACGATCCCGCAGGCGATCTCTTCTTCCTACTCGGAGACGTGGCCGGCAAGGGGGTGGCCGCCTCGATGCTCATGGCCTGCCTTCGGGCGATCGTGCGCACCCTGGCGGACGCGAACCTTCCCCTGCAGACTCTTGTGGAACGCGCGAACCGCCTCTTCTGCGAGAGCGTCTTGCCCTCGCACTACGCCACGCTCGTCCTCGGCCGGGCTGCGCCATCAGGCGAACTGGAGATCTGCAACGCCGGCCACTGCCCTCCGCTCTTGGTGCGTCCCGGAGCGATCGAGACGATTGAAGCCACGGGGCTGCCTCTTGGACTCTTCTGCAGCAGCCCCTATGAAGTGCGCCGGGCGCGATTCTCGCGCGGTGACCTGTTGGTGCTTTGCACGGATGGCCTGCTCGAGGCACGGCATGGATCCGGCGCGGAATATGGAATGGGACGCCTCAAGGAAGTGGCGGCCGCCTGCTACGGGAAATCTTCGCGCGCCCTGGTCGAGAGCTGCCTCCAGGATCTGCGCGCTTTCCGCGCGGGCGCGCCGCCTTCGGACGATCTCAGCATCATGGCGCTGGGACGGGCCGAATCCGCAGCGCGGTGAGCCGCGTCACCGACTTCTGCGGCGGCGGGGAGGCGCTCCGCCGCGGCCCGGCTTCCCTACGAACCCTCCTTCAACAGCGCTGAGCGGGCGGCCTGCAGCTGTTTGCGCTTCTCCGAGTCCACCTCGGGATAGGCAAGATGCAGCCCTTCCAGGGTATCGACGATCGCCGCGGCCAGTATCAGACGAGTGAACCACTTGTTGTCGGCCGGAATCACGTACCAGGGCGCGTGGGGCGTTGCGGTGCGTCGGATCATGTCCTCGTACGCTTCCAGATAGTCATTCCAGGACCGGCGTTCGTCGATGTCCGCCGCAGCAAATTTCCAGTGTTTCTCCGGCTCCTCGAGTCTCTCGAGAAAGCGCCTCTTCTGCTCCTCCTTCGAGACATGGAGAAAGAATTTGCGAACGACGGTTCCGTTTCGATGGAGATAGCGCTCGAAGGCGCGGATGTCCTGAAAACGCTCCTGCCAGATCTTCTTGGTCACCAACGGGGGGGGAATTCTCTGGTTCTTCAAGAGCTGTGGATGGACGCGAACTACCAGCACCTCCTCATAATATGAGCGGTTGAAGAGGCCGATCTTACCGCGCTCCGGCAGGCAGCGCCTCGCGCGCCACAGATAGTCATGATCCAGCTCTTCCGCGGAGGGGGTCTTGAAGGAGTACACCTGACAGCCCTGCGGGTTCACCCCCGACATCACGTGCTTGATGGCCCCGTCCTTTCCGGCGGCATCCATGGCCTGCAAGATGAGCAGGACCGCCCAGCGGTCCTGGGCGTAGAGCTTGTCCTGCAGCTGGCTCATCCGGACGATGTCTTCTTCCAGTGCCGATCGGGCACTCCGTTTGGAATGCAGCTTCGCAGTGTCCGCCGGATCGAAATCCTTCAGGCGAAACCGCTTGCCGTCCTCGACCCGATACAACCTCGCGAGCTTCGCTGTCTTCATCATCTGCGGTCCGCGGCGCAAGCGGCCGAGCGTCCTCTCACAGGAGTGAATGCGACGCAAGTTTACACCAGGTCTCCCACCACCCCGGCGGATGACAATTCTACGGAGTGGAGCTGACGGCGCAAGATCAGGTCCGGGGGGAGTGGGACTACGCGGTGCGCAGCTGCCTTCTCCGGCCCAGGAGCGCTCCCAGGAGGAGCGCGCCGCTGAGTGCCAGATGAACAAGAGCGTAGCGCACGGTGAGCGCCCCGCTGGCACCGCCGGTGAAGTCGAATCCTGGAACGCCATTGAGCGGACCGATGTACCAGAGCGTGGTGTAAAGCGCCTCGAAGACCTTGCTCGTCCCGCTCCAGACCCCCAGCGCGAGCGCCAGCGCGGGGACGAAGAGGGCTCCCGCACTCCACGCCAGCATTCCGGAGAATTGCCCGGCCAGGAGAAGTCGGACGGCGGCCCCGCCGCCGGTCACGGCGGCGACCGCGACCCCAGCCAGCCAGCACGCCGGCAACTGGCGGGAAAGGTTGTTCGCAGCGGAGAGGATTAACTCGTGGGTGTCGTGTCGCGCCTCACGCGCCCCCATGGCGGACCAGATCAGCACCGGCCAGATCCAGGCAACCCCCAAGAACGGGCCCCGGGAGAGAGCGAGCGGAGCCGCCCACTGCGCCACGAGCAGGCCCGCCGCCACGGCATACCACCACCAGCGGCAGCCTTTCAGACGAAGAACCACGCCACATTGCCGGCACCACCGCTCAGCCCCGGAATGGTTTCAAAGATCAACGCGAGTGCCGCCGTCAACGCCATGGCCGGCAGGGCCACCAGGAGAAACGGGGAGAGGAGCGCCCAAAGGTCCCAACGCGGGTCTTCCGCAATGGAGGCCTGCATCATCATCGCGGCCACGCCAAGCACGGCCACCATCGCCGCCAGAACCGCGAAATTGCTGCAGAGCTTGCCGAGGGCATAGGAGGTCTTGCGGAGCGGCGTCGTGGCGAGAATCTGCCCGACGCCGGTCATGCGATCCCGATCGATGGAGTTCTTGACGATATAGAAACCGATCAGCGAGACGAACGCGGTGGTGACAAGCGCCATCATGGTGCCGATCCACGCCGAGGTGTAGACGCCGCGGTATTCGCCCAGGCGCAGCGCGATCTTCCCCGTGGCGGCGGCGTAGCCGAGATAGACAGCCAGGAGCAGCGTAAACAGAAAGCTGGTGCGCCGCACGCGCTCGAGAAAGTCGGCGCGGGCGATCGCGAAGACCATGCGCCCCTGGCTCACCTGGAGGTGCCCTGCACGTGCCCGCCCTGGTTGCGCCGCGTGGGGAGCGCCTGCAAATAGGCGTCTTCCAGCGACGGCTCGAGCGAACGGGCGGAAGCCGCGGGCGCCTGCTCCGCCACGACGCGCACATGGACGCCGTCGTTGCGATGGGCTGTATGGCTGACGAGGCAGCTCTGCCGGAGTGCTCCCAGCTCGCGCGATGGCACGACCACTTCCCAGACCCTGCCGCCGACCGTGGCGAGCAAGCCCTCCGGCGGGCCGTGGGTGATCAGCTCACCCTGCGCGATCAGCGCGATGGTGGTCGCGACTGCTTCGATGTCGGAGACGATGTGCGTCGAGAGGACCACAATGCGCTCGCCGGAGAGCTCGGAGAGCAGGTTGCGGAAGCGCACGCGTTCCTCGGGATCGAGGCCCGCGGTCGGTTCGTCCACGATGAGCAGCTTCGGGTCGTTGAGCAACGCCTGGGCGATGCCGACCCGCTGTCGCATTCCGCCCGAGAAGCCGCCCAGCGGTCGACGGGCCGCATCGGCGAGATTGACCAGCTCGAGCAGCTCTGTGATGCGCCTCCGGGCGCTCCCGGCGCCCATTCCCTTCACCGCAGCCATGTAGCGGAGGAACTCGGTGGCGCTGAGATGGGGATAGACTCCGAAATCCTGCGGCAGATAGCCCAGCACGGAGCGCAGCCCGTCGGGCCGGTCCGCAATGTCCATCCCGTCCCACAGGACGCTGCCGTGCGTGGCGCGGGTGACGGTGGCCAGAATGCGCATCAGGGTGGATTTCCCGGCGCCATTGGGGCCGAGCAATCCAAGCACGCCGGGACCAAGCGTCAGGCTGAAATCTCGCAGTCCCCAGACCTTCCCCTTGTAGAGCCTGCTCACGCCTTCGATGCCGAGCTGCATGGAAGCACTCCGCCAGCGCTCTCGAGGTTCGTCCCGGCCCCTTCGAATCCGGTCCCTCGTCATGACCCATGGTCACTAAACGCAAAAGGCAGCCGCAGGGTTCCTTCAATCTTGAGTTAAGGTAATCGTCGGAACTCTTTCTCATGGAGGTTCACCATGAAGGTTCTCAGTTGTGGCGATCTGATGTCGGGGTGCAAGGCCGTTATCGAAGGGAAGGACACCGCCGAGATCATGGCAAAGGCGGCGGAGCATGCCAAGAAGGATCATGGGATGACGATGATCCCGCCCGAGATGGCTTCGAAGGTCCAGGCGGCGATCAAGGATAAGTAGCTTGGTTTGGAAATCAGGGCGCAGTACCGCGTTGCCCCCGTCTCCGAGTCGCGCGTCCCGACACGGCGAGCCCCACGCCCCCAAGGATCATGATCGCGGAAAGAGCGAGACGCATCGACCCATGCTCTGACAGAAACATCACTCCGCCCAGAGCGGCCAGAATGGGCACGGACAACTGGACCGTCGCGGCTCGGGTGGCCGAGAGTCCCCTGAGTGCAGCGTACCAGACGGCGTAACCCACACCCGACGCGAGCGCACCGGACAGGGTCGCCAGCAACACCCCCTCCAGGGACAATCGCGCATGTCGGAGCCCAAGGAGGCTGACCGCGACCGCCAGAGGCACGGAGCAGACGAAATTCGCAGTCGTGCTCGCAAGCGGGGCTTCTCCGCCTCGCCCCCGGAGCGAATAGACTCCCCACGATATGCCTGCGAGCGCCATGAGACTGCATCCGACGGGCGAGGGCGCCTGCAGCCCGGGAAGCACCAGGACGACGAGACCCGCGAGAGCGAGGAACAATCCAGCCCATTCACGGGGGTGGGGTCGCTCCCTGGAGCACCAGGCGGCAAGGAGCATCGTTACCTGTACCGCGCCGAAGAGGATGAGAGCCCCCGTGCCAGCGCTCAGGCTGCGATAGGCGAAGGAGAACGCGACCGCATAGAGGAACAACAGAGCGCCCGATCCCCAGTGGCTTCGAGTCCCGGACGGACTGGGTCCCTTGAGCGCTGCTCCAAGCAGCAACAGCATGGCCGCCCCGGAACCCAGCCGTACGGTCGAGAAGCTGGCGGCGTCGATCTTGCCATCGCCCAGAGCTCGGCGACAGAGCACCGAATTCGCCGCGAAGGCCACCAGGGAGAATCCCGTGCACACCGCCGTCCACCGCCGGTTGGCTTCGGTTCTCACTGGAATCGTCGCTTCCGAAAACACTCCCGGAAACTTCCCCGACCAACAAAAAAGCCCGGAGAGCCTGCCTCCGGGCTGATGCTTCCTCCACTTTGGGTCGCGCGCGCCGGGAAGATTGATTCTCTCGAATGCCTCTCGGATTCCTCTCCCCTGGTGCGAGCGCTCGAACGCTACTTTCCGGGTTCCGTGGCAACCTTGATGGCCGTGATTCCCTGATGCTCGCCCTTCTCATTGTCGAGGCATGTCAGGATAACCTTGTCTCCGGCTTTGAGGGTCTTCAGGCTGTCCAGGGCCTTGCCCATGACGGGTGCGGTCATGTTCTCACCCTTCTCATTCTTGACGGTGAGCGTCTTCCCCTGAAGGTCCACGGAGACCACCTCGCCGTTTACCGGGTGGCTCTTGCCCTCGGCCAGGAGGGAGCTCAGCGACGTCGCCACCATTCCCGCCACGAAAAGCAGACACACGCACAGGGCCAGTCTCTTCATAACTCCTCCTCGACGTTGGTGCAGACTTTGAATTGGGTCGGTCCTGCTTATCGCACTCCCGCGGGCAGTTGTCAAGTGTTGTTCCCTTTTCTGGTTCAACAGTTCACGTGCCCCGTGGGTCCGGGAGCGCCCCTTTCGAATTCGAGAAAAGCTGTCCCGCCGTGGTCATTCAGGCCAGCCCCCACACTGCTGCACCTCCCGTCGGTGCTCGAGTCTCCGGACGGCAATCTTGCAGGGGCATCCTCCCCGCCTCCTCGCGTCTGGAAGTGCTCCCCCGGTGCTGCTTGAGGGCGGTCCGGAAACGACCAGCACATCGACTTGCCGACGAAACTGTCGGCACCGTAGGTCCGCGCAGCTTGTTCGTAAACGTTGTCGAGAAAGGTCGATACGACGATGATCCGGACCCCGGGCAGCTTCGACTTGATGAGCTGGGTCGCCTCCAGTCCACCGATGCGGGGCAGGGTGAGGCCCATCAGAATGAGGTCCGGGTGAAGCTTGAACGCCAACAGGACCGCCTCTTCCCCATCCCCGGCCTCCCAGACCTCCTCGAATGGCCTCGAGGCTGCCAGGCGCCCGACCAGGGCGGTCCGGAAGATGGGATCGTCATCCGCGATCAGAATTCCCATGGACATTTCCTCCTCAGCAATTCTCCAAGATGATGCATCGGGGGACGGCGTCTCCCACCCCGGTCCGATTGTCGCCAGCGAAGATACGACGCAGGTTGGAAGAGCGGTATGCGGTGATCTCCCCCTTCATGCCGGGAAGAAACCCCTAGACGCTCCGGGCGGTCACGGCATTGGCCGGTGTCCCGGCGGCGTGGCGGGACTGGGTCGGGCCCGTGCGTTTCGTCGCGCAGCGAGGACGATACTTTCCGAGCGGGATCCGCCGCATGAAACTGCCGGATCCGCTTCATGCGGACAACCGTGGCCAGGAAGTTTTTCAGAACAGGCTACACATCCCTTCGCGCAGCCAGGAGCAGAAGCAGCTGCACCATGTTGAGCAATATGAAGAGGGTCGAATACCAGAATGCCCCCGCCGCGGCCAGGACCATGGCCCACCACGCCCAGCCGGCGCCACGAGAGAATGCCAGGACCGCGCCCAGCCAGCACAGGCCGTAGCCGACAAGAATGCCTTTCACCACCGCCGAGCGCGGGCTAAGGCCCACCGCCCAAACCACTCGAGTCCACGGTCCCAGCTTGCCGCCATAGGGACCCATTCGTGGCGTCAAGTAGCCGCCGACGGTGAAGGCCCGCACGCCATCGACGGTGATCCATCCGGCCTCGAAGAGGGCCAGGACGATGACGATGAGTCGCAGCATTCTCATGTTGAAATCGCACCCTTCGGGCGTCTCCCCCGACGCCGGCGTGGGTGACATGCGATCCTCCGGTCAAGGCGTAGCAAGATGAGCCTCTCCAGCGAAGCCCGAGAGTTTGCAAGGTGTCAACTTCGCGGCAGCGCCAAGACCGGATGGAGGCATTCTGGTCCAGCCTGGCTTGGGTTTCAAGCATTAGCTCGATCCTTCGATCCGTCACTGCGGTGTTGACTTGTCCCATCGGACATTCCTAAGATAGCTTGTCTAGCCTGTTCCCCGATTTGGCTGCGTAACGCCACGCCAGAGGCGCCAGAATGATTCGCTCGGTGCGCGGCCTCGCCCTCCTAGCCAGTCTTGCCGGAATCTACTTTTTGGCGGGCAAGCTCGGCCTAAGCCTGGCCTTCGTCAACGTGAGCGCCACGGCGGTGTGGCCACCCAGCGGGATTGCCCTCGCCGCTCTGCTGGCTTTCGGGTACGGCGTCTGGCCCGGCGTTCTCATCGGCGCCTTCCTAGTGAACCTGGCGACGGCGGGCACCGTCGCTACTTCCCTGGCAATCGCCGTCGGCAACACCCTCGAGGGAGTCCTCGGAGCCTATCTGGTGAATCGCTGCGCCGGGGGGCACAACGCCTTCCACCGGTCGGAAAACGTCTTCCGATTCGCGATCCTGGCGGGGGCGCTGGCCACGATGGTGAGCGCCACCGTCGGCGTCACTACCTTACAGCTGGGCGGCCTAGCCCGATGGAGCAATTATGGCGCCATCTGGCTCACCTGGTGGCTCGGCGACGCGGGAGGTGTGATCGTACTGGCTCCCGTGCTCCTGTTGTGGAGCCGGCGACAGCTCCTTCGCTGGACTCCGGTGAGACTCTCCGAGGCTGCGGCCCTCCTGGCTTGTCTGCTGCTGGTGACGGAGGTGATCTTCGGCAGGCTGAGCCCCTTCGCAAACCAGAACCATCCGATCATTTTTCTCTGTCTCCCGGTGGTCACCTGGGCTGCCTTTCGATTCGGGCCGCGCGAGACGTCCACCACCGTGCTGGCAATTTCCGGGATTGCGACCTGGGCCACGCTCCAGGGCCTCGGCCCCTTCGCTCGCTACGCGCCGGAGACCTCGCTCCTCCTCCTGCAAGCCTTCATGGGCGTGACCGCAGTGACCACTCTGGTCCTCTCCGCGGCCGTTTCCGAGCGCCGCGAGGCCCAGGCAGCGCTGCGGGTTTCCCACGACCAGCTTGAGCGCCGGGTGGAACAGCGCACCGCCGACCTGGCGCGAACCATCGAGGCTCTGAATGCCGAAGTCCTGAAGCGCGAACGCATGGGACAGGAGCTGCGGCAAAACGAGCTCCGGCTGCGCACTCTGGTCGAATCGATTGACGACGTGGCCTTCGAGTTTGACGAACAGGGCACGACCCTGAACATCTGGACGCGAAATGAATCGCTCTTGCCACGCCCCAAGAAAGAGCTGATCGGCCATCCTGCCGGCGACTTTCTCGGGCAGGAGTCGGTCCGTTCCTTCCTCGAGGCGTTCGTCCGTGTATTGCAGACGGGCACCGGTGAAACCATCGAGTATTCGCTCGACCTCGAGGGTGGACGTCGGTGGTTTCTGGGGCGGATCAGCCGGGTGTTCTCCGCGAACGGATCCTCGGGAAGCATCTGCCTGCTGCTGCGCGATATCAGCGTTCGCAAGCAGGCGGAGGAATCGCTCCGGAACCTCTCGCGCCGCCTGTTGCAGCTCCAGGACGAAGAGCGCCGTCGCATGGCCCGGGAGCTGCACGACAGCACGGCCCAGGTGCTGGCGGCGCTCGACATGCAGTTGAGCGTGGTCGGTGGGCAGGCTGCACGGCTCGACCCCCGAGGCCAGGCGGCTCTTCAGGAAAGCTTCGTGCTCGCCGGTCGCGCCACGCGCGAGATCCGCACCCTCTCCTACTTGCTCCATCCGCCGCTGCTCGACGAGGTGGGGTTGCACTCCGCGCTGGAATGGTACGTGGAGGGCTTTTCGAAGCGCAGCCAGATCCGCGTGGAGCTGCAGATTCGGGATGAGTTGCCACGCCTGCCGCACGAAGTCGAGATGGCGGTGTTTCGCATCGTCCAGGAGAGTCTGGCGAATATCCTCCGCCACTCCGGCAGCCCCACGGCCCAGGTTCATTTGCAGTGCCGTCCCGGGGAGGTGGTGCTCGAGCTGCGCGACCAGGGGCGGGGCATGGACCTTCAGGTCCCGGGAAACATCAACAACCATGTCCCCATCGGCGTCGGCATCGCCGGCATGAAGGAGCGCGTGCAGCAATTGGGTGGCCGGCTGCTCCT
>QHVQ01000164.1:3916-4492 GCA_003222305.1 Acidobacteriota bacterium | reverse complement strand
AGCCGGCGCGAGATCGCCTCAGGCGCCTCCTCGCCGATATCGAGGGGCTCACCGTCGTAGGTGAGGCGGCCGATGGGGAAGAGGCTTTACGCGTCATCCCGCAGCTCAATCCCGACCTGGTCTTCCTCGACATTCAGATGCCGGGCCGCACCGGCATGGAAGTGGCGGCCACCCTCCCTGCCCCCCGCCCCCGCATCATCTTCTGCACCGCCTTCGACCACTACGCCATCCAGGCCTTCGAGCAGCACGCGGTGGACTACCTCCTCAAGCCGCTCAACCGTGAGCGCCTCGCAGGAGCGGTGGGGCGGATCCGCGAATTGGTGAAGTCCCAGGACCGGATCCGAGGCGAGCTGGTCACCGCCTCGGAGACGCAGGCCCGTCTTTACCCGGCGGCGCTGCCGAGCCTGGCGACCCTCGAGGTGAGCGGGGTCTGCCGGGCCGCTCGGGAAGTGGGAGGTGATTACTACGACTTCCTCCCCCTGGACGGCGGCCGGCTCGCGCTGGCGGTGGGAGACGTGTCGGGAAAGGGCCTCTTCGCCGGGTTGCTCATGGCAGGACTGCAGGGTCGCGTCCAGG
>QHVQ01000164.1:0-3908 GCA_003222305.1 Acidobacteriota bacterium | reverse complement strand
GTCATGCTCGCCATCACCGGCAGCAACCGCTATGCCACGCTTTTCTACGGCGTCTACGATGGGGCCACACGGCGGCTGAGCTACGTGAATGCCGGCCACCCGGCACCCCTCCTGCTGCGCAGCGGGAGGGCGGCGGCAGCCGATCGGCTCGCGGTCGAATCGCTCGCGCCGACCGGGACGGTGGTGGGTCTCCTGCCGGACGCCGGGTACCGCCAGGCGACGATCGATCTGGCGCCGGCGGACCTCCTCTTGATCTTTAGCGACGGATTGATCGAAACTCACAACCTCCAAGGAGCGGAGTTGGGCGCCGACGGGATAGAGGCTGTCGCCCGAAGATTTGTCCGGGAGAGCGCGGGCGCGATTCGCGACCGGATCCTGGGGGAGGCGGAAGCGCACCGTGCCGGCGCGGAGCCGGAGGACGACGTGACCCTGGTGGTGGCACGGGTTCGATGAGCGGGAAGAAGATCCGCGTCCTGCTGGTGGACGACGAGGAGCCGGCACGGGATCGGCTCCGCCGTCTGCTCTCTTCCTTCGACTGGGTCGAGGTGATCGGCGAGGCGGAGGACGGAGAGCAGGCGCTGGAGAAGAATCAGGAGCTATCGCCCGACCTGGTCTTCCTGGACGTGCAGATGCCCGGCGCGGGGGGGCTGGAGGTCGCCGCTTCCCTTCCCACTCCGGGCCCCGGCGTCATCTTCTGCACCGCTTTCGACCAGTACGCCGTGGACGCGTTCGAGCTGCACGCCGTGGACTATCTGCTGAAGCCCGTGACCCAGGCCCGGCTCGTCCGGGCCATGGAGCGGGTGGGGGAGTCGCGGGCCCGGGGCGTCTCCCCTTCGGCGGAAAGAGCGCGCCGCGTGGCGTCAGAGTTCCCGCTGCGCTTTCTGGCGAAAAGCGGCAACCGGTTTCACGTCGTCCCGCGTGAAGAGGTGCTCTACTTTGCTTCCGAAAGGGGGCTGACGCGCCTGCAATCCAAGGTTCGCGCCTACTGGATGCAGCCCACTCTGCAGGATCTGGAATCTTCCCTCGATCCCGCCCACTTCTGCCGCATCTCCCGTGCCACTATCGTGAATCTGGATGCCGTGGGGGAGGTGGCGCCCATGCCGGGCGGCCATGGGGAAGTTAGACTCGCCAATGGCGCCCACCTGGAAGTCAGCCGCCGTCGTTTCAAGTCCCTGATGGACCGTCTGGCGCGGCTCTGAGGAAAACCCGCCGCATCGCCGCTCTTCGCTCGTCGCGCTTCAATCGTCGCCGGAGGGCGTGAACATCTGCAGCGCGACGAACCGCGTGATTACCCCCGGCAAAGGCGAGCCCGACAAAAAACAGGACACAACGCACCTGCGTCCAGGTGCCCCGAAGGGGCGGAAGCTGGACGAAAACGTCCACGACGTAGGCCGCGCAATAGGCCACGTTGGCAAGGACCGTCAGGAAGAATAGCCAGAGAATGCCGTTCAGGCTGAGCCAAGACCGCGAGGCCGGCCAGGCGGCGAAGAAGTAGCCCAGCACGATGAGGGCCAGCAAAGCGTTATAGACAATCCGCCTCGGCTCCCAGTAGCGCAAGGCATCCGCCACCAGGGTGCCCACGGAAAAGTTGATCGTCTTGCCGATGGGCTCGCTGGAGCCGGAAACTTCCTCGACGCCTGTGGATGTCATCCTGCCTCCCGTCGGCGAAGCGCCGACTGCCCCAGCCCCTCGCTCTCCCGGTAGTTCCCTCCCGACCCTCAGGCGTTGCCCGTCTTCTTCATGGCCGCCTCGGAGCGCCGATGCAACTCTTCCACCGTCAGGTCTTCCTTGTGGGTCGCCAGCGTCCAGACGTGCCCGAATGGATCGCGCAGCGTCCCCGTACGGTCCCCGTAGAACTGATCCTGTACCGGCCTCATCACCTTTCCCCCGGCCCTGACGGCCCGGTCGAAGAGCACGTCCACATTCTCCACGTAGAGCACGAGGCTTGTGGACACGTTGCCCTGCGGATCGGGGCCGCGGAATCCCATCTGGGGGAACTCGTCGCCCAGCATGATCCGCGAATCGCCGATCTTGATTTCGGCGTGCGCCACGTTGCCGTCGGGATCCGCGAAGCGCATCAGCTCCTCGGCCCCGAACGCCTTCTGATAGAACTCGATTGCCTTGGCGGCTCCCTTCGTGATCAGGCACGGCGTCGCGGTGTGGTACCCCTCGGGAATCGGTTTCACGCTCATGTCGGGTTACCTCCATGGGAAGTTTTACTTGGGTCTATTTAAACTCCTCGGGGCTTCAGCAGGCAACCCAGGTGCCTGCAAAACCAGATGCGGTAACTGCACCGGGCGAAAGCGCTCCTGGGCGCTATTCGCCAGTTTCACCCCCCGTGGACGAGCCAGGCGCGAAGCCTGTGAAAGAAATCTTCGCGCGCGTGGCGTTCCAGCCAAGGAAAGTGTCCGCAACGTTCCAGCTCATGATACTCGAGCTGAGGCAGGTACGGCCTCAGGGAGGCGGCGATCGAGCGCCCCGGATGCGGATCGTGCGACCCGTGGAGCATCAGGACGGGGGCTTTGATGGCCGCAAACGACGCAGGATACTCCCCCTCCGACTGGCGGCGCAGCATATCGCTCCAGGTCTCCGCGTGACCTTTCGCGTCGCAGGACGCAATCTCGGTGTCCTGCGTCAGAAGGTCGTACGAGTATACCGACGGGAGGAGGAGGCGGGCGGCGCGCATGAGCCGCTCGTCGGGATCGGTCGATTCGTCCGCGATCCGTTCAAGTTTCTGTTGCAGGTCGGGTTGGATCCGCCGCCCGAGCGTCATTTGAAACTGCCGGCGCGCCTCCTCCCCGAAGGTGCCGCAACCGACCAGGGCAATCCTGCGAACCAGCTCGGGATGCTTCGCGGCGAAGGCGAGTGCCAGCATCGCTCCCCAGGACGAGCCGACGAGGGCGGGGCGGTCGCCTTGGCATCGCTTCTCCACCAGCTCCCGCAAATCCGCCACGTGCCGGGCGACGGTGAGCGGCTCGCGGTCGCTCCGCCGCTCGAACGGTTCGAGCACGTGACAGATGTCCGCGAGACCTCGTGCGACGGGCGCCATGTGGCCCGGCGATCCGGGACCGCCGTGAAGCACGAAGACCAGCGGTCCCGCCGCGCCATATTCCCGGACTCTCAAGGCGTTCTCACCCATAGGACCGAGAGACCTGCCCGGGCCCACGGCAGGCCCTGAACATGAGAGAGGCCATCAGGATTGGAAAAGGGACAAAACGCTTTGCGGCTCGACCTGGAGCGACGGTGCTGCCGCCGCATGGTTTTTGCGCTCGTGCCACGGGCCCGTATCAGGCGGCGTTGGTCGTGGCTTCTGCTTTCGTGTAACGTTTCTTGTTCTCGTCCCACCGCGCGTTGACGGTCAACACACCCCCGAGAATGCGAGGCAGGATTTCCATGGCCTGGCGCATCTCCGAAACGTCTTCGAACTGAAACGAGTGCTTCTTGCCGTCCGTCTCCTCGAGCTTCCAGAATCCACAGTGCCGACCGTGGGCGCTCAGGCGCGCGGGCGGGTCGAGGGTGGCGCCCAGGACCTGACCGGGGTGGATAAGGAAGTTCTTGGGATCGCGCGTCAGCAGGAGCTCGATGTCCTCCTGATCTTCCTGTGCAAGACGCTGCTCGAGCTTCTTGCGAGAACGTTTCTTCCACCAGGCCAGCATGAGGCCCCCAACGAGGCCGAATTGAGCGGCTACACCCTCGGCGACCCCGGCCTGACCGCCGATCTTGATGAAGGCGAGCTGATTGCCGGAGAGGTAGACACGGTAGAGCCGGTCTCCAGTGAAGGTAGAAATGGCGCGCACGGTAAACGCACGGTCTGCTCTCAAGGGGGAACTCCTCCCTAAATAGTCAACGAGCCTCGGTCGATCCAGATTACCGTGGGAACATAAGTTCCCAAAAACCGTGGTGCAAGC
>QHVQ01000044.1:1571-20155 GCA_003222305.1 Acidobacteriota bacterium | reverse complement strand
GGATGAGGCCTCCCACCTTGAGGCCCATCGGCGCCAGGATGTAACGCTTCTCGCCGTCGGCATAATGAATCCTGGCGATCCGCGCCGACCGGTTGGGGTCGTATTCGATGGCAGCCACCTTGCCCGGAACTCCGTCCTTGTCCCGCTTGAAATCGATGATTCGGTAGCGGCGCTTGTGACCTCCTCCCCGGTGCCGTACGGAGAGCCAGCCGACGTTGTTCCTGCCGCCGGTCCGGCTGTGCCGGTCCAGAAGCCCCTTGAGCGGGCGGCTCTCGGTGATCTCCTCAAAGGTATAGCCGGTCTGGAACCGCCGCGCCGGGGAGGTGGGATTGTAGGTTTTGGTAGGCATTTCAAGATCCTCGGGCTTACACGCCCTCGAAGTACTCGATCATCTTCTCACCGGGCTTGAGTTTCACATAGGCCTTCTTCCAGTCGGCGCGCCGCCCCTGACTGCGCCCCACCCGCTTCATCTTGCCGTGCATCTGGGCGGTGCGGACCGTCTCCACCTTCACCGAGAAGAGGGACTCCACCGCTTTCTTGATCTGAATCTTGCTGGCGCCCTTGGCTACCTTGAAACAGAGCTGCCCCTGGGCATCCTTCAATCGGGTGGACTTTTCGGTCACCATGGGAGCCAGGATGATTTGGTAGGCTGGACGATTCATGGCGCGAAAATCTCCGCGAGAATCTGGGCCGCTGAGCGAGTCAGCACCAGCGTGTCATGGTGCAGCAGGTCCACCACGCTCAGGGCCGAAGCGCGGGCGACGGCCACCCTTTGAAGGTTGCGGGCGGCCAGCTCCAGGTTTCGACCCACCTCCCGGTCCACGAAAAGAACCTTTCCGGCCAGCCCAAGCGTCTCCAGGAGCTTGTTCATCTCCTTGGTCTTGGGCGACGGAAGATCGAGGTTTTCAACGATTCGAAGCCGGTTTCCCCGCCGCTTCGAGGAGAGAACCGATCGAATGGCGTTCCTGCGCATGCGCTTCGGAAGGAAGCTCTGATAATCCTGAGGGTGAGGCCCGAACACGGTGCCTCCGTGTCGCCAGAGGGAGCTCCGGATCGACCCCACCCGGGCTCGGCCGGTCTTCTTCTGCTTCCACAGCTTCCGGCCGCTTCCCGAAACCTCCGCCCGGGTTTTGGTCTGGCGAGTGCCCGCCCGACCCGCGGTGCGGAAAGCGTTCACAGCCTCGTAGATCAGGTGACGCTTCAGAGGGTAGCCGAAGACCGACTCCTCCAGCGTCAGCTCCCCCACGGGCTCGTTGTTCAGGTTCACGATCTTGAGCGCTTCCATATCCTGTCCCACTTCTACTTCTTGCCGCCGGTGGGGCTCTTGGCCGCGGTCCTGGCGCCCTTCTTCGGGGGTGCCGTCACCTGGCGAGGCTGCCGGATCTTGCGCGGAGCGGGTGATCGCCGGATGATCAGGTACCCGCCGTCGGCCCCCGGAACCGCACCCCGCACCACGAGAAGATTGTTCTCGGCATCCAGGCGAACCACCTGAAGGTTTTTCACCGTCACTCGGACCGCGCCCATATGCCCCGCGGCACGCATCCCCTTGAAGGTCCGCGAGGGAAACGCCGAGGCGCCCACCGAGCCCGGCGCCCGGTGAAACATGGAGCCGTGCGTGGAGGCACCGCCGCGAAAGTGGTGCCGCTTCATCACGCCAGCGAATCCCTTTCCCTTGCTGATTCCGATCACATCCACATTTTCGTCCACCTTGAAGACCTGCGACGCGGTGATCTGGTCCCCCACCTGTATCTTGTCCCCCTCGGGGAGCACCTTGAACTCCCGGATACGCCGGGTAGGGGAAAGGTTGGACTTTTTGAAATGCCCCAGCAGGGCCTTGCTGATTTTGCGCTCGGGAGTAGCTTCCACGTAGCCCACCTGCACCGCCTCGTATCCGTCGGTTTGCCGGTTCTTCTTCTGGACGACCACGCAGGGGCCGGCTTTCAGGACGGTCACCGGAATCGCGCCCCCTTCGGGGGAGAAGACCTGCGTCATTCCCAGCTTGATTCCAATCATTCCTTCGATCATCGCCTCGCCGTCCCCTTTCTACTTGCCCAGAGCCTTGATCTCCACCTCGACGCCGGCGGGGAGATCGAGCTTCATGAGAGCGTCCACCGTCTGGGGGGTCGGCTCCAGAATGTCAATGAGACGCCGGTGGGTCCTGATTTCGAACTGCTCCCGTGACTTCTTGTCGACGTGGGGAGAGCGCAGCACCGTCCAACGATTGCAGCCGGTGGGAAGCGGAATGGGGCCCGCCACGCGCGCTCCCGTTCGCCGCGCGGTGGACACGATCTCGGTGGTGGACTGATCCAGGATCCGATGGTCGTAGGCTTTCAAGCGGATCCGGATTTTCTCGTTCAGCATGCTCTCCCCCGGGTCCCTGGTCGAGGGGCCCTCACGCCAGGATCTCGGTGACGGTGCCGGCACCCACGGTGCGGCCCCCTTCCCGGATGGCGAACCGCAATCCCTTGTCCATCGCAATCGGGGTGATCAGCTCGATGCTGAGCGCCACGTTGTCCCCCGGCATCACCATCTCCACCCCCTCCGGCAGGGTCGCCACTCCCGTCACGTCCGTGGTCCGAAAGTAAAACTGCGGCCGGTACCCGTTGAAAAACGGCGTGTGACGACCCCCCTCCTCCTTCGTCAGGATGTACACCTCCGCCTTGAACTTCGTGTGCGGCGTGATGCTCCCAGGCTTCGCCACCACCTGCCCCCGCTCCACGTCCGTCCGCTCCGTCCCCCGCAGCAACACCCCGATGTTGTCCCCGGCCATCCCTTCGTCCAACAGCTTCTTGAACATCTCCACCCCGGTGACCACCTTCTTCTGCGTCGGCCGGATCCCTACGATCTCCACCTCTTCCCCGACCTTCACCTTCCCCTGCTCCACCCGCCCCGTCACCACCGTCCCGCGGCCCGAGATGGAAAACACGTCCTCGATCGGCATCTGAAACGGCTTGTCGATCGGTCGCTCCGGGATCGGAATGTAGGTGTCCACCGCGTCCATCAACGCCACGATCCCCTTCTGCGCCTCCTCCTCCCCCTGCATCGCCTTCAGCGCCGAGATCTTCACCACCGGAATCTCGTCCCCGGGGAACTTGTACTTCTCCAGAAGCTCCCGCACCTCCATCTCCACCAGGTCCAGCAGCTCCTTGTCGTCCACCGCGTCCACCTTGTTCAGCGCCACCACGATCTTCGGCACCCCCACCTGCCGCGCCAGCAAAATGTGCTCCCGCGTCTGCGGCATCGGCCCGTCCGCCGCGCTCACCACCAGAATCGCCCCGTCCATCTGCGCCGCCCCCGTGATCATGTTCTTCACGTAGTCCGCGTGCCCGGGGCAGTCCACGTGGGCGTAGTGCCGCTTGACCGTCTCGTACTCCACGTGCGCCGTGGCAATCGTGATCCCCCGCTCCCGCTCTTCCGGCGCGTTGTCGATGCTGTCGAACGACCGCACCACCACCTTCGGAAACTTCTTCGCCATCACCATCGTGATCGCCGACGTCAGCGTCGTCTTCCCGTGATCCACGTGCCCGATAGTCCCTACGTTCACGTGCGGCTTCGACCGATCAAATTTTTCCTTCGACATCTCCTCACCCTCCCTCTCGGCCGCGGCCGGAGCTCCTGGAAGCAGGTGGAGCCCACGACCGGGGTTGAACCGGTGACCCCGTCCTTACCAAGGACGTGCTCTACCACTGAGCCACGTGGGCGAAGCCGGACTCGCCGCACGCCGGGAGGCGCTCCCGGCGAGTCGGCGGGGTATCTCGATGCGGCGCAATCCCAGGAATTTGGAGCGGGAAACGGGATTCGAACCCGCGACCCTCAGCTTGGAAGGCTGACGCTCTAGCCACTGAGCTACTCCCGCTCGAGTCGTCTCGAAGTCGACGCATTTCCGGAAGGCCCGTCGCCTCGGGCCCGTTGGATGATCCCGTTCGTGCTTTTGGTGGGGAGAGGAGGATTCGAACCTCCGAAGCACTACGGCGGCAGATTTACAGTCTGCTCCCTTTGACCGCTCGGGAATCTCCCCACGTCGGGAAGCGACGCGGGGCGCTTCCATCGCCGGGCCCCTTTCGCCCTTCCCGGAACTTTCTGGGCCCGCTGCCACGAGTCCCGCGCCGGACCTGGGCGAGCACAAACCCACGACCCGGCTCCTTACACTCGACCGGGCTCCCCGGAATCGCTTCTTCCGTGGAGCTGGCGAAGGGATTCGAACCCCCGACCCGCTGATTACAAATCAGCTGCTCTACCTGCTGAGCTACGCCAGCTTGTGCAAACCCGTAATGCTAGCAAACCAAACAGTTAGATGCAACACAAATTTTGCAGGATTTTTAGGAGGGCCCCCGCTCCCCCCGCTGCCGGACCACCTCGAACAAGACGACGCCCGCGGCCACCGATACGTTCAGCGACTCCACCCCTGCCGCCAGGGGAATCCCCACCAGGACATCGCAGCGCTCCCGGACCAACCGCCGCATTCCCTTCCCTTCCCCGCCGAGAACCAGGGCTACAGGCAACGAATAATCGAATCGCGTCCAAGAGGTGGCGGCCTCCTGATCCAAGCCCACCACCCATATCCCTTTTTCTTTCAACTTTTCCAGGAGATTCACCAAGTTTCCCGCGACCGCCAGACGGACTTTCTCCGCGTACCCCGCCGAGGCTTTGCTGACTCCGAGGCCCACCCTGGCCGTCCCATGTTCCGGCACGAAGACCCCGTCCACCCGAGCCGCCGCGGCCGAGCGCAGAATCGCTCCCAAATTCCTGGGGTCCTCCACCTGGTCCAGCACGAGAAAGAAGGGACGGCTGCCGCAAGTGGCCAGGACCTCCTCGACGCCGACCGGGCCGCTGCCAGACACGCGGGCCACCACCCCCTGGTGCACCCCCCCTCCCGCAAGGCGGTCCAAGGCCTCTTTGGGGACCCGTGTCACCGGAACACTCTTGTGTGAGGCCAAGGCGAGGATCGAGCGTACCTTTCGGTCCTGGCGTCCCACCAGGACGTGGATCTGCTCCACCTTCCGGCGTCCCGACTTGAGCGTCTCGAAAACCGGGTGAACCCCATAGAGTATTTCCGCCCTCGCCGTCTTCATAAATCACCTCCCAGGAGCCGGGCCGCTAACGCCGCCCGCTCTGCGCAGCCGGGCACTCTGTGTGGAAGATCCAGGCCGGCGGCTTCCTCGATGAGCGGGACCAGGCGTACCAATTCGGGTCCGGAGCCGCAGGCCGTCAGGGCCACTCGAATGGGGTGGTAGAGTCCTCTCCCCTTGGCACCGGTCTTCTTTCCCGTCTCCTGCGAGATCCGGCGGAAGGTTTCCACGTCCAGAGGGCGATCTCCCGGAAGTAGCTTCGCAAAGTTCTGGATTACTTCGCGGCTGGAAGCTTCGCGGAGGTCTGCCTGGAGGTCCGGGTCGCGTCGCAGGGACTCCAGGTCAAAGTGAAGCACCATCCGCACTGCATCACTCTCGGGCACCTGGGAGAGATGCGAAATCGACTCCTTGAGGAGATCCATGAGCCGCTCCACCCAGGCCCGGTGGAAGGGAGTGGCCTCGGGCGGAAGATCGCCGCAGGACTGGAGGAAGGGAAGAGCCAGCTCCGCGAGCCGCGCTGAGGCGCTGTGTCGCAGGTGCTGGTTGCCCACCCAGTCCAGCTTGGCTCGGTCGAACACCCCCGCCGACTTTCCCACCTTGCGAAGATCGAAACGCGCCACCAGCTCCTCGCGAGACAGCACTTCGCCGTGGTCATGCGGTGCCCAGCCCAGCAGCGCCAGATAGTTGAGGATCGCCTCGGGAAGATAGCCATGCGCAGCGTACTGCCTCAGGGAGGTGTCGCCATGCCGCTTGCTCAGGGGCGCGTGATCCGCCCCCAGCACCAGCGGGAGATGGGCGAAGCGCGGCGGCGCCGCCCTCAGCGCCCGATACAGGAGCACCTGGCGGGGTGTGTTGGAAATGTGGTCTTCTCCCCGGATCACATCCGTGATGGCCATGCCGATGTCATCCACCACCACCGCAAAGTTATAGGTGGGCCATCCGTCGCTGCGCAGGACCACCGGGTCTCCCACCTGTTCCAGCTCCACGTGGATGGAGCCTCGGATGAGGTCTTCGAACACCATGCTACCCTCGGGCACCCGGAAGCGCAGAACCGTCGATTCACCCGCGGCCATCCGCTGCTCCGCCTGCCGGCGTGGGATCGCGCGGCACCTTCCCGCGTAGCGCGGGGGTCTCCCCGCGCGCCGGTCCGCCTCGCGATCGGCGGAAAGGCGATCGGGGCTGCAAAAACAGGGATACACATCCCCCTGCTCCCGCAAGCGCTCCAGGGCTCGCCGGTAAATCCCCTGTTGATGACGCTCCGATTGCCGGTAGGGCCCGTGCTCCCCTTCCTCGACTCCTTCATCCCAATCCAGCCCCAGCCACTTCAGCTCCCGCAAGATGGCATCCTCGAATTCCTTCTGGGAGCGATCGCGATCCGTATCTTCGATGCGCAGGACAAAAGCACCCCCCACGTGGCGGGTGTGGAGCCAGTTGAAGATGGCGGTCCGGACATTGCCCACGTGCAGGTAGCCGGTGGGCGAGGGTGCGAAGCGGGTCCGTACGCTCACGGCTGGGGAGTTCCGCCATCTCGGATCAGCAGAGCCACGGCGTGGGCCGCCATCCCCTCGTTCCTTCCTTCGAAGCTCAACCCCTCACCTCGCTTCCCCTTGATTCCGATTCGCTCAGGAGCGCAGGCCAGGGCGCGCGCCAGGTTGATTCGCATCGCGGAAAGGTGGGGCACCAGGCGCGGTGCCTCCGCCACCAGGACCAGATCCAAATTGACCAAGCCAAATCCGGCCTGAGCGACGCGGCGGGAAACTGCCTCCAGCAGACTCAGGCTGCTGGCACCTCGGTAGGCGGGATGGGTGTCCGGGAAAAGCTGCCCGATGTCGGGTAAGCCGGCCGCGCCCAGCATAGCGTCGGCAGCGGCATGGCAGATCAGATCGCCGTCCGAGTGTCCGGCCGGGCCCGTGCTGTGGGGGATGGAAAGCCCTCCCAGAATGAGGGGGCGGCCCGGCACCAGGGCGTGCACGTCATAGCCGATCCCGACCCGCAGGGCTCCGGCGGCGCTGTCGGCCCCAAGAATCCTCTCGGCCATTGCGAAATCGGAGGGCGTCGTGATCTTAAGGTTTGTCTCCATCCCCTCCACACGGGCCACCGGCATTCCGGATTGCTCCACAATCTCCGCCTCGTCGGTTCCCACCCTGCCGCAGGCCCTCGCCCATTCCAAAGCCTTCTGGAGGATCTCCCGGCGAAATCCCTGAGGAGTCTGGGCCAGGGCGTAAGCCTGCCTGTCGACGGTCTCCACAATCGCACCTCGGGCGTCCAGCCTCTTCAAAGTCTCCCGCACCGGCACCACCGGAACTGCCGCTCCCCACTCCTTAGCCGCCCCGACTACCCTGCGAATCAGCTGAACATCCACGAAAGGGCGTACTCCATCGTGCACCAGCACGATTTCCGCAGCCTCCGCGACCTCCAGGCCCGCCGCGGTGGAATCCTGCCGCGTCGCTCCACCGCGTGCGTAAGCGACCGGCAAGTCGGCCGGAAGCCAGCCCGAAAGACGGGACCGTGCCTCCTTGGGATCCGGGACCACCAGGACCGCACGGACCACCTCCCCGCTGGCCGCGAAAGCTCTTACCGTTCGCGCCAGCAGCGGCACGCCGCCGACACTCCGGAACTGCTTGAGGACTCCCGGACCCGCCCGCAGGCCCTGTCCCGCCGCCACTAGAATGGCGACGTTTCCACCCGGTGAGGGAAGGGCATCCGAGGAGATTGCCATGGCCTCGCTTTCGGATGAAGGGGATGGGGGAGGACTCAAACGGGAGCGTCGGGCCACGCTCGCGCTCCTAAACGGAGAGGATTTCCTTCTCCTTGTGCTGCACCAATTCGTCGACCTGCTTCACCGATCGGTCGGTGAGTTCCTGCACTTGCTCCAGAGCACGCTTCTCTTCGTCCTCGGAGATTTTCTTGTCCTTCAGCAAGGCCTTCAGGTGGTCGTTCGCATCCCTCCGGTGCTGGCGGATGATGGTCTTCCCCTCCTCGCCCACTTGGTGGACCTTCTTGGCAAGCTGCTTGCGGCGCTCCTCGGTGAGGGACGGGATGGGCAGCCGCACGATCTTCCCGTCATTGGCCGGCGTGAGCCCCAAGTCCGACTGGAGAATGGCCCGTTCGATCTCCTTGACGAGGCTTGCCTCCCAGGGTTGGATGGTGATGAGCGCAGGGTCCGGCACCGCAAGGCTGGCCACCTGATTGAGCGGGGTGGCCGTACCATAGTAGTCGACCAGGATGCCGTCCAGGATGGCCAGGGAAGCCCGGCCCGTGCGGATGGAAGCCAGATCCTTGCGCATCACCTCCAGGGTGTGCTTCATCTTTTTCTCGGCGGCTGCGTAGATCTCCTTGAACATCTCCCTCTCCTCGAAGCTGGGTGTCACCCTCGAACTAGGGATCCAATCCTCTCACCCATGATGACCCGGCGGATGTTCCCGCGCACGCTGGAGTTGAAGACGATGATCGGTACTCGGTTGTCCATGCAGAGGGATATGGCGGTGGAATCCATGACCTGGAGTCCCTTCTCCAGAACCTGGAGATACGTGATCTCCTCGAACCGGACGGCGTCAGGGACCTTCTCCGGATCCGAACTGTAGACGCCGTCCACCCGGGTGGCCTTCAAGATGACCTCCGCCTTGACCTCCATGGCCCGCAATGCCGCCGCGGTGTCCGTGGTGAAGTAGGGATTTCCGGTTCCGGCCGCGATGATGATTACCCTTCCTTTTTCCAAGTGACGCACCGCCCGCCGCCTCAGGTAGGGTTCCGCGACTTGGCGCACCTCGATGGCCGACAGAACCCGAGTGTGTACTCCCAGACCTTCCAGACGGTCCTGGAGAGCCAGGCTGTTGATGAGAGTGGCTAGCATCCCCATGTGATCGGCCGTCACCCGGTCCATTCCCGTGGAGGTGTTCGCCGCAAGTCCTCGGAAGATATTGCCTCCGCCGATAACGCAGGCCACCTGAACACCCAGCTCGTGAATCTCCCGGATCTCTTCGGAGAGACGGGTCACGACCCCGGATTCGATGCCGAACCCCTGCTCGCCCATGAGGGATTCCCCGCTGAGCTTCAGCAGGACCCGGTGATAGTGCGCGACGGGTCGGGAGGGCTGGTCCATGCAAGGAGCTCCTGTGGCGCTTGTCAGGCCGGTTCTGCCGAAACGGGAGCGTGGCTTCCAGTCGCTTCCGCTGCAAGCGCCTCACCCAGCGCGAATCGGGCGAAGCGTCTGAGGCGAATGTTTTCGCCGGTCTTGGCCATTACCGCGGTGATGTAGTCTTTGACGGTCTGGTTCGGGTCTTTCACGTAGGGCTGCTCCAGCAGGCAGGTGTCCTGGTAGAACTTGCCCACTTTTCCTTCCACGATCTTGGAAAGAGCGGCCTCCGGGCGACCCGAAGAGCGGGCCTGGGCCAGATAAATCTCCCGCTCCTTCTGCAGGATCGGCTCGGGCACTTCCTCACGGGCCACGAACCGCGGCTGGGAGGCGGCGATATGCATGGCCAGGTTTCTTACCATCTCCTGAAATTCAGCGGTGCGGGCCACGAAGTCGGTTTCGCAGTTTACCTCCAACAGGACCCCTACCCGACCACCGGGGTGAATATAGGAGGCCACAGTCCCCTCGGAAGTGATCCGGCCCGACCGCTTGGCCGCGCTCGCTAGTCCGCGCTTCCTCAGAATCTGAAACGCCTGCTCGGGATCCCCGCGGGACTCCGTCAAGGCGGTCTTGCATTCCATGATTCCTGCACCGCTCCTCTCGCGCAGGCTCCGGACCATCTCCGCGGTGATTTCCATTCCCTGTGCCTCCAGGCTGATCGGCGGTTGGCTCGATTGCGAGGGTCTTGTTTGACTGTTTGGAGGGAAAAGCCCTGAGTCGCTTTCCATCCTGATCTCCTCCGCCCGGGAAGGGAATCCCTGGATCGGCAGGAGCTGACTACTCGGACGAGGAACCCGCGTCCTTCACCGCAGGATGCGCTTGGCGATCGGGGCTTCCTCCACGGCCTCCGTCTGGGAGGATGTCGTTCTCCGGCGGGCCTTCCTGGGAGCCACCGGTTCCCCGACGGCGGACTCGGAGGAATCGGCTGCCTCCATCATCTCACGGGCTAGCTTCTCCGCGTCGCCCGGGGTGAGAGGTCCGGTGACCATTCCCTCTCCCTCGGGCTCCTGCTTTACCCGCAGGGCGGCGCCCTCCATGAGCGCATCCGCCACTCGGGAAGTGAACAGGCGAATGGCCCGGATGGCGTCGTCGTTTCCGGGAATGGGGTGGTCGATCTCGTCGGGATCGCAATTGGTGTCCACGATCGCGATCACTGGAACGCCCAGCTTGCGCGCCTCGGAAACGGCGATTTGCTCCTTCTTGGGATCCACTACGAACAGGGCGTCGGGGACCCGCTCGAGACCCTTGATCCCCGAGAGCACCCGGTGCAGCTTCGCCTTTTCACGGAGCAGCTGGGAGAATTCCTTCTTGGTGTACCCCACTGCTTCGCCGGTGGCGGTGAGTTCTTCGAGCTTGCGCAGGCGATCGATCCGCCGCTTGATCGTCTTGAAGTTGGTCAGGATGCCGCCCAGCCATCGTTGGTTCACATGGTGCATCCCGCAACGCGTCGCCTCCTCGGCGATCGCGTCCTGAGCCTGGCGCTTGGTCCCCACGAAGAGAACTTGTCTGCCTTCGGCGCCCAGACGGACGGCAAAGTCGATGGCCTGCTGGAACTGCCGCAGGGTCTTCTGGAGATTGATGATGTAGATGCCGTTTCGCTTGCCGAAGATGAACTCCTTCATCTTCGGGTTCCAGCGCTTGGTCTGATGTCCGAAGTGAACACCAGCCTCCAGAAGTTCTTTCATCGACACGGAAATCAAATAGCCGCTCCTTTCTGACCGGTTTGGGGTTACCGCTTTGAATATTGGAAGCGGGCACGGGCGCCTCGCTGCCCGTACTTCTTTCGTTCCTTGGCCCGGGAGTCCCGGGTGAGGAAGCCCGCCTCTTTCAACTTCGGGCGGAGCTCCCGGTTGTACTCCACCAGGGCGCGTGAGAGACCATGACGTATGGCTCCCGCCTGGCCGGCCATGCCGCCCCCCTGGAGGCGCACGTGGATGTTGAACTTTTCGGCGGTCTCCGTCAGCAGGAGAGGCTGTCGGATGATAAGCTTGAGGCTCTCGCGCTTGAAGTAGTCGTCCAACGACCGATCGTTCACCTTGATTTCGCCGAGACCGGGACGCAGGAAAACCCTCGCGGTGGCGTGCTTGCGACGTCCCGTGCCGTAGTATTGGATCGATGTCACGCTTCCTCCGTTTTCCTAGGCGCCGATCTTGACCGGCTCGGGCTTCTGGGCCTGGTGCGGGTGCTCGGGACCGGCATAAACCTTCAGCTTGGTGCGGATCTTTCGGCCGAGGCGGTTCTTCGGGAGCATGCCGTGAACGGCCATCTCCACGACTCGCGTGGGCTTCTCCTTGAGCAGCTTCCCGGCGGCCACCTGCTTGAGTCCACCCGGATACCCTGTGTGCCAGCGGTAAATCTTCCGGTCCAGCTTGCGACCTGTAAGCTTCACCTTCTCGGCATTGACCACCACCACGAAATCACCGGTGTCCGTTGCGGGGGACCAATCGGGTCGGTGCTTCCCCATGAGCCGCGTGGCGATGAACGTTGACAGCCTGCCCAGGGTGTGTCCCTCCGCATCCACCAGGAGCCATCGATGCTCGGTGTTTTCTTTCGTTGAAACGTGCGTGCGCATCTACCCCCTCCGGGCCCTCGCGAGAAGGCCCCGGCACCAAGGCATGTTCGCAGAAGCGCAACTTTTACAACAACCTCTGTGCCTTGTCAAGGACGAATTTCGCCCCCCGCGAGCAGGTGAAGCACCGCCTTTTGAGTGTGGAGTCGGTTCTCGGCCTGCTGAAATATCACCGAAACGGGAGAATCGGCGACCGAATCCGTCACCTCCCACCCGCGGTGGGCCGGCAGGCAGTGCAGGAAGACAGCCCCTGGGTCCGCTTTCTCCATCAGCGCGTCGTTCACCTGGAAGGGGCGAAAAACCCTGGCCCGGGCCTCCGTTTCCGCCTCCTGTCCCATGCTGGCCCAGACGTCGGTGTACACCGCGTTGGCTCCTCGTGCTCCTTCGGCCGGATCGTGCACGACGCGCAGAGTGGCCCCCGTTTCCTGCGCGTCCAGCGTCGCCAAATCCACCACCTGCTTGAGGGGCTCATACCCGCGCGGGCACGCCACCGTGAGCGTGGCTCCGCACTTGGCGACGGCGAACAGCAGCGAATGACAGACGTTGTTTCCGTCCCCCACGTAGCACAGTCTCACAGACTTCAAATCCCTGCGGACCTCCCGCAGGGTCTGGAAATCCGCCAGCGCCTGACAGGGGTGAGAGTAGTCGCTCAGGGCGTTGATGACGGGGACTCGACTGTTTCGGGCCAGCTGGACCACCGAGTCATGATGGAAAGTCCGCGCCATGATGGCGTCGACCATCCTTTCCAGGTTGCGCGCCACGTCGGGAATCGATTCGCGGTTCCCCAGCTGGATGTCGGAGGGCGCCAGATAGATGGCGTGGCCTCCGAGCTGGGTCATCGCGGTCTCAAACGTCACACGGGTTCGGAGGGAGGGTTTCTCGAAGATCATGGCCAACGTCTTCCGCTCAAGGGAGCGGGCATGGCGGACTGGATTGGCCTTCATCTGGTCGGCCAGATCCAGAATCGCCCGGAACTCATCGGGGGTCAGATCATGGATGCTCGACAGGTCTTTGTGAGACAGCCTCACCCTCTCCTCCCCTTTTTCCTGATCCTGCCGGCGGCGGCAGCCGCGTCGGGGACCACCCGCGTCCCCGCTTCCGCCGCCAGCGCTTCCCTCAGCTTTTCCACCGAGGTGACGATCACCTCTCGACCCGTCTTCTCCACGAAGGCCATGGCCGTCTCGATCTTCGGACCCATGCTGCCCGCCGGGAATTGCCCCTCCCGCAGGTGGTGCCGTGCCTCCGACAGGGTCAGGCGCTCCGCCCGGACTTGATCGGGACGGCCGAAATTGAGAAAGACCTGATCCACGCTCGTAAGTATCACAAAGAGATCCGCCCCTAACTCGGAGGCCATCAGACCCGCCGTGTAGTCCTTGTCGATCACGGCCTCCACCCCTTTGAGCCTCCCCTCGTCGTTCCGATAGACGGGAATTCCGCCGCCGCCGCCCGCGATGACCACCCAACCCTGCCGGAGGCACTCCCGGATGGCAGGCAGCGCCAGAACGCTTCGCGGCTTGGGAGAGGGCATCACCTTTCGGTATCCCCTGCCCGAGTCCTCCACCATCAACCAACCCTGGCGCTTCATCAGGTACTCAGCCCGGTATCGCGTGTAGAACGGGCCAATGGGCTTCGTGGGCTTTCGAAACCCCGGATCGGTGCGATCCACCAGCACCGGTGTCACCAGGCAGACGACTTCTGTCCGAATCCTCTTGCGAGCGCCAACAGATAGCCGATGCTCCCCTCGGACTGAGCCACGCAGACGTCCAGAGAGACTGGCGGCACCTTGGTGACCGCCTCCTCCACCTGGATGAGGATATTTCCCACCTGGGGACCGTTGCCGTGGACGAGCAGGAGGCCGTGACCACTTTCCACGAAGTGGACGAGTCGGCGAGCCAATCGGTCGGAGTTTTCGATCTGCTCGGTCTGGGTTCCTTCCTCGCCCCGCCGGATGAGCGCATTGCCACCGAAGGCCACCACGGCCAGCTTGCGAAAGGACACCGGAACCTCTTAAAACCGTGCCAAGACATCGTCCAGGTCAGGCTTACCGATTTCTTGGAGATCGTAGGTGACCCGCAGCGCCGGCTTCGTCAGCCGTAGGGTGCGCCGCAGATCGATGGGGGTGGCGATGATCACCAGATCGCAGTCGGCTGAGTCGATGGTCGCCCGAAGGTCCTCCATTTGCTCGGCGCCGTAACCCACCGCCGGGAGGAGCACGCCGATGTCGGGATAGTCGTTGAAGGTCTTCCGGATGCTGCCGACCGCAAAGGGGCGGGGATCCACGAGGCTCGCGGCGCCGAATTTGTGCGCCGCCGCCACGCCCGCTCCGAATTTCATCTCTCCGTGAGTCAGGGTGGGTCCGTCTTCCACCACCAGGACTCGCTTGCCGGCGATGGCGCCGGAATCCTCCACGCTCAGCGGCGAGGCCGCTTCGATGACCGTGGCCTTGGGATTGATTCGCCGGATGTTCTCCCGGACCTTTGCCACACCCTCCGCGGGCGCGGCGTCGATCTTGTTGATGACGACACAGCCCGCCCGATACAGGTTCGTGGTGCCGGGATGGTAGCTCAGCTCGTGCCCGGGACGCAGGGGATCGGTCACCACGATCTCCAGGTCGGGCCGGAAAAAGGGAAGGTCATTGTTGCCCCCATCCCACACAAGGATGTCCGCCTCCTGCTCGGCCTGCCGCAGAATCTGCTCGTAGTCCACTCCGGCATAGATGACGGTGCCGTTCTTGATGTGGGGTTCGTACTCCTCCCGCTCTTCAATGGTGCACTGGTGGATGTCCAGATCCGCCAGGGCGGCGAATCGCTGCACCCGCTGCTTCTCCAGATTCCCGTAGGGCATGGGGTGGCGCACCGCCACCACCCGCTTCCCCTTGTCAGCCAGCTTCCGGCAGACACGGCGCGTGGTTTGGCTCTTGCCGCTGCCGGTTCTCGTGGCGCAGATGGAGACCACCGGAACCTTGGCGGTGAGCATGGTCGTGTCCGCCCCCATGAGGCGGAAATCGGCGCCCGTGGCCAGCACCAGCGAGGCCCGTCGCATGACGTATTCATGGCTGACGTCCGAGTAGGCGAAGATCACCTCATCCACTTTCAGCGCGCGAATCTTGGCCGCCAACTCCGACTCCGGGAAAATGGGGAGTCCCTTGGGATATCGAGGCCCTGAGAGCCCCGCGGGATAGACCCGATTGTCGATGCGTGGGATCTGGGTGGCGGTGAAGCCGACTACTTCCACGTCTTCCCGGTCCCGCAGAGCGACATTGAAGTTGTGGAAATCCCTGCCGGCGGCCCCCATTATCAGAACCCTGCGCGCGCTCATGGAATCACCTCGCAGAATAGAAAAGCCCGCTCCCCTTCATGCCCGGACTCCGCCCAGCACCTGCGCGAAGGCACCTTCCAGCGTGCGGAGAGCCTGGCGCATCTGGGATTCCGTGACCACCAGCGGCGGGATGAAGCGGAGGACGTTGCCATAGGTCCCGCAGCTGATGAGAATCAGGCCCTGCTCCTGGCAGACCTTACGGACCTGGTCCACCGCCTCGGGATCCGGCTCCTGGGTCTTCGGGTCTTTGACCAGCTCGATGCCGAGCATCAACCCGATGCCGCGGACGTCGCCGATTCGCGCATGCTCGCGAGCCATGCGCTGCAGCTCGGAGAGGGCCAGGGCCCCCATCGTCTGGGCGTTCTCCAGCAGCCGCTCCCCGTGGATGGCCTCCAGAGTCGCCAGTGCCGCGGCGCACGAGACCGGGTTTCCGCCGAAGGTGGTGCCGTGGGCGCCGGGCGACCACTTCCGCATCGTGTCGCGGCGCGCCGCCACGGCGGAGAGAGGGAATCCACCCGCAATCCCCTTGGCGATCGCCATGATGTCCGGATCGATGCCGTAGGCCTGGGAGGCGAACCAGTGGGCGGTCCTCCCGAAGCCGCTCTGTACTTCATCAAAGATCAGCATGATGCCGTGCTGGGTGCAAGTTTCGCGCAGATACACCAGGAATTCCTTCGGCGCCGGAATGTAGCCCCCTTCTCCCTGGACCGGCTCGATGAGAATGGCCGCCAGTTCCGAGGGATGGATCTCCTCACGGAACATCTTTGCCAGGTGAGCCATGGCGTCCTGCACTACCGTCTCCCGGGTTCGCCGCCATGGATTTCGATAGGGATTCGGGAACGGGGCACGGTAGATCTCGGGCAGCAGGGGCCGATAGTGGGTGCGGTATTTGGCGGACGAGGTGGTGAGTGAAACGCACCCGAGAGTCCGGCCGTGGAAGGCCCCCGTGAAGCAGAGGATTCCCGGTCTTCCGGTCACGTAGCGCGCCAGCTTCACTGCCCCCTCCACCGCCTCCGCGCCAGCGTTGGAGAAGAAAAAGGTATCGATGCCGCCGGGGCACACCTTTCCCAGCTCCTCCGCCAGTCGAACGATGCTCTCGTAGTAGAAAACTCCTCCGGTATGAATGAGGCGCTCCAGCTGCTCCTTGGCAGCCCGGATCACGGCCGGGTGGTTGTGCCCGATATTGGTGACCGCCGTGCCGCAAGCGAAGTCCAGATACTCCTTCCCCTTTTCGTCGGCCACCACCGCTCCCGAAGCCCTTACCGCAACGATCTCCGTGTCCCAGCCCAGAGCCGGGGTGAGTACCTGCTTCGCACGCTCGACAATGCTGCTCATGGTCCGATTCCTTGTGATATTGAGGACTCTGATGCGTCTGCGCTCAGGGGCGAACCGGCTCGGAGATCGGCCGGACGGGCACAAGTTCTCCCTAGCCCGCTGCTAACTCATTGAGAACCCGGGGGAATGCCAGAAACAACCGGCAGAAGGCGGGCGGTTTCCAGCCGCAAAAAAAGGAGCAATCCAGGGGGGGCGATCGCTCCGCGCTCCGGTCTGTTCCCGGAGGCTTCCGGGCGCGAAAAAAAGCGCCCGGAACGCCGGAAGTATACCTAAAAACTTCAACTTGTCAAGACTCGAAGCTTTGGATCCGGAGCTCCTTCAGCTTGACGAGCAACGTCTTGTAGGAAACCTGGAGCAGTTCGGCAGCGCGAGCCTTGTTCCAACCCGTCTCCTGGAGGACTTGACGAATCTTCTCCCGCTCCGCCAGCGCTACGACTCTCGAGGCCACTTCGGACAGCGTGCCGTGCAGCCCCACGAGCTGGCTCAGCCGCTCCTCCGCCTCCACCGACGAGGGACCGGAGAGGTTCAGATGAGCCGGCAAAATCTGCTCTCCTTCGCACAGGATTACCGCCCGTTCCAGAGCGTTTTCCAACTCGCGGACGTTTCCGGGCCAGGCGTATTCCGTCAGGAGCCGCAGCGCCTCATCCGAGAGCCCGGGAGGCGTCTTCCGCTTCTGCTCGAAGGCAAACCGCGCTACGAAGTGGGCCGCGAGCAGCGGGATGTCCTCCCGGCGATCCTTTAGGGGAGGCACGACCACCGGAAAGACCGACAGACGGAAGTAGAGGTCCTGCCGAAAACCTCCACTCTTCACGAGCCCTTGGAGGTCGCGGTTGGTGGCGGCCACCAAGCGCAGGTCGACCTTCCTTGTCTCGGTTCCCCCCACGCGCTCGAAACAGCGCTCTTCGATGACCCGCAGGATCTTGCCTTGCAGCGAAGGCGAGAGATCGCCGATTTCATCCAAGAAAAGCGTGCCCCCGTCGGCCATCTCCATTTTGCCGCGCCGCGCGGCACCCGCCCCTGTGTAGGCCCCCTTCTCGTGGCCGAAGAGTTCGTTCTCCAGCAGCGACTCCGGGATGGCGGCGCAGTTGATGGCGAAGAAGGGTCCCTGTCGGCGCCGGCTCAGGTGATGCACGGCCCGGGCGAACAACTCCTTGCCGGTCCCCGATTCTCCACTGAGGAGCACGGTGGCCTCGGTGGCGGAGACCTTCTGCAGCTGATCCAGGGTGCGTCCCAACGCGGGGCTCTTCCCTAAGATGGTGGGAAACCCCAGCTCCTCCGCGAAGCGCTCCCTGAGGAAGGAATTCTCGCGCACCAGGCTGCGATGCTGGAGAGCTCGCTGGATGAGCGCCAGCAGATGGTCGGGATCCACCGGTTTTTCAAGAAAGTCGTACGCACCCTCCTTCATGGCGGACACCGCGTCCTGGACGGTGCCGAAGGCGGTCATGAGAATGACCGGGAGCGTCGGCTCCGCTCGGCGGGCAGCGCGCAGAACCTCCAGCCCGTCGGCCCCGGGGAGCTTGAGATCGGTGAGCACCAGCAGGAACCGCTCCCGTTGCAGTGCCGTCAGCGCCTGGGGACCGTCGGCGCAGGCCGAGATTTCGAAGCCTTCAACTTCAAGGCTCCTGCGAAGCACATCCCGCAAGCCTTGTTTGTCCTCTACCAGAAGGATCTTGTCGGCGGGGACCGGCCGGGGCGGCGCCACGGCGGCTGCGGGAAGGCTGCGGTTCATTGAGTGGTACTGTCCAGGAAAGCGGCGAGCGTTTTCCGGGCGGCCTCCAGTTGCTGCGTGGTCTGGCGAATTTCCTCGTCGGTTTGGGCCAGAAGCTCCGGACCGGAATGGCCGCTCTCCGCCTGACGGGTTCCTTCCGGCTCGGCGGGTCGGGGGACCAGCGGGTTATGGATGGAGAGCCTTTTCTGCTGGAGAAACTTCAATTTCGCCTCGAGATCCTGGACCTTCCGCTGCAGCTCTGCCGTGCGAGCCTGTCTCCAGCGCTCCCTTTCCGCCTCGTCCTTCCAGCGCTTCAAGGGATCCTGCGACGGGGGAGGGCTCGCCGTCTTAGCTGCCGGCCGCGTCGCGTCGTCCGAATGGAATCGCTTCAGATCTTCGTCAGTGAAGGAGATGGGCTTCCCTCCCGGGCTCGGCCTCTGGCTCGATGCG
>QHVQ01000044.1:0-1543 GCA_003222305.1 Acidobacteriota bacterium | reverse complement strand
CAGGGTGGGTCTGGGTAGACTTCTTCGCGGCGGAGGTGGCTGGTGCAGAAGCGGAGGGATTCTTCTTCTCCTGTGCGACACTTCCGCCTGTCGAGGCTGACCAGGTGAGCCAAACAAGGACCACAGCGGCCAGCCGGGACACTATGTCGCTCCCTCGCATGTCCCTTCCTTTCCAAGAAAACAAGAACGCCCGGAGAGGAATTCCTTCTCCCCGGGGTAATTTAGGGCGGAAATCTTGAAGATTCAAGGCACCTCCGGCTACATATCGGTCTCCCAGCTCGTGGCCACGACCCTGGGAAGCTTCAGCGAGGGGGGAGGCCAGCACTTGTCTTTCAGGCAGGTGTCGAACCAAATGTCCGGCGTTCCTGAGGGTCCTCCTCCAGCCAGGATGACTCCCTGCTTGGTGATGATGCTTCCGAAGAACCTGCCGTTGCCCTTGGAGTTCCAGTAGCCCGAGTTGTAGATGACGCCGTCCATGTGGACCGTCCCGCTCACGTTGGGACCCCTGGCAATCCTAGCCGTGGTGGAAGTAGTGGTCCTGGTGAAGACGGGTTTGGTGGTCGGATCCACGGTGGGATACGTCAGCCGGAGCACCGTCTCCCCCGACTGCCATCCGTCGATTCCGTTGCTCTCGATGTAGGGCTCACCGGGCGCGTACATGGTGCGGCTCGGGGGGGAGTTCCCCAGCCCGGTGCTGCTCAGCGACTGCGCGTTGAGGAAGATGAACCCGCCCGAGTTCCACCCCGAGGTGAGGGTGACATCCGGAGTCAGGTTGTCGTAAATGCCGTCGGCGTTGGTGTCGGTGGGAGGCAGGGCATTGGCCGTGTCGAAGAAGAACAGCCCGGTCTTGCCGCTGGTGGCGGTGCCGACGTCGGTGGCGGCGCCCGTCCCGTTGAGCGAGAAGTTCCCCCCTCCGGCATACTTGTAGTAGTAGGCATTCTTGAGGCCGGAGATGGCGACCTGTCGCCAGAAGCTGTAGTCGAGGTCCGGGCAGGGGATGGTGGAGAATCCCAGGTTCTGGAACAGGTTGCTGTGATCGTCATCTGTGCAGTTGGCATCGGTGGCCGACGTGCAGCTAAAGGGCCAGGGCTGGTTGGCGGCCGTTCCCAGGGGAGTTCCGGAATTATCCAGAATCTCCTCGCCCGACTTCGCGCCGAACCAGGGGTCCTCCAGCGTATTGTCGGTGGCATTGAGGAAGGCGGTGAGCTTCGCCCCGGTGATGTGGGTGTCGGGGAAACCAGCGGCCCCCGAATCGTCGTAGGGGAACCCGCTGTCCATCTTGTTGTTGAGGTTGGAGGTGTTGAATTGGAACTGGCCGGCGGCGAGGATGAAGCCCCAGTGAATCTGGAAGTCACCCCCGACGCTGAGAAAGTTGCAGGAGGTCAGGGGCCCGAAATCGCCCGGGTATGGGACCTCGGACGTCACCACCTTGGTCATGCGCTGCGCCACCTGCCGCTCCGCCGCGGTGCCGGGGTAGATGAAGATTCCCGCGGTCACCTTGACCGTGGCGATGCCGAAGCGGACATTCTGGCCGCCCATGTTG
>QHVQ01000003.1 GCA_003222305.1 Acidobacteriota bacterium | reverse complement strand
CTACTCCGATCTGACTCTCTTCGCGAAGCTCCGCCCAGCCTGGTCGCTACGCTTCCGGCACACCCCTTTCGTCCTGCGCCTTTCCTGTCTCGCCCTTTTGGTGGTGGCCCTGGCCCGTCCCCAAGCCGGCCAGACCGACGAGGAGGTCCTCACCGAAGGGATCGACATCGTGGTGGCCCTGGACAATTCCGGGAGCATGGCGGCGGAGGACTTCAAGCCCCGTAACCGCCTGCACGTCGCCAAGGAAACCGTGGCCAAGTTCGTGCGGGGGCGCCAGAACGATCGGATCGGCCTGGTGTGCTTCGCGGAGAAGAGCTACACCCGCTGCCCGCTTACCCTGGACTACTCGGTGCTCAACACGTTCCTCGAAGAAATCCAGCTGGCGCCACGCAACGAGGACGGAACGGCCATCGGCATGGGGCTGGCCACAGCGGTGAATCGCCTGAAGGACTCCCGCGCCAAGAGTCGCGTCATTGTCCTGATCACCGACGGGCGGAATAACCGGGGAGCCATCGATCCGGCGACGGGCGCCGCCCTGGCCCGAGCGCTGGGAATCAAGATCTACGCCATCGGGGTCGGCACCGAGGGGGAGGCACCCTATCCCGTGGAGGATCCGGTCTTCGGAAAGCGCTATGTCTACCTGCCGGCCGACATCGATGAGAACAGCCTGAAAGCCATCGCCTCGAACACCGGCGGGCTCTACTTCCGCGCCACCGACACCCGGAGCCTTCAAGAGATTTTCCGGCGCATCGATCGGATGGAAAAAACCCAGATAAAGGTCAAGAAGTACACTCGATTCCGGGAGCTGTTTCCGCTGTTCTTGGTGCCGGGGGTCCTGCTTTTTCTGACGGAGGTCGTCCTGGCCCAGGGCCGCCTCCGCCGGCTTCCGTGAGGAGAAATCGGCCGTGCCGTTCGCTGAGCCCCGCGCCCTCCTGCTGCTGCTCCTGATCCCGTTCCTGGGGATTCTTCTGACCCTGGTCCGGATCCGCAGGCGCCGGCTCCTGCAGCGCTTCGGGCAGGAGGAACTCGTGACCAGACTTGTGGAGGCGCCGGGAGGGGGGCGCTGGTTGGTGCGGGTGGCGCTTCTTCTCCTGGGCACCGCCTTCCTGTCGCTGGCCTTGGCTCGGCCCCAGTGGGGTCCCAAAGTGGAGGAAGTGCGACGTCAGGGAGTCGACGTGGTGATCGCCATGGATGTCTCCAATTCCATGCTGGCGGAGGATGTCAAGCCGAGTCGCCTCGCCCGGGCTCGTGAGGAAGTTGCCTCCCTGATCGATTCCCTGGAGGGGGACCGGGTGGGTCTGGTGGCCTTCGCAGGGGAGGCCTACGTCGCCTGCCCGTTGACGCTGGACTACGCGGCGGCGAAGGATTTCCTGGACGTTCTCGACCCCGGTCTGGTCCCGGTCCCCGGGACCGCCCTGGCCACAGCCCCTCGTGTTGATCACCGACGGGGAAGACCACGAGCACGACGCGCTGGCGGCGGCGAAGGAGGCCGGGACGCAGGGAGTCGTGATCTATACTCTTGGGGTCGGAACAGGGGCCGGCTCTCCGATTCCCATTCGGTCGGCGGGCGGCGCCCCTGCCTACAAGCAGGACCGTCAGGGACGAATTGTCACTTCACGTCTTGACCCTGTGAAGCTGGCGGAGATCGCCGAAACGGCGGGGGGGCGGTACCTTCCCCTGACCCCGGAGGGGCGGGAAATCCGGGAAATCCAGGATCGGATCGCCCGGATGGAACACCGCCAGGTCGGATCCCGGTTCATCACCACCTACGAGGAACGGTTCCAGATACCCCTGTCCCTCGCTCTGGGAGCACTGATCCTGGAGGCCGGGCTGGGAGGGCGGCTTTTCCCGCGTAGGGAGCAGAAGTGAGACGTGGCGGTTTCCGGACGACGAGGTACGGGAAGCGACCCCCGATCGCGACCAAGGACCACGGGGCTGTCGCAGGGTTCGTGATCTGGGCAGCGATTTGCGCGGCGAGTGTGACCTCCCCGCTCCTGGCCTCGGCAAGAGCTAAGAATGCGGAAGGAAATCATCTGTACAAGGAGAAGAAGTATCCGGAGGCCTTGAAGAAGTACACGGAGGCTCAGCTGGAGGCACCCGACTCGCCTCAGCTCCACTACAACCTTGGAAACGTCTTCTTCCGCCAGGGAGAAGCGGAGAAGGCTCGCGAAGAGTACCGCCGTGCACTGGCGGCGGCCGACGCCTCGCTGGATCCAAAGGCGGTCTACAACCTGGGCAATACCTTCTTCAACCAGCAGCAATTCCAGGAAGCTGCGTCGGCCTATCAGCGGGCGCTCAAGCTCAACCCCAGAGACCAGGACGCCAAGAGGAATCTGGAGTTGGCGCTGCTCCGCATGAAGGAGCAGAAGCAGCAACAACCATCCCAGGGCAAGGACCAGAAGCAGAGTCCACAGCCGTCGGGACAACAGCAACAGCCCGAGCCTTCCCCCTCCCCCCAGAAAGAAAAGCAGGATCCCAAGGCGCACGACGGCGAGAAGCAGGATCCGCAGAAGCAGCAGAAGCAAGCCGCGAGTCCCCAGAAGGGGAGCCTGAGCCGGGAAGAGGCGGAGCGGATCCTGAGCGCTCTGCAGGAGGACGAAAAGGCGAATCTAAAGCGGCGCCTCGAGTCGCAGCAGGAAGAGCCGAAGGAGGTGGACGAGGACTGGTGACGAGGAGGGCTCCGTTCCTGGCCGCCGGCGCACTGACGCTGGCTTTCCTCCCGGCGACTTTCGCCCAAGAGGTGGAGGTGCGTGCCTCGGTGGATCGCAACCAGGTGCAGGAGGGAGACGAGGTACAGTTCAGCATTCTAATCAGCGGCACCAGTCAGCAACCCGACGAACCCCCCACGCTCTCCCAAGTACCCGGCTTCACCGTAGCTGCGGGACCTGCGTTCTCGAGGGAATTCCGCTGGGTGAACGGCCAGACCTCCGCCTCACGCACCTACACCTGGACCCTTCTTCCGCAGGGCAGAGGCGCTCACACCATCCCCCCCGTGGCGGTTACCTTGGGCGGCAAAGTGTACCGGACCGCCATGCTGCGGGTGGATGTTGTGGCGGGGGGCACCCAGGGGGGAACGGGAGGCAGCGGACCGGCTCCGCAGCCATCCCCCTTCGCCGATCCCCGCATGCGCCGGAGGCTGGCGTCGCCTCCGGCTTCGCAGTCCAGCCTGTTTGTGGAGGCGCAGGTAGACAAGACCGAGGTCTACCCCGGCGAGCAGGTGACGCTTCTCTACAAGGTCTACACGCAGTACGAGATCGTTCAGTTGTCCCTCCAGGACCAGCCCACGTATCAGGGCTTCTGGGCGGAGGACATCAAGGCCGACGATAAGTGGGACGCCAGGCCAGTGAACCGCAAGGAAGGAAGCTTCATGGAGTACACGGTACTCAAGAAGGCACTCTTTCCGACGAGTCCAGGAACCCTTACCATCCCGTCCCTGACGTTTCACTTTGTGGCCCGCCGCCGCGGCGGGGACCCCTTCGATTCGTTCTTCTTCCAGCCTACCGAGGGCATCTTCCGCTCCAGCCAGGCGGTGACCCTCAGGGTCAAGGAACTTCCCGAGGCGGGGCGCCCTCCGGAGTTCAATGGAGCGGTGGGGCGCTTCGCTCTCTCCGTAAAGAGCGACCGGAGCGAGACGAAGGTGAATGACGCGGTAGGGCTGAAGGTCGTCGTGGAAGGGCAGGGCAACATCAACACGCTGGGAACTCCCTCCCTCCCCGCGCTGCCAGATTTCAAGCGCTACGACCCCAAAGTGGAGGAGTCGATGCAGGCCAAGGCTGGGAGGCTGGTTGGGAGCAAGTCCTGGAGTTATGTCCTGATCCCCCTGGCACCCGGCCGGCAAGAGATCCCTCCCGTCCGTTTCGCTTTTTTTGATTCCGAGACCGCCCAGTACCGTGTGCTGGAAAGCAAGGCGATTCATCTCGATGTGGCGCGCAGCGAGACGGTTGAGATGCCGATCCAACCGATTCCCGCTCGGGCCGATATCCCGGTGCTGGGAGCCGACATCCGTTACATCAAGCTGGCGGGCGGCAAGCTCTCGGATCAAGGGAAAGCCTTTTACGGATCACGCCTGTTCTTCGGACTTCTCTTGGCGCCATTGCTGTTCAATGTCGGCCTCCTTCTGGTGGTAAGACGGCAGGCGAAGATGGCGGGGAGCGAGGCGCGGGTGCGGCAGCGCCGGGCTCGCCGGGCCGCGAAGAAGCGTCTCTCCCGAGCTCGGGGCCACCTTTCCCGCGACCAGTCACGGGTCTTCTATCAGGAACTGGCCTCGGCCCTCACCACTTATCTGGCCGATAAAATCGGCGTCCCCGCTTCCGGCCTGACGTATGATCGCATCGAGGAACTTCTGCAGCTCCGGGGTGTGGATCCTCTCGTGCGGGGGCGCTTCCGGCGTTGCCTCGAAACCTGCGACTTCGCGCGCTTCGCTCCTGCTGCTTCTGAGCCCGTTGAGATGGAAAGGGCCTTCAGCGAAGCGGCCTCGGTGGTGGAGACGCTGGAAGGGAGCGTGAAGGTCGCTTGAACATGAGAGGTGTCGCTGCGGGCCTGGGCCTCGCCGCGTGCCTGGTGCTGGGCTCCAGCGTCCGGGCTGCGGAGGGGACGTCCACGGCCTCACCGGAGGTTTTCTTCAGCCAAGGGAACGAGGCTTACTCGAAAGGGGACTACGAGACTGCGGAGCGGGCCTACCAACAGATTTTGAGCCGCGGAATCCAAAACAGCCATGTCTACTACAATCTGGCGAATGTCTGCTTCAGGCAGAATCAAATCGGCCGGGCCATTCTCTTCTACGAGAAGGCTCTCCGGCTGGATCCCGCCGACCTCGATGCTCGGGAGAACCTCAAGTACGCTGAACTGCGAATTCGCGACAGGATACCTCCTGATGAAAGGCCGTTCCTCATTGCGCTGCTCGAGAGGGGCATGGGCCTCCTCAGCCTGGAACAGGTAACGCGCCTCTTCGTGCTCCTCTACCTGCTTGCGATGTTCCTCGCCGGAGCCTGGATCCTCGGCCGGGGGCGAAAAGCGGCCACGCTGGCGGGGATTTTCTCCGGGGCACTTCTCTGTCTGGCCCTGGTCGCCGGGGGATGGATGGCTCTGCAGGCCCGGTCGCGTAACGCCTCCGATGAAGCGATCGTGGTGACGGACAAGCTGGAGGTCTATAGCGGGCCGGGGGCGGACAACACGCTGCTGGCTTCCGTCCATGAAGGGACCAAGGTGACGATCCACTCCCACCGGGGAGAGTGGACCCAGGTGACCATCCCTGACGGGCGATCCGGCTGGCTGAAGGGGGAGGCTTTGGGTGTCATCTAGTCAAGGGTTCGACGAGCAGGTCCCGTTGGGGGTTTACCTCCACGCCCCCTTCTGCGTGTCCCACTGCACCTACTGCGATTTCTACACCAAGGCCTACTCCGACGGATCTCAGGTCCGCACCTTCGCGGAGGCCCTGGCTGCGGGGGTTCGGAATTCTTCCGAAGATCTGGAAGTGACCGGGCGCGCGGTGGACACACTCTATTTTGGCGGAGGGACGCCCTCGCTTCTGGAGCCGGCCGATCTCGAAAAAGTGATGGAATCCCTGCGGGCGACTTTTCGGCTGCTCCCCGGGGTGGAAATCAGCATGGAGGCCAACCCTGAGAGCATCCGTCGCGAGAAGCTGCGGGCGTTTCGATCTCTGGGTGTGAATCGGCTGAGCCTGGGAGTTCAGAGTTTTCAACCGGCCATCCTCTCGACGCTGGGGAGGGCCCACACCGCCCGACGCGCCATGGAGGCCATCGAAGATGCCCGTGCCGCCGGCTTCGATAATGTGAGCTTCGACTTGATGCTGGCGCTTCCCGGGCAGGGCCGTGAGACGGTCAAAAGAGATCTGCAGACCTCCCTCTCCCTGGAGCCCGATCACCTCTCCGTATACCTGCTGGAGATGGACAAGCAGTCGGCCCTGCGCGCGCGAATCGAGCGCGGCGAGCTGCCTGCTCCCACCGAGGATGACGCAGCGGAACAGTACGAGCTGACCCGGGCGGCGCTCACCCGGGCCGGCTTCCTGCACTACGAACTTTCCAACTTTGCGCACCGGGACAAGCAGTGCAAGCACAATCTCAAGTATTGGACTGACATGCCCTTCGTGGGCTTCGGGCCGTCCGCCTGGAGCTACCTGGCTGGCCGTCGCTTCCGCGAGCTCGCCGATCTGGAGGGTTACCTCGAAGCGGCGCAGCGGGGCGTACCTCCGCAGCGCGAGGGGATGGAGGGCGGGGTCGAAGAGCGGCTCGAAGAGGCCATCTTCGCAGGCCTGCGGCTAATCGAGGGAATCGATTTGGCGGATGTTGGCAGGGCCTATGGCGTCGAGGATCCGCTGGGGGAGCGGCGTCAGGCCATTTTGGATCTGGAGGAGGCGGGCTTCATCCGGCTCGACGGAAGTCGACTGCGCCTCACCCGCCGAAGCTACACCATCGCCAACGAGATCTTCGAAGTCTTCGTCTGAAGGATGCTTCGCGGCCCCGGCAGCTCATTCCGAGCCGACTCTTCCTCCTCCCCACGGAAGCGCAAGGTAGGCGTGGGTGTTGATCGCCGAGCCTCGGCTCGGGTACGCTCTGCAGCGAATCAAAGCTTGATGGTCGAGCCGGCGCCACGATGCGGCGCGAGCGCAGGGAGGCGAGTTGATCTCCACGGCGGATTTCAGGAAGGGGCTCCCCATCCTGGTGGAGGGGATGCCTTACATCATTCTGGAATACACGGTGCAGACCCCTTCGGCGCGCGGGGCGGCGACGCTCGTACGGGTGCGGGCGCGCAACGTCCTCACCTCCGCGCTTCAAGACCTGACCTTCAAGTCGGGCGACCGCTTCGAGGAGCCGGACCTCGGCAAGCGGAAGATTAACTTCCTGTATGCCGATGGGGACGACTTCCATTTCATGGACGAGGAGTCTTATGAGCAGTTTCACCTCAACCGGTCCACCCTGGGCGACGCGGTGAAGTGGATCATTGAAGGGGTGACCCTTCGCTCGGTGGTATTCGAGGGGAAAGTGATCGGCGTCGAGCTGCCGCAATTCATCGAGATGGAAGTGGTGGAGGCGGGCCCGGGCGGACGCTCCGACATGGCCAGCGGCAAGGTAACCAAGGCGGCGACGCTCGCCAACGGGACGGTGATCCGCGTGCCCGTCTACCTGGAAGCCGGTGAGCGGGTCCTGGTGGACACCACCACCGGAGAGTTTGTCAAACGCGTTGCGCGGGGCTCGTAGACGAGGCAGGACTCCGTGCTTGGCAAGCGCCGATGCCGGCCCGCTGATAAAGCTACGGATCCCGGTTGCCGCACGGGAGCTACCTCTCGGCGGCCTCGATCGGCTTCAGCTGAAACCTGGACGCCGGAATGCGCGCCTCGATCTCGACGATTGTCCCATCCTGCGTAAGTTTTGTCTCCTGGAGAATCCTGAGCAACTCCTGGTCTTGATCCTTGGCGGCCAGCTTTCCTGCCGCCAGCGCACCGCGGGCAACATCGGCCAGGAGCCCCGCCGTCTCAAGGTCTTTCGCGGTCACTCGGGCCTTTACCGTCACGTCCTTGCCCGCCCAGCCCATGAAGGTCACCGATTCCACTCTGGAGACCGCGTCCCCAGGGTTCCAACTCGGATCCTTCTGGGCGATTTCGCTGGAGAGCCTTCCCGCCAGCACGGAAGAATTCAGGACGGCCCAGGCAGGGGCGCGGCGGTCCACACCGGAGAGCAGCTCGCGGAGCTTCGGGCCCTTGGGTTCGGGAGGCTTGCGACCGGCGAGGACATCCAGCGCTCTAAGCACCTCCGATTCCTGGCCGAACAGGACCGTCCCTTGGTCGGGCTGGGCGAGGGCCACGATCTTCTGAGAGGCCTCGGCCGCTTCTCGGTTCGAGGAGGAGCGCGAACTCCAAACCCTCGTTCCGTCCGCGAGCGCCACCGTGCTGCCGCCCTTTTCCTGCGCCAGGTCCACCAGACGGTTGGACCCAAAACGTCCCTGCGCGATGATCAGAAAGCCCGAATCGCCGGCCCCCTCGGCGTGGCGCAACACCATGAGGACCTGGTCGGTGTCCTGGCGGGGATCCACTCCGGTCTCCCGAACGAACCGCCGGTAGTTCTCCGCTGCCTCGGGAACCGAATCAAAGCGCTTCTCCATCTCCGCCACCAAGTCGCTCTTGCGCAGGGCGAAGGTGTCCAGAGATACGACGAATTCCGCCGAGCCGGGCAGAAGGGCCAGAGTCTGCGGGGAGCTTTTGCCCGAGGCGGGCCGGGAGAAGGAGGCGAAAAGCATGGCCAGCAGAGCGATGGCCAGCAGGAACCCGCCCAGCGTCTCGAAGATCGATGGAATGTTGAGCCGGCGCAGCATGGAACCCTCCTTTCAGGGTTGAACGCTAGTAGTCTTTCCGTGTGAAGTAGAGCGTGCCCAGCGCCAGGCAGCCGGCGCCGAAGAGGGCGGAGGAGAGCAGTGGAGCCAGGGAGCCCACCGGCTTGCCCAGAGCCAGCGATCCCAGGATCATCCCGATTTCGTGGACCTTGGGCAGGATCCAATAGAGGCCGTCCAGGATGAAGATGGCCCACTTGTGAGTCAGCATGACCGTCAAGTTGTCACGGAAGAACAGAAACAAAGTCAGCGGGAAGAGGAAGTACGAGAGCATGATGGTGATGGAGGAGGAGCGCGTGAACACGCCCACCATCATCATGAATCCGAGAAAGATGGCATACGTCAGTAGGATGATCCCCCCCGCCTTCAGAAGCCCCGGTTTCCAGATCCCGGTCTTGACCCCCAGAACCACCCAGACTCCCACCACCAGGTAGAGAAGATTGAAGCCGACCACGCTCAGGGCACCGAGGTAGCGGCCCAGGAAGAGGGCGGGCCGGGAGAGCGGTTTCGAGAGGAGCAGGTCCACGTACCCCTTCTCCAGCATCACCGGCACCAGATTGGCGGTGGCAAAGATGGAAAGAAACAGGCCGACTCCAAACACAAACCCCGCGAGGCCGGTCTGGATCCCGCTCACCAGCTCGTCGATGGCGATCCGCTGCCCTCCCAGATGGATGTCCTGCCCGAACAGCCGGGCTGCCGCCAGCGCCCCATCTACCACGTCCAGGTTGACCGCGAAGGTCACCACCAGGAGCATCAGCGTGGACATGAGGGCAAAGGCCAGAAATGTGAATTTGGCCATGGACTCCCGAATCGTCCCATCCACCACCGCCAGCAGCTTCATCACGGCCTCGTCTCCTCTTCTCCCAGGATCTGGATGAAGCTTTCTTCCAGGGTGCTCCTCTCCGGAGTCACCTGGCGGATCAGACACCCTGCGCTGCGCAGAGAGTCCAGGCAAGCGTTCAGCCTTTCAAGGCTCGGCACGCGCAAGTGGAGACAGCCGTTCGTGGCTTCCACGGGAGTTCCGTTCGCCCGGATCGCTTCCACCACCGCTGGCGCCACGGTCCCGGCCTCTACCCGATAGTCAAGACCTCGGTCGGTGAGGTCGCTCACGGTGCCGCACCGCAGGATTCTTCCCTGGGAGAGGATGGCCACCCGATCGCAGGTGCGCTCGATTTCCGAAAGCAGATGGGAATTGATGAAGATGGTGGTGCCGCGCTGCTTCTCTTCCTGCAGAATCTTACGGATCTCCGCTCGTCCCACCGGATCCACTCCGTCGGTGGGTTCATCCAGGAACAGCACCTCCGGCTCGTGGATCAGGGCTACGGCCAGTCCGAGGCGCTGGACCATCCCCTTGGAGTACTTGCGCAGGCGCACTCCGGACCAACGGGTGAGCCCCACCCGTTCCAGAAGTCTCCGTGCCCGAGGGCCGATCTGCGCACCGCGAACTCCGGAGAGGCGCGCGAACCACCGGACGACCCCCTCGCCGGTCAGGTGCAGCGGATAGCGGTGCCCCTCCGGCAGATAGCCCATGCGGCCCCGGCTCGGCACATTCCCCACCGGCAATCCTAGGACCTCCGCCCGGCCCGCCTGGGGGCGCGTGATCCCCAACAAAACCTTCACCAAGGTCGTCTTCCCCGCACCATTGGGTCCCAGCAGTCCAAAGACTTCGCCCTGACTCACCGCCAGCGAAATCCCGTCCAGCGCCCGGATCGGAATGCGGTGCCAACCGACCCGGAAGGTCTTGTGGAGATCCTGAATCTCGATGGCAAACCCGCTCAATCCCCACCTCGTCGGTCTTAGTTCGTCGGATATCCATACGGTAAGGAGGCGATCAAGGTTCCCGGACGGTCAATTTCCCGGCCCCGCAAACTCCGGGCGTAGCGCCTCAAGGCCGTGTGAGAACTGCCGCCTTTTCTAGTCCTTGGGGCTCCAACGCGCCCGGCAGATTAGCGTGCGGATGAGGCGATATTCAGGGAAGCCTGCGAAGGGCCAGGGGGGTGCAAGACTCGGGGATCGGCCGGTCAGAAAGCAGGATCTTCTAGGGTCGGCGCCGCCGACGTCGTGGAGAGACGTGCCGGCTTGGCGTGCAGGTCGATAGTCGTGGTGACACAGCTTCCGGCTCCGCTGGTCATTCGAATGTCGATCCGGGGGAAATTCTGCCCACCGGGAACGAGGCCGCTGTCGAAAATGGCAGGCGAGAGCGTGCCGACTTTCAGATCGAGGGCCATCTGCTGTTCGACGGCAACTTCCCCGCCCACGCGATAGCTTCCTGCGCCGGTGATCGGGGTGCTCGTGGAGGTCGCCGACGTGGGGTCGGGAGCCACGAGCCATTTCACCAGCACCACGGCGAAACGGGTGAACAGAGGATCGTTTCCGAGCTCCACCAGGGTGAAGCCGCCTCGAACGGGCCGCTGCGCACCGGGTGCGCAGGCGCACGGGCCAGAGCAGCCTTGCTGGAACGTGCTGTCGGGGAGCAGCCGGTAGGGGTGAATCTCTTCCGGGGGCACCGGCGCCGCTTCCATGTGGAACACCGTATCGTAGCAATACTGCCCATGGATGGAAATCGTGATATCGATCCGCGGGAAGTCGCCTCCACCCGCCACCAGTCCGCTGTCGAAGTGCTCCACGGGGTCATTGCCCACTTTCAAGTCGAGCGAGAGCTGTTGCTGGACGGCGAATTCGCCGCCTACCTTGAAGCTTCCGCTCCCCGTCACCCGCACCGTCTCGCCACTGGGGAGGGCGACGATCCAATTCACCTCGCTGACCACATACTTATTGAAGAGTCCGTCCGTCCCGGCCGCCGTCAGAACGAAGGTGCCCTCCTCGCTCCCGCTCTGCATCACGGGGCACAGGCACGGCGCGAAACAGCCCCGCTGGAAGGTGCTTGGACTGCCTAATCGGTAAATGTGCTCCCCGGTATCGGTGGTCTGAGCGAGTGAGGGGACGGCGCTCAAGACCCCCAGAACAACCACCATCAGGATGCAGCGCCATCGCGACTTTGGAGAGGAGGAGAAGATGCCGACTCGAGGTTGGGCGTTCATGATCGAGCCTCCTTGCAGCAGTATTTCGAGTTTGTGCCCCGAAGACTACCCCCGGCGTCCCGCATCGTCAAGATCGCGCTACCGCCGCCGGACGCGGCAAGCCACCGTTGAGCCCTCGCCACTCGAAGGCGTTCGACTTGCCGGAGCTCACTGCAGGTATCCCAGCGAACGAAGCCGCTGCCGCTGCTCCGCGGAGAGCGAATCTTCCAGGAGACTCCCCGCTCCTTCTTCATAATCCGTCCAGGTATCCAGCTCACGCATCAGACGGGACGCTTCCGGGAGCGTGGAGGAGGGGAGAGGGTGGGACTCCAAGGGGTCGCTGGCCAAGTCGAACAGCTCGTGGAGGGGACCCTCGGGCTGTGGGATCCGGATCAGCTTCGCCGAATCTTGCCGCACTCCGCTCCACCGCCCGCGCGCTCCGCGCAGGAGAAAGCGCGGGTTGGCCGCATGGATCAACTGGTAATCAGTCTCTGCGAAGAGCAGGTCATGACTCCCCGATGGCACAAAGCCGTTCGCGGTGGTTGCGAAAAGCGGGATGCCGTCCATTCCCGGCCGACCGGGGAGTCCCAGCAGACGCAGGACCGAAGGAGCCACGTCCAGCAGCGACACGTTGCGCTCGACTCGCTGACCGGGGAAGAGTTTTCCCGGAAAGATGAACAGGAGGGGAACGCGCAGCGTGTCATCATAGAGAGTCTCACCATGGGCAAAACAGCAGCCGTGCTCGCAGAGACTCTCCCCGTGGTCCGAGGTGAGGACGATGAGCATCCCGCGCCGTACCGCTTGGGAAATGCCGTCCATCAGGCGCCCCACCTGGGCGTCCACCTGGGCGATCTCTCCGTCGTAAAGGGCGATCAGATGCCGACGGTCCGGCTCGGCCAGGGTGTTGTTGAAGATGATGTCCCCTTTCTGGAATTTTCCTTCCTGCAGTGCCTTCATGGCCTCTGACGGCTCATATCCGGGATCGAACCTGGAAGCAAAGGCTGGCTCCGGCTCATAGGTCCAGTGCGGATCCAGGTAGTGGACCCAGAGGAAAAAAGGGCGCTCATCGGCCTGGCGCAGCTTCGCCAGGGCCTCGTCGGTAATCTGCGAGCTGCTGTCTCCACCGAAGCGGCTCCTGGGGTTCGAGTAGGAGTCGAATCCTTGCTCGAACCCTTTCCCGGGTTGAAGAAATAGGTTGGAAACCACCGCCCAGGTCGCATAGCCGCGGTCCTTCAGGATCTCCGCCAACGTCGTGTTCGCCGGAAGGAGCGGAGAGAAGAGTCCGCGGGCGCGGTGGTGCTTGGGGTAAAGTCCGGTCAGCAGCGTCGCCACGGATTGGGTGGTGCGCGGCACCGTGGCGTAGGTCTTCTGGAACAGGACGCCCTCCTTCGCCAGAGCGTCGATACGGGGAGACGTGGAACGGGCATAGCCGTAAGTGCCCAGATGATCCGCCCGCAGGGTATCGATGCTGATGAGCAGGACGCTGGCGGGACGGGGCGCAGGTCCGCAACCTGAAAGAAGGAAGAGACCCAGGCCAAGGAGCGCCGGGACCGGGCTGGGACGTCGGAAAGTCATGCTGGGCAAGAGGACTCCGCAACCTGGAAGGAACGGCAAGCCATTATAGCCAACGTGGCGCGCGCCCGCGCGCGGTGGGGCTGCTATAATCCGCTTCCCTGAAAGGACCCCCGATGATTGATCTGCGCAGCGACACGGTGACTCGCCCCACCGCGGCCATGCGCAAGGCCATGGCCGAAGCCGAAGTGGGAGACGATGTCTACCGGGAGGACCCCACCGTTCGCCGGTTGGAGGACGAGGCGGCACTGCTCCTGGGGAAGGAAGCCGCCCTCTTCGTCCCCACCGGAAGCATGGGGAACGAAGTGGCGGTCATGGTCCACGCCCCTCCCGGCGAGGAGGTCATCCTTGACGCGAACTGTCACATCATGAACTACGAGCTCGGGGCCATGGCAACCTTCGCGGGCGTCATGCCGCGCCCTGTCCCGGGAGAGCGAGGCTTCCCCACGGCCGAACAGGTGGAGGGGGCCATCCGGTCTCCCATCTACTACAACTGTCGGGCCCGGCTGCTCTGCCTCGAGAACACTCACAACATGGCGGGGGGAGGAATCTATCCACCGGAGCGCTTCAGAGAGGTGGTGGAGACCGCGCGTCGTCGCGGCCTGACGGTGCACCTCGACGGGGCGCGCCTGTTCAACGCCTCGGTGGCGTCCGGGGTCCCGCTCCGCACGCTGGCGGAAGGCGCCGACTCGGTCATGGTGACCCTCTCCAAGGGTCTCGCTGCACCGGCTGGATCGCTGCTGGCGGGGAGCAGAGAGTTCATTCAGGAAGCGATCCGAACTCGCAAGCGCATGGGAGGGGGCATGCGGCAGGTGGGAATCCTCGCCGCGGCGGGAATCGTGGCCCTGGGGACCATGATCGACAGGCTGGCCGAAGATCATATCCATGCGAAGCTGCTGGCGCAGCGTCTCGCCGAGATTCCGGGCTTCGAAATCGACCCCGCGGAGGTGGAGACCAACATCGTCATTCTCCGTACCACGCGGCTCCCCGCCACCCTGGTGGCTGAGCGCTTCAAAGCCGAGGGGGTCCTGTGCTTGTCCATCGCCTCCGACCGGTTGCGCCTAGTCACCCACCTGGACGTTTCCCGCGCCCAAATCCTCCAGGCGGCCGCTGCCGCCGGCCGCGTGGCCTCAGCCTGATCTTCCTTTCTTGACGCATTTCGAGATGCTGCGATAAGATTCTCCAAAATCTGGCTTTAGAGTCAATCTCGGAGAGCGGCTTGGATTTTTCATTCGGCGAGGAACAACAGCTTACCCGCAAGATGGTGCGCGAGTTCGCGGCCACCGAGATCGCCCCCCGAAGCGCCCACCTCGACGAAACCCAGGAATTTCCCTTCGACCTGTTCAAGAAGCTGGCGGAGCTGGGGCTGACGGGCGTGACGTTTCCTGCGGAGTACGGCGGCGCCGGGATGAGCATGGTGGACTATTCCATCATTCTGGAGGAGATCGCCTGTGTCGATCCCGGGATCTGCCTGTCGGTGGCGGCCCACAACGGCCTGCCTTGCAACCACATCTACCTGGAGGGCTCGGAAGAGCAAAAACGCCAGTACTTGGTGCCCCTGGCCCGGGGGGAGAAGCTAGGCACCTGGAGTCTCACGGAACCCACGGCAGGGAGCGACGCGGGGGGCACTCGGACCCGGGCGGAGAGACAGGGGGATCACTTCATCCTCAATGGCTCGAAGACCTTCGCCACTCACGGCTCGGTCGCCGACATCGCGGTGGTCTTCGCCGTCACCGATCCCGGAGCGGGCAAGCACGGAGGGATTTCCGCCTTCATCCTGGAGAAGGGGATGCCGGGGTTCAGGCCGGGCAAGCGCGAGAATAAAATGGGTTGCCGTGCCTCGGACACCGCGGAACTGGTGATGGAGAACTGCAAGGTCCATCAATCGCAGATGCTCGGACAGGAAGGGGCGGGTTTGCGAGGGGCGCTGCGGGTCCTCGACTCGGGTCGAATCGGAATCGCCTCCATGGCGGTTGGGACGGCGCGGGGGGCTTTCGAGGCGGCTCTGAGCTACTCCAAGCAGCGGCAGCAATTCGGCAAGAGCATCAGCGAATTCCAGGCCATCCAGTGGATGCTGGCCGATTCAGCCACCGAGATCGAGGCAGGCGCATTTGAAGGTCCAGGGGAAGGAGATTAACCTGGCCGCCTCCATGGCCAAGCTTTACGCTTCGGAGGTGGCGGTGCGAGTCACCGATAAGGCGATTCAAATCCACGGCGGCTACGGCTATGTGAAAGAATACCCGGTGGAGAAGCTCCATCGGGACGCCAAGCTCACTACCATCGGTGAGGGGACCTCCGAGATTCAGCGCCTGATTATTGCCCGGCGCATACTGGAGGCGGTCTGAGCGCCGTGGCTTCCGTCCAGCCCCTCGTGAGGCAGCTTTTTTCCGGAGACCCGCGGGCCCTGGCCCGAAGTATCTCCCTGGTGGAAGAGGAGAGCACCCAAGGGCGCGCCATCCTCAAAGCCATCTACCCGAGAACGGGCCGCGCCCTGGTGCTGGGAATCACCGGACCCCCCGGCGCCGGGAAGAGCAGTCTCGTGAGCCGGATGGTAGGGGGGTGGCGAAAACGGGGCGAGAAGGTAGGGATTATCGCGGTGGACCCCTCCTCCGCGTTCTCCGGGGGCGCCATCCTTGGAGATCGGATCCGCATGCAGGAACACTGTCTCGATCCCGGTGTCTTCATCCGAAGCATGGCGACCCGAGGCCATTTCGGCGGAGTTTCGCGCGCCTGCCGCGATGTGGTCGACCTGCTGGATGCCGGCGGGTACCGGGTCATTTTCATCGAAACGGTGGGAGTGGGCCAGGACGAGGTGGAGGTGGTCCAGATTGCCGACCTGGTCCTGGTGGTCCTCCCACCGGGATTGGGGGACGACATTCAGACCATCAAGGCGGGGATTCTGGAGATTGCCGACCTGTTCGTGATCAACAAGGCGGATCGGGAAGGGGCGGATCGGTTGGCATCGGAGCTCTCGGCCATGCTGGCCCTCTCACCCGATCATGGGATGGCCAAGAGCCCCATTCTTAAGACCGTGGCCACCACGGGACAGGGGATCCCCGAGCTGATGCAGGCGGTGGATCAGGGGCGGAGACAGAAGGGAAGAACCGCCAGCCGGGAAGAACGGGAGAAGGAGCGGAGCCGGGAGCGGTTCCTGGAGTTGTTCCGAGAGGGGCTTTACCGTAGGGCACGAGAGGCTTGCCTGGCGCGGGACGAAGTGGAGGCCATCGCCGAGGACCTGGCGACTCGCCGGCGCGATCCCTACAGCGCGGCCGAGGAAGTGCTGGGCCGTGTCCGGTTCGCCGAGCCGCGGCGCCGGGTCCCCTCCAATGGGAGACGACGATGATCCACCGTCTGGATCATGTGGGGGTAGTGGTCAGGCAGGTGGCCGATCGTCTCCCCTTCTACCGCGACCTCCTCGGACTGCCCCTCGAGGGTATCGAGGAAGTGCCGGGGGAGAAGGTGAAGATCGCCGTCTTGGGCCGCGGCGCGGGAAGGGTGGAGTTGCTGGAGCCCACGGAGGAGGATTCGCCGGTGGGAAGGTTTCTGCAGCAGCGTGGTGAGGGAATCCACCACCTTTGCTTCCTGGTGGATTCGCTGGAGGAGACCTGCCGGCTCCTGAGCGGCGCCGGCTACCGGCTGGTAGGCGGGGTGCGCGTGGGATCCGAAGGGACTCGCATCGCCTTTCTCCATCCGAAGGATACGGGGGGGGTGCTCGTCGAGCTGCGGCAGGCGCCGGGGATAATGCCTTGAACAAGGTAATCTCCGGAGCACGGGAAGCGGTGCAGGGCATACCCGACGGGGCTACGATCCTGATGGGGGGGTTCGGCCTGTGCGGCATCCCTGAAAACCTCATCGCCGCCCTGAGGGACAAGGGAACGAAACATCTCATCGTAGCCAGCAACAACGCAGGAGTCGACGATTTCGGTATCGGCATCCTCCTGCGGTCGCGCCAGGTGAAGAAGATGATTTCCACCTACGTTGGAGAGAACGACACTTTCGAGCGGCTTTGTCTTTCGGGGGAGCTGGAGGTGGAGCTGGTTCCGCAGGGGACTTTCGCCGAACGGCTCCGGGCCGGGGGTTCGGGGATTCCCGCTTTCTATACTCCCACGGGCGTGGGGACGCTGGTGGCGACGGGAAAGGAGGTCCGGGAATTCGACCGCCGTCTTTATCTTCTGGAAAAGGCGCTTCGGGGTGACTTCGCCTTCGTGAAGGCATGGAGAGGGGACCGATTGGGGAACCTCGTCTACCGAAAGACCGCACGCAATTTCAATCCACTCATGGCCGCCGCCGCCGACACCACCATTGCCGAGGTGGAGCAGTTGGTCGAGCCGGGGTCACTGGATCCCGACACCGTCATCACCCCTGGCATTTACGTGGACGCCATCTTCCAGGGCACCAACTATGAAAAGCGAATCGAGCAGAGAACGCATCGTCCGAAGGGCGGCGCTGGAGCTTAGGGACGGCTTCTACGTCAATCTGGGGATCGGGATGCCCACCCTGGTGGCCAACTACATCCCCCGGGGGATGACCGTCATTCTCCAATCCGAGAACGGATTGCTGGGGATCGGACCCTTTCCCGAAGTAGGGGAAGAGGATCCAGATCTCATCAACGCCGGCAAGCAGACCATCACGGAGATTCCCGGAGCGGCCTACTTCCACTCCGCCGATTCCTTCGCCATGATTCGGGGCGGGCACGTGGACCTCACGGTGCTCGGAGGGATGGAGGTGGACCAGGAAGGAAACCTGGCCAACTGGATGGTGCCGGGCAAGATGGTCAAGGGGATGGGAGGGGCGATGGATCTGGTTGCGGGGGCCCGAAGGGTGGTGGTGATGATGACCCACGTTACGAAGGAGGGGGAGCCGAAGATTCTGCAGAAATGTCGCCTTCCCCTCACCGGCGCGCGCGTCGTCCATCGCATCATCAGCGATTTGGCCGTGATGGATGTGACGCCCGCCGGCCTGGTCCTGGCGGAGATCGCTCCCGGGGTCACCGTCGAGCAAGTGCGCCAGGCCACCGAGGCGGAGCTGAAGGTGGATCCGGAAACGCTGAAAACCGTGATGGTTTGAGGCATCCTCCATGTTTCGTGTGGATCGCATTCGCCCCGACGCGGTAGTTATCCTCTATCTGAAGGATCCCAAGGAGCGCTTCTGGGGGGTCATGCGCTCCCTGGACTCCACGGGCACCTCCGTGCTGGGTGTGGACCTGATGGCCTTCGACGACTGGCTTCAACATTTGGGTGAATCGGGGCCTGCGCAGATTACGCCGTCTCTGGTATTCTACCCGCTCGCTCGCGTCGAGAAAATCCTTCTGGACATGCCTTCGGGGGAAATTCCTTCGCTGGTGGAGAGATTCGAGGCGAGGACGGGCCGGAGTCTTCACGGTTACCTGGGGCTGGAGGAAATGCATTAGCCGTATGCCTATGTTCTGCCCGGCCTGCCAGACCAAGATGGAAGCCACCACCGACCCCCGGGGCGGCGGGCGGAAACACTATTCCTGCCCCCGCTGTGAGGGAGAGTATGTGGTTCCGGCCCGAAGCCTTCCCGAAGGGGAGAAAATCGACGCGGCAGAGCCGGCACCCGCACCCGGGCCGGGGGAGACGACGATCCCGGGCTTCACGGTGGCGGGGATCCCGGGAGGGGAATGGCAGATCCCGGAGGAGCTGCGCTTCTCCCTGAAGGTGCTGGAAGGGACGGAATCCGGAAAAGTGTTCGAAGTGACCCGCAGCCGGATCACCGTAGGCCGGGAGGAAGGAGAGATTCTTCTGGGGGATCCTCTCGTCTCGCGGAAGCACGCCGCCTTCGAGATTTACGGCTCCCAGCACATCGTGGTGAAGGATCTGGCCAGCACCAACGGCACCTATCTCAACGGCCGTCTCATCGCCTATTCCAAGGTGAACAACGGCGACAAGATCCGCATGGGCTCCACGCTGATCGAGGCGGTCATCCAGATTGAGGGATGACGGGCTCGGTCACGGGAACCTTCTCGCTGCGCTGTAGGGAATATACCGCCACGCGATCCTTGCCTTCCCCTTTAGCTCGGTACATCGCCTGATCGGCCCGCTTCACCAGGTCTTCGACGTTGCCGTCGAAATCCGTCGGGTAGGTGGCCACTCCGACGCTGGCCGTGGCACGTATCCCGGGCAGAGAGAGGGAGAGGGCCTGGATTCCTTGACGAATCCTCTCCGCCGTGGCCCGCGCAGCCTCCACGTCCACCAGCGGCAGCAGAACGCAAAACTCGTCGCCACCCCACCGGCACGCGATGTCCGATCCTCGCAGGCTCTGCCCGATGGCGTCGGCCGCGAGCCGCAGGAAGCGATCGCCGATGTTGTGCCCGTGCCGGTCGTTGATCTCCTTGAAGGAGTCAAGATCCAGCATCAGTACGCCGAAGGGGGTCCGGTAGCGCTGGGCGCGAGTCCGTTCATCGGCCAGCCGCTGCAAGAAGTGGTGGCGCAGGTAGAGTCCCGTGAGCTGATCCCGGGTGGCCAGCTGGTAGTGCCGCGCATTCTCGATGGCCACTGCCGCCTGCTGTGCGATGGTCGTGAGCACGGAGAGGCGATCGATGTCGAATTTTCCTGCGGCGGATTCCACCACCCCCATCACTCCTGTGGCTTTTCGTTCCACCACCAGAGGAACCATGAGGATGGAGCGGATCGTGGGGTCGTGGGTGATGGGCGGAAAGGGCAGGTTCCGCCCCTCCGCGAGAAGGTCATGGATCATGAGCGGACGCAGCGTTCTCAGTGTCCAGTCCACGAATCCACGTCCAACCGGCAGACGCTCCTCGGCGCGCAAGCCTTCGTCGCGATAAACGAACCGGGAGATGATTTCGTGCTTCTCGGGGTCGGACATGGCGATGAAGAATGTACCCGAGGGAAAAACCTGCCTGCAGTGACGCGCCACCACGGCGCTGACCATGGCGGGGTCCAAGCTCGAGCTGACCTCCTTGCCGATGGAATTGAGGGCCGCGAGCTCCGCGGTGCGATCACTCAAGCTCTGGTTCACGCGACGAACTCCCTCTTCGACCCGGTTCAGATGGTGGAACAGGTAGCTCACCAGAAGGAGCGACACCCACAAGCAGAGAACGCTGCCGGCCCAGAGTTCACGTACAGGGAGATGAGAGAAAGCACTAGGGGGATGGTGAACACTTCAAACGGCGAGATGTAGAAGAGGTGATAACGGGCGAATTCCAGGGCCGAGCCTCCGCGCTGGTGCACGGCCAGGGAGAGAAGGACCAGGTTCAGCAGGTTCAGGGCCACGAACATGCTCACCACGGCCAGGGTATTCCACCAGGTCAGGCGAGAGAAGCTCCAGAGCCCGCGCAGAGTCGACGCCAAAACCTCCCCGACCGCCAAGGTGAAGAAGAGGACGCCGGCGTTCAAACAGGTAAGGGCAAGACCCGGCCGCGTCGCAGGGGCTTCCCCGCGGCTCAGGAGAATTCCGAGCAGGACGGCCCCGATCCCCACCGCATTGGGAAGGGGCGGCGGGAGCACGGCCAGGGCGGCGATAATAAAGACATAATCCATCGACATCCGCGCGCGGGGACGGATGGCAAACGGGAAGCGCCACGCGGTGCCGATCAGGAGCGCAAAGAGCGTGACGAACCATGCGTGGGTGGGCAACAGGTCGCCACTCTCACGGAGGGAGGCCCCGGCCACGCACAAACCTCCCAGACCTAGAAGCAGGGCATAGGCGGTGAAGGCGGCGCGCTCCGGGGAATCCTTCCCCGTCATTTGGCGGTCTCCTGACAGAGATGCACTCCGGGACAATATAGGGAAGCGTCGGGATCGGGGCAAGGGAAGCAGGCCGAACCGTTAACGGGTGTCCGGTTTTCACACACGCCTATGCATTGACAGTGCGAAAAGGCCTCCGATAAGATGCCAAAAGCCTTCGCCCGAGCGTGCGGGAGGGCCAGCGGGAGAGGGACCTTTGGCCAGGATTCCCGACAGCTACACGCTTCTGGTGGTCCCTCTAGACCCGACTTTCTCCTTCGTGCTTACGGACTTGATCCACTTCTACCTGAAACTCTACCGTATCTCGCGACCGGCATCGGCCTCGCTGCGCCGGGCCATGGATCGCGTGGTGGAGAAGCTGCCGAAGAGCCCAGGGATCGCTCGCCTAAGTCTCAAGACCTCCGGCAGCAATCTCCGCCTAACCCTGCGAGTGTCCCGACATCGACTCAGCGCGTCCCGCTTGAAACCGCTCCTGCGAAACCTGCCGTCCGCAGTGAAGACCAGCCTTCGAGCCGGACCAGCGGGTGCTATTCTCTCCCTCAGCGTGCCGATTCTGGGAAAGCGTTGAAGCCAGAAGCGGGGGCAGGAATCTGCCTGGTCCTGGGGGCCGGCGGATTCCGCGGTCTCGCGCATGCCGGTGTGCTACGCGCGCTGCGGCGGGCCGGAATTCCCATCGACTCTGTCATTGGTGCCAGCATCGGCGGACTGGTGGCCTGCTTTTACGCAGGATTGGGCTACGAGCCCGACGAGATTGTTCGCCTGCTCTCGATGCTGAGCACCCCGCGGCTTTTTGCCATGGGCCTTCTCCTCCGCCGGCAGTCGCTCCTCTTGGGCGAAGGTTCTCCGGCGCTGGCAACCCTTCGAGAAGAGTTGGATCGCCTCCGCCATCTGGACCTTGAGCGGCTCCACTTCGGACTTCGAGTCCTCGGAGTGTTGGCGCTGGATCTCTCGACCGGCGGGGAGGTATTCGCGTGCACGGGTGGCGACTGCCCCGTGCCCGCGGGAAGGGCGGCCCTGGGGGGTGCCTCCATCCCGGGGCTCTTTCCCTGGGTCACCTGGAAGTCGGGCGGGCGGACCTACCGGCTCATCGACGGCGGTTTCAGTCACTCGGTACCGGTCGAGCGGGCCTTCGAGCCACCCTTCTCGGCGGAGAAGGTTCTGGCGGTCGACCTCCAGGTGATCCGGGGCTTCCGGGAGTGGAAGACGGGGCGCTGGGACAGGCTCCAGGAAAGATACGGCCCGCGTCTCATCCGGCTGTGCCCTCGCGTGGAGGAGATCGGAGCGATATTCTTCCGTCCCGACCAGGCCACGGATCTGGTGAGGGCGGGGGAAGAGGCGGCACTGGAGTGGGCTGGGGCTTTGTGCTAGGCTTTGCGCCGTTTTTGGCCAAGCCCATGAGACGGGAGGCTGCATTGGAACAGGCCAGGGTAGGGGTGATTGGAGGGAGCGGCCTCTACCAGATGCACGGGCTTGCGTCCGTAAAGTCGGTCACCGTGGAAACGCCGTTTGGCGCCCCCTCCGACCCGTACCGCGTAGGGGAACTGCATGGCATGACGGTGGCTTTCCTCGCACGGCACGGCGAAGGACACCGGATTCTGCCTTCCGAAATCAACTTCCGCGCCAACATTTACGGTTTCAAATCCTTGGGGGTGGAGCGAATCATCTCCGTCTCCGCCGTGGGGAGCCTGCGGAAAGAGATCGCGCCGCTGGATGTCGTGGTGCCCGATCAGTTCATCGACCGTACGCGGAGTCGGATCTCGACTTTTTTTGGAGAAGGAGTGGTGGCGCACGTGGCCTTCGCGGATCCCGTCTGCCCGGACCTCGCCCGGGTCCTGGCGCAGGCGGCCCGCAACGCCGGAGCCAAGGTGCACGAAGGAGGCACTTACGTCTGCATGGAAGGCCCCGCCTTCTCCACCCGAGCCGAGTCCCACCTCTATCGGAGCTGGAGTGCTTCGATCATCGGCATGACCAATCTGCAGGAAGCGAAGCTGGCCCGGGAAGCTGAGATCTGCTATGCGACTCTGGCCATGGCCACGGACTATGACTGTTGGCATGAAGACGAGGAGCCTGTGGGGGTCGAGATGGTCGTGGGCCGCCTGAGACAGAATGCCGAGACGGCGCAGCGGGCCATCGCCGCCGCGGTAATGGGCCTCGCCGGCCCCCGGACCTGCCCCTGCGCCACGGCGCTCCAGAACGCCATTCTCACGGACCCGGCTCGGATCCCTGAGGTGACTCGCCGCAGGCTTGACCTGATCCTGGGGCGGTATCTTCAAAAGTAGGGAGGCGAGGGTGTCCATTCTGGTGGTGGGCTCGGTAGCGTTCGACACGATTGAGACGCCGGCTGGACGGGCTGACGGGGTGCTGGGGGGATCGGCCAGCTATTTTTCGGTGGCTGCCTCATTCTTCGCGCCGGTCCATCTGGTGGCGGTGGTCGGCCAGGACTTCACCGAGGAGCACATCCGGATCTTCCGCGACCGGGAGATCGATACGTCGGGGCTCTCGCACCTGCCCGGCAACACCTTCCATTGGAGCGGTGTCTACGGAGACGACATCAACCAGCGCACGACTCTCGCCACGGAGCTCAACGTTTTCCGGGAGTTCAAGCCCGTCCTGCCCGAGAGACTTCGAAGAGCCGACTACCTGTTCCTGGCCAACATCGATCCCGACCTGCAGCGCTCGGTCCTCGAGCAGGTGAAACAGCCAAAGCTCGTGGCCTGCGACACCATGAACTTCTGGATCGAAGGAAAACGGGAGGCCCTGCGGGAGACACTCAAGGGAGTGGATGTCCTGCTCATCAACGATGAGGAGGCGAGACAGCTGGCGCTGGAGTCGAACACGGTCCGCGCCGCCCGGAAGATTCTCGGCTACGGTCCCCGTTCCCTGATCATCAAGCGCGGCGAGTACGGTGCGGCGCTCTACAACAATCATTCTTACTTTGCCGTTCCCGCCTACCCGTTGCTGGATCCCGTGGATCCCACCGGCGCGGGAGATTCCTTCGCCGGCGGATTCATGGGCCACCTGGCACGGAAAGGAAGCCTGGACGACAGCTCCATCCGCCAGGCCCTGGTGGTGGGAAGTGTCATGGCCTCGTTCTGCGTGGAGGATTTCAGCCTCCGTCGGTTCCTGTCCCTCCGCCCCGAGCAGATCCGGACCCGGCTGAAAGAGTTCGGCCGCATGACGCAATACACGGATCCCACCTAGTGTCTTGGCTCGTCCTCCTGATCGCTACGCCTCTTCTGACTCTCCTGGGATACTTCCTGCGGCTCCCGTGGCTGCTTCCGGTTCTCCAGATCCTGCCGGCCTACCCGCTCATGGTCCGTGACCTGAAGCAGGAGCGACTGGCCGTGGCCGTGGGGAGGATGCTTCTCTGGGCGGCGCTCATCGGAACCACGGTGGAGGTGCTTGCAGTTTACGCTCCCGGCCCCGGCGAAGCCTCCATCATCCATGGCAAGGAGTACCGGGACGAGATGCTGGCCTGGATCCGGACCGGCACCGGGAAGGAGAGCAGCCCGGGCCTTTTCCTGCCCGAGCATGCTTTTCACCTCGCGCTCTTCGTCCTCTTGTCATGGGTCTCCGGGAGTCTGCTGTCGTTGCTCCTGGGGGCCGCCCTCATGAACTATATGAGCTTCTATGTAGGGTGCCTCCTGAGCATCGCACGCACTCCCTCGGTGGTGTTGCGGTGTGGGTGGCCTCCCTGGGCGCTGCTCCGAGTGGCAGCCTTCGTCATTCTGGGAGTGGTCTTGGCGGGCCCCGTCCTGCAGCGGTTGAAATGGGTTCCATTCCGATGGGAAGGGAAGAAGGCCTGGATCGCGGCGGCGGGGGTGAGCCTTCTGCTTGATGTCATCCTGAAAGCGCTGCTGGCCCCGCACTGGAGCGAGGTACTCCGGGCGGCCTTGTTTCCCCTTTCGGCACGGCTTTGACCGCTTCTTCGGCTTCGGCCTAAGATGACTCCTGCCCGCAAGATCACGCAAGGAGAGCCCCGGTGGCCACACGCGCACTCGGCAGGCTGAGCCGAGAAATCGACGCCTCAAGCCTCAGGCTGGCAGTCATCGTGAGTGACTACCATGCGACGCTTGGGGAATTGCTGCTGGCCGGCGCGATGCGCTGCCTGCAGGACCACGGCGGGGAACCAGAGAACGTCTGGGTGTTCCGGGTGCCGGGTGCCTTCGAGATCCCCCAGGCGGTCTCTCGCATCCTTGCCCGGCACGAGCCCCGGCCCGACGCGGTGATCGCACTGGGAGTGCTTATCCGTGGCGAGACGCTCCACTTCGAGATCCTGGCACGGGAGGTTTGCAGGAGTCTTCAAGAGATCGGTCTCTCCACCGGCGTGCCGGTGACCTTCGGGGTCCTCACCGTGAACTCCGACGGACAGGCCCGGGACCGGGCCGGCCGGGGACGCAGCAATAAGGGGTGGGAAGCCGCTCACGCCGCGTTGAGAATGGCGTCGTTGTTCCGGCGGCTGGAAGAGCCGGATACCGCAGAGCCCGCCTCGGGACCAGGTCGGCGGCGCCGGGCGAGGTGATGATACGCCATGGGCGATCGACGGAGGGGACGCGAATATGCCCTGCAGATGCTCTATCAGGTCGAGGTTGGGGAGACCGGGGCCGAAGAGACCTTCCTCACCTTCTGGGAAGGGAAAAACATCTCGGAGGATGCTCGCCATTTCGCAGAGTCCCTCGTCAACGGAACCCTTCGGCACCTGAGCGAAATCGACTCGGTCCTGCGTGAAGGTCTGGAGCATTGGCGGCTCCCCCGAATCGCCGCCGTGGACCGCAACGTTCTACGACTGGCGGTCTACGAGTTTCTCCAGCAGCCGCAGACGCCCTCCATCGTAGTCATCGACGAAGCCATCGAATTGGCGAAGCGCTTCGGCGGCGAGGAATCGGGTGTCTTCGTCAATGGCGTTCTGGACGCAATCCGCAAGCGCTTGGAGGCGCTGCCAGCCCCCGAGCCCCCCTCTGAAGTAAACGATTAAGCCTAACAAGGCTAAGGGGTTAGTCTCAAGACTCCCCCTCGATGCCCGTCAAGGCCATCAGGGAATAGCGATCGCACTATCTCCTTTTCCAAGAATGGATTGGCAAAAGGACGTTTCGTTCCTATATTTCCTCCGTTGTACCCCGCCCGGGGGTACCGCCATCGGAGGATACTGCCTTGAGCCTCGTGGGAAGCCTACGAGACCTGCCCTTTTCCGACATCCTGCAGATCCTCTGCCTCAGCCGGCGCTCCGGCACCCTCTACCTGGGCCAGGAAGACTCGCTGGCCATCTTGCGCTTCCGAAACGGGCTTCTTTACGGCATTGATCTTCCGGGTGAGGAGTCACCCCTCATCCGGGGAATCCGGCGGGAGCGGCTGGTGCCCGACGATGTGCTGGTCCAGGCCATCCGCGAATGCCGGAGGGCCACCGATTCCCTTCTCCAGATTCTCGCGGCGAAGACCTATCTGGATCCCGAGCAGGTGCGCAAGGTCGTTGTGGGAGAGGTACGTGCCGTGATCCGGAGGCTTCTCGGGTGGAAGGATGGGGAGTTCCGGTTCGAGATCGCCGGGCAGGAGGATTCCCAGGAAGAGAGCCAACGCGACGCGGCGCGGCGGGGCCGGGGGAGGAACTCCATGGAAGGAACCCTCCTGCGGATTCCCGAAGGACTGGATCCGCGGGAGATGCTGTTGGAAGAAATGCAGGCCCGGGGAGCCGAGTCGGTCCACCATTTTTTTCTGCCGGACCTGAGCAGCTACGGAGTCTCCGAACCCGGGTCGACGCCAAACGCTGGCGACGCCGCGTCTCCTCAGGCGCTCCTCGGGGAGGGAGCGCCGTCCGTGGTCCTCGTAGACGAGAGGGCGGTCTACCGAGAGCTCTTGGGAAGCACTTGGCGAAAGGAGGGGTTCCGGGTCGAGACCTTTACCTCTCCCGAAGCGGCATACCAGCGATTCGCGCTCCTCTCGGAAGCAGGCTCCCCCGTGTCGCTGGTCACCGATTTGGTGGTCCCTGAAACGGGAGGGGCCGGATTCGCCGGGGGATTGGAGCTGCTCATCCGAGCCCGGCAGGAATTCCCCGGCGCAACCGTGCTGCTCATGTCGGAAGGGGTGGACCCCACGGTGGAGGAAGCGGCCCGGTCCCTGGGGGCCCGCGCCATACTGGAGAAGCCCACGATCCTGCCGGCGGACGGTCACTCTCTCAGAGAGACACTCGAAAAACTGGCTCGCACCGGCGCCAGGATACTGCGCGATGAGACAGGGGAGTTAGCCGGTGTGCCGGAAGAGGAGAGGGCCGAGACCATCCGGGTCGTGGACCAGCTCTCGCTCCTGGGCGCTCTCCTGGGAGAGTTGCGTCGCCCAGGAAGCGAGCTGGAGATTCCACTCTTGGTCCTGCGGCTCGCCTCGGAGTACTTCGAGAGAGGAATCTTGCTGGAAGTCGCGGAGCGTGAAGTGAGGGGCCTCGGGGGATTCGGAGGAGGGAAAGGAGCGTCGCGCGCCGACCCGAAGTACCGCGGCCTCGCCCTTCCCCTGGTTCCGGGCAGCCGTCTGACGGAGGTGATCGCCCAAAAAACCTCTTTGCGGGGACCCCTGGATCATCCGGAGGAAAAGCGGCTGTGGGAGCAGCTGGGAGGACCTTCCGTCGACGGCGTTCTGTTGCCGCTCATGAGCCGCGATCAGGTGGTGGCGGTCCTCTACGGGGACAATGGCCCGAGCGACGATCCGGTGGGAGATACCCGCGGATTGGAAATCTTTCTGGGAGA
>QHVQ01000161.1 GCA_003222305.1 Acidobacteriota bacterium | reverse complement strand
CTTCCCTGCGCCGCCCGTGAACCCGCCCATCGCCGCATCCTGAGCGGCTCCGCTGGGGTTCCTGGGGGTCCGGCCGGCAGCGGATTTGCACGGTGGCAGAAGCGCTGTGTGGAGACAGAGACCCGGTTGATCCTGCCTCCGGAAGACAACGTGCGAACCCGGGGTACGCAAATTCTCCACCGAGGCCGCCGCCGACAGGGCCAGGCTCTTCTCCTCCGCCGAGGTCCCGGCCTTGAACTCGACCGTGGTGGACAGGCTGATCCCCACCAAGTCAGGAGCTACGGCCAGGCCGGCCAAGGGGTAGGCGGCTTTATCGTTGAGGCTGTCCTGGACATTCTGCAGGAGGCCGGGGGAAACGTTGGGCGAGATGCCGTAGACATAGACGATAAAGGCCCCCGCCTGGCGCTCAAAGACCACATCCTGGATGCCGGGGATTTCCAGCAGTTCCAGGCGCAGGGCGGCTTCGTTGGCCCCCGCCCTCGACTGAATCTTGAGGTTCAACCGGAAGCGGTAGTCGTCGTCCGACTCGGCGTCCCTTCCCCCTACCAGGCCGAAGTTGTTGGTTACGAGAAGGGTTCCGAACCTGGAGTCTGTGTAGCCGGTGAAGTTGTGGCGGGTGAAGACCCCCGCCGGGGCGTTCGAGACCGACCCCGGCGCCAGGCTGCGGGCGCTGAAGAATTCCCGGCTGTCCCCGGTCGGGAGGGTCACCGGGTCGGTCAGGTAGATGGCTCCGTTGGGGTTCCCGGTCGAAATCCGCACGTCGGACGGAATCTCGATGTCGTGCCCCGCCGTTGATGTCCCCGAACGTGCCCCGGCGGACGTAGAACTCGAAGTTCCGGTTGGCGAGGTCGACTGGACGCTCGACTGGCCGAGGCGGGGCACCCCGTAAATCTCCCCCAGCAGGTCGAGCGCGTCCCCGCTGGTCTCAAGGGCGCGGGGGGAGCTTTTCCGGGGGGCCGGGCTTCAGGAGCGAAAACAAAGCGAAAAAGTCCTTGACAAGGGCCCTGGCCCGTGGTAAGTCAATAAGTAGGTAAGTACAGTTTCCGACGAGGAACGTATGGCAGACACCTTCGCCCACGGGGTCCGTCGCCGCCCCCAAGCCCCGCGCCCCATCGCCCAGGCTTGTAGCGTCAGGTCGGAAGGGATGACCGGCCTGGAGGTCGGCCGCCTCCCGACCGCTCACCGCGCTTCGGGTCCATCCCCCGCCGGCACGTCAGGCGCCTCGCCCACCGGTCGCCCGGCGTTCTCCGGCCTGTCCCTCCCGCCGCTGTGCGGAAAAGGCCGCTGAGGGATTTACGAACACCGCTGCGGGGCTTTTAGGAAGCGGTGGGAATCGAAATTACTCATTTCAGGGTATCCTTACCTGCGGCTGGGAGGTGAGCGATGCCCCTGAAGGAAGGATTCAAGAAGATGAACCTGAACGTGGAGGTGAAACTCCACACCGACTTCAGGGCGGTCACGGCAGCCCAAGGCAAGTCCATGACCGCTGTACTGCTGGAGTTCATCCGGGACTACGTCCAGAAGCACCAGTCGCGGGAGCGGCGCTCGAAAGGCCGCTCGTCCTGAGCGCTTCGGCTCGCCCCCGTACCTGGAGGCCGAGTCCGAGCGCCTGAACTACCGATGATTTCATGAAAGCGTCGGCTCCCTCGACACTCGAGTAGACTTGGTGTGCTGACGACCAAGGCTCGGGAGGAAGGAGCCGAACATGTTGATTATAGGCTGTGATTATCACCCGAGCTTTCAGCAAATTGCTTGGGTCGACACGGAGACCGGAGAATGCGACGAACGGCGACTTGCGCACAGCAACGGCGAAGCGGAGCAATTTTACCGCGGCCTGAACCGACAGGGGGTGCGGGTGGGGATCGAAGCCACCGGGCACGCTCGTTGGTTCGAGCGGTTGCTGGCGGAACTGAAGTACGAGCTGTGGGTGGGAGATCCGGCGCGGATTCGGGCCCTGCGAGTGCGAAAGCAGAAGACCGACCGTCTGGATGCCCAACTCCTGCTGAAGTTGCTGGTGGAGGATCGCTTCCCGCAGGTGTGGGTTCCGGGTTCGGAGAATCGGGATCTGCGCCAACTGCTTTGGCATCGGCACCGGCTGGTGCAGATGCGGACGCGGGTCATGAATCAGTTGCAGGCCATAGCCCTGAACGAAGGGGTGCGGCGCAAGAAGGGACTGTGGAGCAAGCCGGGGCGAGAGCAGTTGGAGTCTTTGCGACTGGCTCCCTGGGCCGAGCGGCGCCGGCGAGACCTGCTGGAACTGCTGCAGGGCTTAAATCCGAGCATCGCGGAATTGAGCGCCGCGATCGCGCAGGAAGCCGAGCAGCGGGCGGAGGTGAAGCGGCTGATGACTCACCCCGGTGTGGGTCCCCTAACCGCCTTGGCCTACGTGCTGATCATCGGGTCTCCGGAACGCTTTCGTTGCGGCAAGCAGATCGGCAGTTACCTGGGACTGGTTCCCTGCGAGGACTCCAGCGGCGATCATCAGCGGCTCGGACACATCAGCAAGCAGGGGAACACTCTACTGCGTTTCTTGCTGGTAGAGGCGGCGCAAGTCGTCGTGCGTTGCGACCCGGAGTGGCGACGTCAGTTCGTGCACCTGGCCATGCGTCGCCAACGGGCGATCGCCCAGGTGGCGATGGCCCGCAAGCTGGCGATCCGCCTGTATTGGATGTGGCGCAGGGGATGGGAGTACGAGCAGTTGGTCGAAAACTCGGTTCGCACGCGGAGGTAGCCCGTTTCTTCCCATGGTGTGAAGTCTATCACCGTTCCGGTGATTGGGCACCCCGCTCCCGCGTGAGGGAGTCCGAAGTCGTAATCATGGTCGAAGTTGTGACCGGATAGATGGTTGGGTCGAACTGAGTGTACCCGAACGATTACCCGCGAGCCTTGGTCGAGGCAGTAATGGAAGATTTCGAAGATCGGACGACGAGCACACGGTCCTCTCCCTCGATGCCGACGTGTTGCTGCACCTCGGCTTCGGGGAGGCGAACCCAAAAAAAGAACCACCAAGGAACGAAGCTCAACTGCACTTCGTTTCGCTTCGTTCCCAATCCGATTATGGGGCGCGGGGAGGGCCGTCAAGGGTCGAGATGAACGCCCTGCGGGCGCCCTTGACAGCCCTCCCCGCGCCAAAGGGGAGCTGTCGTCTTTTTTGCTTGACGGCGCCGACGCTTTCATAGATGGGAAGATGAGGTGTGCAGCGCGATCCCGGACGGGGAACAGTTGAAGCGGTGGGACTCGGAAC
>QHVQ01000160.1 GCA_003222305.1 Acidobacteriota bacterium | reverse complement strand
CCGGGGCTACGAGATCCTCGAGGCCCCCGACGGCGAGCAGGCCTACCAGATGGCGGGGGAAGTAAAGCCCGATCTCATGCTGCTGGACCTGATCATGCCCTTCCGGGACGGCTTCGACGTCCTGCAGGACCTGAAGCGCGAGGAGATCACCTCGCACATTCCCATCATCATCATGTCCGTCAAGAACCGCGAGGAAGAGATCGTGAAGGGCTTCAACCTGGGGGCCGAAGATTACGTGGTGAAGCCGTTCAACTCGCTGGAGCTGGTCTCGAGAGTCAAGAAGATCCTGGAGCGATCCAGGTCGTAGCCGGAAGGAGCGCGGTGCTTGTGGGTACCACCTCGGAGCTTCTCGTACAGACTCTCTTCGGACTGGGCGGGGTCCTGACCTTCCTGTTTCTGTTCATCGTGACCAACAAGGCGATGCGGGAGCTGCGGGAGCGACGGGTGGCCGCCCTGCGCCGGGAGCTGGAGCCGAAGATTCTCGCCTACGTGAACGGACAGGGAGAGCGCCTGGGCCCCCAGCTCGGAGCCTCGGGGAGGCTCGAGCGCGCCGTGGCGGAGGAGATTCTTCTGGACCACGCCCGCTTCCTGAAGGGGACCGCGCGCGATCGGATCACCGCGGCCTGCGAGGAGCTGGGCTTCGTCCAGAACCGGCTCTCCCAGCTGCGCCACGCCCGCTGGTGGAAGCGGGCCGAGGCGGCGGAAAAGCTGGGCGCCATGAAGAGCGCGAAGGCTGCGCCGGAGCTGATCGCCCTGATGCACGACGAAGTGGCCGATGTCCGGATGCGCGCCGCCCGCGCCTTGGGACAGCTCGACACCCGCACCAGCATCAAGCCCCTCATCGAGGCGCTGCAGGACCCGAGCCGCTGGTCCGCCCTGCGGGTGGCCGACATCCTCTCCGGCATGGGGACGGAGGCGGCGGATGAGCTGGTGGAGAGTTTTCACACCCTGCCCATCAAGGCACGGGCGGCCGCCTTGGATTGCCTGGGCCGCGCCCGCAGCCTGCGCGCTCCCGGGCTGCTCATCAAGCTGCTCGCGGATCCCGACCGCGACATCCGGGCCCGGGCGGCCCACTCTCTGGGACTCATCGGCGATCCCAACTTCACGCCCGATCTCCTGAAGGCCCTGGCCGACCCGGAGTGGCCGGTGCGCGCCATGGCCGCCAAGGCCCTGGGCAAGCTGGCCCGCCCGCAGGCGGTGGAGGCGCTGACACAGGCGCTCAAGGACAAGGAGTGGTGGGTGCGGATCAACGCGGCCGAGGGGCTGCGCTCCATGGGCGAGGCGGGGCTCGACGCCCTCGTGGGCGCGCTCGAGTCGGAAGACCGGTACGCCCGGCACGCGGCGGTTGCCACCCTGGAGGGAGCGGGCGTCCTGGATCAGTACGTGGAGAAGCTGGCATCGCCCGACGCGACGGAGCGTGAGAAGTCGCTGGCCTTCATCCGTAAGATCGTCGCCTCCGAGCGCACCGACTCCCTCGTCTCCTCCGCCGCGCGCCACGCGCAGGAGAAGGTGCGGGAGCAGCTCAGCCGCGCCCTGAACCCCGGCGAGGTGAAGGCATGATGCCGCTGGCGGTGAACTGGCACGCCCTGCTCCTCCGCTCGGTCGTGTCGTTCAACGAATTCGTCATCTACTACTTCCTGACGCTGAACACCGTCTACCTGCTGCTGTTCGTCGTGTCGCTCTTTGAAGTGGTTCGCTTCGTGCGACGGACCTTTTTCTCCGACTACCAGCAGATCTTGAAATCGGAGATGACCTGGCCCATCTCCATCCTGGTGCCCGCCCACAACGAGGAGCGGGGCATCGTGGACACCATTCGCTCCCTCTTGCAGCTCAACTACGGCGAGTTCGAGGTGGTGGTGGTGAACGACGGGTCCGGCGACGGCACGCTGGAACAACTCCTCAAGGCCTTCAACCTCCGGAAGACCGACCGGATCTACCGGCGCACCCTGCCCACCGCGCGGGTGCGCGGCATCTACGCCTCGCTGGAAGTCCCCAGCCTGATCGTGGTGGACAAGGAGAAGGGGGGCAAGTCCGACGCGCTGAACACCGGCATCAACATCTCCCGCTATCCGCTGTTCTGCTCGGTGGACGCCGACTCGGTCATAGAGGAGAACGCGCTGTTGCGGGTGGTCAAGCCCTTCATGGAGCACCCCGAGGAGATGGTGGCGGTGGGGGGCATCGTCCGGATCATCAACGGATGCGACGTCCGGGACGGCAGGGTGACCCGGATCGGCCTGCCGCGCAAGGCCTTGCCGGTGTTCCAGGTGGTGGAGTATCTGCGGGCGTTTCTGTCGGGGCGGATCGGCTGGAGCGTGCTGCGATCGCTGCTGATCATCTCGGGCGCCTTCGGCCTCTACAAGAAGACCGACGTCGTCGCGGTGGGCGGGTACGACGCCACGACGGACACCGAGGATCTGGAGCTGGTGGTGAAGCTCCACGAGCACCTGAAGAGGCAGAAATCCAGATACCGCATCGTCTTCGTGCCCGATCCGGTCTGCTGGACCGAGGTGCCGGAGAAGGTCAAGACGCTGCTCCTGCAGCGCAACCGCTGGCACCGCGGCCTTCTGCAGAGCTTCGCCCGCCACTGGCGCATGCTCTTCAACCCGCGTTACGGCGTCATCGGGATGCTGGCCCTTCCCTACTTCCTGCTCTTCGAAATGCTCGGTCCCTTCGTGGAGGTGCTCGGCTACCTGAGCGTTCTGGCCGCCTACTTCCTGGGGGTCCTCAACCAGGAGTTCTTCCTCCTCTTCCTGCTGGTGGCTCTCTTCTATGGCGTCTTCCTTTCCATCGCGGCGGTGCTGCTGGAGGAAATCTCCTTCCGCCGCTATCCGGGCTGGGAAGATCTGGTGCGCCTCGTCTGGTACTCCATCTGGGAAAACCTCGGCTTCCGGCAGCTCCTGGCGCTCTTCAAAGTGAAAGCCTTCTTCGACTTCATCCGCCGCCGGCGCCGGTGGGGAGAGATGGGCCACCGCGGCTTCCGCGAGCCCGCCCCCGAGTCGCCGGCGCCGCGATAAAGCGCTCGAGCCGCCGCGCTCGACTCCTCTCGACCTGCGACGCACACCCGTGCAGGCTCTGCGAAATCGCGCTAACATCGGCGCGAATGAGTGGGCGAAAGCGGGCGCGATTGCTCCCGCGGGAGGATGCATTGTCCCGAAACCTCTACTTGCCGAAGGCGATGCGCGAAGCCCCGCCGCTTGACCAGGGTCGGCGGACGCCGCCCCCCGAGCCCCGAACCGCGCTGCTCATCAACCCCTTCTATCCCAAGGATCCACACGCCAGCTTCGGAAAGCATGTCCTGACTCCCACGCTCGCGCTCACCTCCGTCGCCGGCACGACACCGCGCCACTGGTCCGTGCGCTATTGGGACGAGAATCTCCTGCAGGGTCCTCCCCCCTCGAGCCCCTTTCCCGCGGTGGTGGGGATCACCGTCCATCTCACCTTCGCCCGGCGCGCCTTCGAGCTGGCGCGCTGGTACCGCTCGCGCGGCGCGGCCATCATCCTGGGCGGACTGCACGTCCTCTCCTGCCCCGAGGAGTGCGCGCCCCACGCCGACGCTCTGGTCTTGGGAGAAGGAGTCCAGATCTGGCCGCAAGTGCTCCGGGACCTGGAGCAGGGCGCGCTCCGGCCACGCTACGAGGGCAGCTACGCTCGAGGGCCGATGGGAGAGTACCGGGACGAGCCCTCCCCCCTCCGCGAGATTCTTCCCCGCTGGGGCTTCCTGACCACCGGCAGCCTCATCGCCACCCGGGGCTGCCACAACCGCTGCGGCTTCTGCTACCTGGCGACCGACGGACTGCACATTCCCTACCAGACCCACCAGGAGGAGGAGATCGCCCGGCAGCTGGTGGCCGCGCGGGAGCCTTACG
>QHVQ01000159.1 GCA_003222305.1 Acidobacteriota bacterium | reverse complement strand
CGGGGCGAGGCCGTGGCCAGGCTTCAGGACGACGGCTACATCCCTGTCGAGCTGGGAGCCCAAGTTGCCTTTCTGCCAAAAACCGCCCTGAAACTGATTGGTGTGGGCACGGCGCTTCTGGTGGTGCTGTTGCTGGTGATCCGACGCACCGAAGTCTTCTCCTGGGTGTCCTGGTCGGAGGGGATACGAGGGGTCCTCATGGCCCTGCCGCTCACCGCCCTGGCGATCTCAGGCGCCTTCGGAGCTGAAGGCATCCTGGCGCGGATGGCGGGAGTGCTCCGGCCCTGGGCCTCCCACCCCACGGCGCATCTTGTGGGAGGTTTCCTTGCCATGGGCGCAACCTTCTGGATCGCCACGGGCATCTTCCGCTTCGTCCGTCCCACTTCACGGGCGGGTAGCTATTTGGGAGCGGCCCTTCTCCTGGAAGGACTTCTCGCCGGAGGACTCGCTGCCGTTGGCCGCCATGACGTCGCATTTCCGTTCTGGCTCGCGATGGTGGCGATGACGGCAGCCTCTCTTTGCGATTCGGTGGCGCGCCGAGTGGCGTGGGGAATTCTGGGTGTGGTTTGGCTCCTGCCCTATCTATCGCCTACCACCTATCGGATGTTCCTGGAGCTTTCCGGTTTTCCAGTCCCTCGGTTCGCCTTGGAGAGCGTGACGCTGGTCCTCGCGTTGCCCTGGTTTCTCTTTTTCGAGCACCTCTGCTGCCTTCCCGACGTCCTACTGACCGGGCGGCCGGGCCGCTTCTGGACCTGGCCGGTGGGGGCGGGGCTGGCCGCGGCGGCGGTGGGCGCCCTGGTCTTCAACGGTCTCCATCCGGCCTACGACGAGGGACATCGGGTGGTGGTGCAGGTCCAGGAATCGGTGGACACCGGAACGAGCAAGGTGGAGACGTCCTTCTCATCCCAGGACACGTTGCGCGGGGTTCGACTCGCAGGGTGGAACGACACCAGGCTTCCCGACTCCACACAGGCCAGCCTTTCCATCCCCTGGAACCGAATTCATCTGCCCGATATCGGCCTGGAGCGGGAAGTCGGAACCGACGAAGAGATTGTCAGGCTCCATGACCCGACCAGCGGTTCAGCGCGACTGACCGCCCTGACCGTACGCTCCGGCCGACCCTTCCAGGTCTTTAGAGGAAATGACTGGGAGTCTACCCGCGAATACCGCCGGATCTTTCTTCCTGGCGCAGGGGGCAGCCAGGATGTGATCCGGATCCGGAGAGGAAGCTCGGAGGCTCTTTCTTCTGAGGCTGTGATTTCGTACGAGGAAGATCTGCTGGGACTGCTCCCTCAAGCGCCGGGCCGAACCTTTCGGTACTCCTCGCGCCTGCGGCTTTCCAGCCGAATTCCCTAGAGAATGTCGCTGATCAGGTTCAGAACCATCTGAGACAGCCGCTGGCGGCGTCCAAAGGGCCTCTGCTATACTTTGCGCCCTCATGGCGCAGCGCGCAGCAGAAGGCCGGGCAGGAGAGAGGTCGAAACCCTTGCAGCGGGGCTCGGACGCCCTTGCTCCTTTTGAGGCGGATAAAAGCATCCTGCCCGCCTCCGATCACCCTCTGGATACCGTGGGCCTGTACTGCCCCGTCCCGATCATCAAGACGAATGCGCGCATTCGGGCGATGCGAGAGGGACAGGTTCTGGAGGTGATTTCCGACGATCGGGTGATTCTCCTGGACATGCCCGCTTGGTGTCGGTCCACCGGTAACGAATTCTTGGGGTATCGCGAAGACGCAGGGGAGATTCATCTTTTCGTTCGGAAGCAGGCGAAAAAGGCTCTGCCGTCAGGTCACGAAAAAGAGAGGTAGGCGTGTATGCTGCGACCCGAGCCAATCCGAGCGCTGGGTTTGATCTCCGGAGGACTGGATTCCACGCTGGCGGCCCGAGTGCTCATGGAGCAGGGCATCGAGGTCTATGGCCTCAATTTCTCGACCGGTTTTTGCAGCAATGATCAGCGGCGGGCGGTGGGGCGACCCGGCGAGGCCTTGCACCGGTTGCGAAACGAGGCGCTGCGAGCCGGCTCCGACCTCGGGGTCGAAGTGGAAATCGTCCCGGTCGAGAAGGAGTACTTCGGGATCGTGATGAACCCCAAGTTCGGCCACGGGGCTCACATGAACCCATGCATCGACTGTCGGATCTTCATGCTCCGAAAAGCCAAGGCCAGGATGGAGGAACTGGCGGCCCATTTCCTCTTCACGGGGGAAGTACTGGGTCAACGCCCCATGTCCCAGCATTTGACAGCCCTTCAAACCATCGAACGGGAAGCGGGGCTCGAAGGTCTTCTGCTGAGGCCGCTCTCCGCCCAACACCTCCCCGAAACCCTTCCCGAAAAGCGGGGCTGGGTGGACCGGGCCCGCCTCCTGGCCATCGCCGGCCGGTCTCGGCGAGGTCAGCTTGCCCTGGCGGAGACTTTCCAGCTTGCCCAGTTTCCTCAGCCCTCGGGTGGGTGCTGCTCCCTGACCGACGACACCTTTTCGCGGCGCTTGAGAGACGTACTCGACCATAGGGTCCCCTTCGAGCCCGGCACCGTAGACGCGGTGTTGCTCAAGGTGGGCCGACATTTTCGGGTCTCTCACGGGGTGAAGGCGGTGGTCGGAAGGGACGAGGCGGAAAACCATTTTCTGCAGCGCCTCCGGGCCGGACGCTGGTGGTTCGAAGTGCCCGAGGCGGGGAGTCCGCTTGTCCTGGCGCAGGGCGAACCGGATGTGGAGCTGCGGCGCGTCATCGCGGGGATCGCGGCGCGCTATTCCTCGCGACGGAGCGAATCGGAGGTGGAAGTCATGGCCACTCGGGAGTCCAACGTGGAGCGAATCCTGGTGGAGCCCCTCAGGGAT
>QHVQ01000156.1:4123-9613 GCA_003222305.1 Acidobacteriota bacterium | reverse complement strand
GATCAGCTACGACAACAACAACGCACTGCAAGTTCGGCCCGGACTGACTTTCCGTTTCCCGACGAGCCGTGCATCCCGGGGCGCAATGGTGAAATGATTCGCGAAGAGATCTCGTTGCATGGCTCGGACGCTCTCAAGGGGAGTCTCGATGCGCAGTGGACCCCACCCGGCCATCATTCGAAGCGGGATGCCGACGGCGCTCGGCTCACCCCGGGACAGTCCCGGTGTCCCCGGACGGACATCCCCTCCACCGCCGCGGTCGCCACTTGCCTCCTCATCGTTTTTCTCCTCCCGGCGTACCTGGGATGCGCCACGACCCCCATCCGCAAAGAGGGGGACGCGGATCTCCGCTCTTGGCCGACCGGGCCCCGATGGCGGCATGCTTCATTCAACGCGCTCCGGCATCCGATCACCTGGGGAGCCGCGGCGGGGGCCGCCGTCGTCGCCGCCGGGGGCTGGGACAAGAAGATCTCCCACTGGGCGGTGGAGCGGACTCCAGTTTTTGGATCGGTCGCCCAGGCCAAATCGGCCAGCGACGACCTTCGTGCGCTGTGCGACTTTGGGATGCTCGGCACCGCCCTGGCGGTGCCGGGCGGAGATTACCCTTGGCGGTCCCGTTTCGAGCGCTTGTTGGTGGAGGAAGGGGGCGTCTGGACGGCGTCCAGCTTCACCGGCCTGGCGCAGCGAAACATCGATCGAGAGCGGCCCGACGGGTCCAACAATCATGGATTCCCTTCGGGGCACAGCACCCGGGCCTTCGCCTACAACGGGATGAGCTCGCGGAACCTGGACGCCCTGGACCTTCCCGGCACAGCCCGGATTCCACTGAAAATTCTTTTCACTGGCCTCGCCGCCGGCACGGCCTGGGCGCGCGTGGAAGGCCAGAAACACTACCCCTCCGATGTCCTGGCGGGGGCGGCCGTCGGAAACTTCGTTGCTCTCTTTGTCCATGACGCCTTCCTCGGCAGAACGGAGAAAGTCACCGTGGGGGTGCGCATGGACCGTGAAGAGCGTTCTTTGACGTTGCGCTTCGCCCTCCCGTAGGTCAGGCCCCGTCAGCCTCCCGCACCCCAAGTGCTCCCCATGAAAGAGGCTGGGCTCCTCGATTACAGATTTTGGACAGCGGACGCGGCACGACGGAAGAGAAACGGCGGCAGCAAACTTCCTTGGGCGGGGCGAAGGATCGTTACCGTGGGAGCCGTCATACATGAGAAACGACCTCGGGGGGTGCCGTGGCCGACGGAGAGACATTAGATTAGGAAGGGGTTTGGTGGATGCACGTCAACGAGGTCTTCCGAATCGAGGCAGAGAATATGGTACCCAAGAAGCTCGGAACCAGGCAAGGAAGGGGCAAGCGGATTTCACGGGAGGGAGGCAGGGGATTGAACCCGCCGTTCCGGAGAGTTACTTTCCTTCAGGTCGCCGTCCTCCTCTTCCTCCTCTGCCTCTCCGTTGCGCGAGCCCAAGAGGATCCTGCCTCCAACGCGTCCTCCGGCTCGGGCGACTCGCCTCCCGTCTCTCTTAAGGAATCTGATGAGACCCTTCCACTCTCGGCCGTCTCTGATGCCGCGGGTGAAGGGGAAAAAGCCGCTTCGACGGATCGTCCCTATTGGCGCCGGAACCTCTTCGGCCGCTTTTTCCGGGACCAGAAATACCTGTTCACCACTTGGTGGCCGTCGGAACTCCGCCGAGAGGGATTGACTCTCCCCCTCGTGGGCGGGATCGCCCTTGCGACGACCTCGAGCCGGGGTAATGGAGAGGGAACGGACCTGGAGCTACAGCGTTACGTCCAGAACGAGACTCGGGGCCGGGGCGAGGGAGTGGCGCGGGGATTCTCCTTCATCGGAGACACCGCCCCCGGTGCCGCACTGATCGGCACGGGCTATCTCATCGGCCGGTGGAGCCACAACGACCGCCTTGCAGAGGCCTCCAGCCTGTCCGCCGAGGCCCTGCTGACCGCCGGTCTCTGGAGTTCCGCCATGAAGGCCGTCACGGCGCGCACGCGTCCCGCGGGGGGTTCTCGGGGGAAGGTTTTCAATTACAACCACGGTCCGGGGGAGACCGTGGGATCTTTCCCCTCCGGTCACGCCACCGGGGCCTTCACCGTCGCCACGGTCTTCGCCCAGGTGTACAAAGACCACCGATGGGTCTCCTGGGTGGCTTACGGCACAGCGGGCCTGATTGGGGCCTCGCGCGTGGCCCTCGCGCGGCACTTCCCCAGCGACGTGGTCGTGGGTGGGCTCCTCGGGAACAGTATCGGCCGCATGGTCCTGGCGCACGAGAAGGAGTCCGGCCGCTCCACCTCCTCGCTCCAGCCTCTTTTCGATCCCGCTGGAGATGAGGCCGGCCTCGTCTGGACTCGAGTCTGGTAGGCCGCCACTGCGAGCCTCGCAGCTGATTGCGACGCCACCGGGGCCAGCCTGCTTGAAAGGGAACGTCGTGGTCATGGGCCCGTCGGACACTTCCACCGACTCCCCATGATCGGAAGGATCAGACCGCGGGCAACGGTACAACATTCCAGAGGCGACCCGCCGCGATGAACAATTACCTGACGGTGGACCTGGAAGAATGGTTCCACATTGGTGAAGACTTCGTCCCACGGGCGCGATGGGAAGGCCTCCCTTCCCGTGTGGAGGAAAACGTCGATCACCTTCTTCTCCTCCTCGACCGCCATCGCGTTCGAGCCACCTTTTTCGTCCTGGGATGGGTGGCCGAGCGCCACCCTGACTTGGTCCGACGCGTCCGAGACTGTGGCCACCCCATCGCCTCGCACGGCTACTCTCACCAGATGGCCTACCGGCTCAGCCCCGCAGAATTCGAAGAGGACTTGACGCGATCCGGAGAGATCCTGGAAGAAATCACCGGCCGCCGTCCGGCCGGCTACCGGGCCGCTCGCTGGTCCCTAGGACGCGGCGCCCTGTGGGCCTTCCCGATTCTGGTCCGGCAGGGCATCACCTACGACTCGAGCCTGGCGCCCTGCCCCTTTATCGGCAGCCCCGACTTCCCCCGAGAACCCCACCGGACATGGGAATTCATGGCATGCTTCTGGGAGGAGGCTGGGCCGTCCGGCTGTTCAGTCTCTCCGTTCTGCTCCGCGCCGTGGAAGCCCTCAACGCACGAGGGGCTCCGGCTCTTTTCAACCTCCATCCTTGGGAACTCGATCCCGATCCTCCCCGCCTGCCCCTCCCGCCGTTAGCCCGCTTCGTTCACTATGCCGGCCTGGGCGGCTTTCGAGAGCGAGTCCACGAGATGTTTCGACTCCTCCCGCTCGGCCCCATTCCTGAATGAGAGCAGGGAGGACGAACCCCCATGACCGGGAAGACCGTGCCGAGCCAGACTCCCGCGGCTGAAGATCGGTCCAGCTGGCGAAGGGACCTGCCGACGCTGATGGTCCTTTTCGCCGCCACACTCGCTTTACGTATCTATTATCTTTTTGCCTATCCCTTCGATTCCGACGAGCCTCAGCACCTTCATGTGGCCTGGGGATGGAGCCAGGGGCTTCTTCAGTACAGGGATGTCTTCGACAACCACATGCCGGTGTTTCACATTCTGTCGGCGCCACTGGTGGCGCTCATCGGGGAGGATCCCCGCATCCTCTTCTTCATGCGCCTGGCGATGCTTCCCCTCTACGCAGCGAGCCTGTGGGGAGCCTACCAAATCGGCCGTAGTCTCTTCGGAGAGAGAGTGGGCCTCTGGAGCGCCCTGTTCCTGGGCCTCCTTCCCGCTTTCTTCTACAACTCGCTGGAGTTCCGAACCGACAACCTCTGGACAGTCCTTCTGACCCTGGCCGTGGCCGTGCTCGTGGGTGGCCGATGGACCGGGAGACGGGCCCTTTCCGGCGGTCTTCTCCTGGGGGCCGCGCTCAGCGTCTCGCTCAAGACGTTGATGGTGGTCACGGCTATGACTATCGCCGCCTTGGCGCTTCCCATGGTGCTGCCGCCGAAACCCGGGCCACCTGGTCGGTCGCGTCAGGAGGGAATCAAACTTGCGGCCCTTGTGGCCGGGATCTGTGTGCTTCCCCTGGCGGTGACGCTCTTCTTCGCGAGGCAGAACGCCTTGGGACCCTTTTATTACTGCGTCGTGCTCCATAATGTTGTGCCGGGGTTCGGACGCTGGAGGATGCCATGGACGCTCATGGGCTTCCCTCCCCTTCTGGTATTCCTCGTCTACGGGGTTCGCCGACTTGTCCGCCGCGTCGAGCCGGCCGGCGGAGCGAAGCGGCTGGCCTTCGTCACGCTGATGGCGGGAGCGTTTTTCCTCCTGAACGAGATGGTCTGGCCCGTGAACACCGCGCCCACGCGACTTCCACTTTTCCCCCTCCTGGTGGTCTCCCTGACGGGAATCTCGATGGAAGGATCCAGGCGGCTCGCCCGCGCCTGGCCGGCTCCTCTTTCCTGGGGGACGGGTGCCGGAACCTGGATGTTGCCTTGCGTGGCCGCGGCGGGGCTTCTCCTGCTGCCCGGCCGCGAGCCGTTGTTGCGCCGGCCAAGCAGCGAGCAAATCGCGATGGTGGCCGGCGTATTGCGGCTGACAGACGATTCCGATTACGTCATGGACCTGAAGGGAGACACCATCTTCAGGAAGCGCGCCTTCTACTACGTGCTGGAGCCACTCACGATGGAACGCATCGCACGCGGTACGATCCCTGATCGGATCGCGGAAGCCTGCATTGCCACCCATGCCGCAATCGTGGTGGGGGGGCTTCGGCACTACCCTCCGAAGGCGCGGCAATTCATCGAACAGAACTACCTGCCGGTAGGCCCCTTCCACGTGGCGGGGCACCTCTTCCCGCCCGCCGCTCCCGGGGATGATCGGATCGTCGCATTCCAGGTCGAAATCCCAGGACGATACTCGCTCCTGGCGGAGAAGGGGGCCGTCACTACGCTCCTGGACGGGCGGCCCTATTCCGGCGCTCGGTACCTTGCACCGGGCCGTCACGAGTTGGCACAGCCCCCTGGAGAGGGATCGCTCTCCCTCCTCTGGGCGCGGGCCGCGGAGGGAGGGTTCTCACCCTTCAAGGCGGCCGGGCCGCGGCCCTGAGCGGCGGGTCCCTCCGGAGAGTGGCGATTTTTCGCTTCGGGAATGGGCTCAAGCAGACTTGTCGGAGGATCTCGTGCCTCCAATCCGCGAATCCGAGCGTGCTTTTCCTGGAAAGCGGTTCAACTACCTGCAGTTCATCCTTGCGTGTCTCCTCGCCAGCACGCTCGCACAGGCACAGGTGGATGTGGAGCCCAGACGCACCCTCCAGTTCCAAATTGGCTTCCCCGCCTCGGGTGGGGACGAGCGGGTCTACCCGATTCCCTATTTCTGGTTCAACCAGAAAGACCTCCCCTGGAAGGGAGCGGCATTACGGCTGATCTATGCCGGGTTGTTCGTCGACTCGGAGGTGAGTTGGTTCCTCCCCTCGAGCCCGAAGACCGTCATCGGCGGCGGACTGGGCGGCGGACCCCTCGCCGATCTCATCACCCCTTACGTGAACGATGAGCCTCT
>QHVQ01000156.1:0-4079 GCA_003222305.1 Acidobacteriota bacterium | reverse complement strand
GGCGACGAGCAAGGGCTGCCGTTAAACGTGCGGCTCACCTATGCGATCGCACGCGGGCTCTTCTCCCGTTCCGGCAGCACCGCGGAATTCGTGCTTCCCCCGAGTTTCTCCACGCAGAGCGTCCTCGCTGAATTCCGACTCGGGGGTATCGAGCCGGGCCTGACCGCCGCTAGGGGACTGGAGGTGTACACCTCCGCCGAGGAGGGCTTTCGCAGCGGGTTCCGAGCGTTCGGTCCCGAAGGGGCCCCCTACCCGGAGCACGACAGGTACCGAACTGCACTCGTCTCCTTGGCGGCCAAGATACCCGTCGCGCGCAGCGTCTATTCGGTGAGGCTCGCGGGAGCGTGGGGGGAGGGGATGGACGAGCTCAGTGCGTGGAAGGTGGGAGGTAATTGCCTGGGGGTCGAGCCCTTCCTCTATCCACTCCACGGCTACTACACTCAGGAGTTCCTGGCGGAGGACTTCGGCATCCTCAACCTCGCCTGGAGCCACCAGATTCTCGACGACCATCGGCTTGCAGTCCACGTTTACGCAGACCGCGCAGCGATGCTGCTGGTGCCGCCGAACCTCAAAAAGTGGTACGACCGGTCCGGCGTCGGAGCTGGAATCGGCTTCCGCGGACCGGGCAGCTTAGACTGGCTGGTGAGCTACGGCGATGGCATCAATGCGAACCACGACGGCGGCCGCGACAACCAGGAATTCGCGGTGGCGTTAGAACGGGCCTTTTGACCGATCCTGGAGCCTGCATTCTGAATGCGGCGGGTCACGGCCCGAATCGCCAGATGAATCCGGCCGACGGGACCCGTTCCAGCCAGAACCCCTCCTCGCGCCGCACCGTGACAGTTCCGCCGGGCTGGGGGAGATAGGTAAACCCGTCGACGCAGCACACGTTCTTATGGTTGTAAAGGTTGGTGATCTCGGCGTAGAAGGTGAGGGTCGACCCTCCGAGCTGGAAGCTGCGGCTCGCCTTGAAATCCAGCCGGTGATAGGCCGGGAAGCGCTCGGCATTGCGGGGACCAAGGAGGGGACGAATCGTCTGAGTTCCGTCCGGGTTCTGGATAAGGTCGGCAGTCACCTCCGTAGTGGGCCAGCCTGAGTGATAGGTCCCGGCGAGGTTAAGGTTCCACCGCGCCGCGGTTCCATAGTCCAAGCTGAAGTTGAAGGCATGGCGCTGGTCCCAGCTGCGCGGGATTCTTGCACCTCCGATGATATCCTCCGCCGAAGACAGCGTGTACCCGGCCCAGCCACTGAGCCTGTCACGGCCGTCCATCTTCAGAAACAGCTCGAGTCCCTTCGCCTCCGCTTCATCCGGGGCGATCCGTATCCGATCCCCCTCTCCCTCCGGGAACAGCTCGATGGGATTGAAGAGGTTCTCGTACCGGGGCCGGAGGTGGGACATTTCTTTCATATAGGCGTCGGCTCGGAGGTGCCAGTGCGGCGCGAGAAGCCACTCGAGGCTGATCAGCCGGTGCTCCGCGAGCTCTGCCGGAAAGAACCGACTCTCGCCGTCCTCCACCTGCAGCTCGTTGGCCCGCTCCGGCTGATAGAAAAGCCCCCAAGCCGCCCGAAGTGAAAGACGGGAACCCGGAGCGTAGACGAGGTTGAGTCTGGGACTGACCTCTTCCTGAGCCGTATGGGTCTGCCGGTCCCAGCGCAGGCTCGCTTCCGCCGCCAGCGGTGCCGCGAGCTGGACCCGCTGGGCGAGGTAGGCGCCGAACTCGTACTCCGAGGGGCTCGAGGCCACTCTTCGATCGATCATGACCGCGGCGCCGCCGCCGGTAGCCAGAGGATCGGTGATTTCCGAATGGCCTTCGTAATCAAATTCAGCTGCGTACCGGCGGATGTCGAATCCCCACTTCGAGCGCAAACGGCCGGAGGCATCCAAGGTCCAGTCCTGGCGCGCGTCCCCGACGGTGAAGTCACGCGACTCGCGGACGCTCACGGTCCCCTCCGCCGCGCTTTCCGTCAACCCATTCCGGAAGCGGTCGACCATGCCCGCCGAGACGACCGTGCGGGAGTAAAGGCGAGGATTCCAGGGAGTCGTCAGAGTCAGCCACACATAGCCGTTGGAGGAGCTCGCCCGGACGTCGCTGGTTTTCACATCGCTGAAAAAATGCACCGCGTCGTGGGCGGCGAGAACATGCGCCGCGAGAAGGGATCCGCCGCCGAGCCGAAACTCGAGCTTCCCCAGGAAGTCGTAGTAGGAGGGGTCGATGGGATCGCCGCCGGGATCGACCAGATCGAACACCGCGTCGGGGTACCACCTTCTCCCTGCGGCCAGCCAGGCGCGACCTCCGTCGGCGGAGGTCCCTTCCACGAGAGCTTCGGAATTGATCAACCCGGAGGTAATGGCCGTACTGGACTTTATCTGCGGGTCCTTTGAGGTCAGATCCAGGACACCGCTCATCCGTCCGGCATACTCCGCCGGGAATCCTCCGCTGAGGTACTCCAGACTTTCGATGGCGTCCGAATCGACGATTCCGGAAAAAGCGAGGAAATCCTTCAGGTGAAATGGCTCGTCAATCTCCAGGCCGTCGAGAATTACCTGGACCTCGTCCCGGTCGCCCCCCCGGACATTGACGGTGGCCGACTTGTCACCGCCGGCGGCGCCGGGGAGCCTGACGACGGACCGCTGCAGGTCATTTCCGAGCTGGGCTATGCGGTTCAGGGCATCTGCTGAGAAAGTCTCTCGGGGCGCGGCTTGTTCGGTCTGAAGGCCCTCCTCGCCCGGACTGACGACGACTCGTTCTACGTAGCCGGGAGCGACCGCCACGTCGAGGTCCTTTTCCGTGAACTGTCCGGCAGCAACAGCCACGTTCTCGAAGCGCTGCGCCCGGAATCCGGGCACCCGGACCTCGAGGGTGTACGCCCCAGGGGGAAGGTCGGCCACCAGGAATCGCCCGTCCCGCTTCGTGACCACATGGGCGGGGGTTCCGGGGACCAGGACGAGAGCCGCGCCCACCGGGCGCAGGGTACCCTGAATCCTCACTCGGCCGGCAATGCCCCCCGGGACTTCGGGAGCAGAAACACGGCGGACGATCAGGAGCGTACCGCCTGGTCCGTCGCGGAGCGTCAGACCGTGCGGAGCGAGGATCTCCTCGGCGATATCACGGGGCGCCCGGGTGATGGGATCGGATTGTACCTGCATCTCCGATCGGACCAGATCGCTGCTGTAAACGAGCTTGAGTCCGGCGGAGCGCAGGTCCTCGAGGGCCTCGGAAAGCGGCTGTCCGGCGTGGGGCGGGTGCGCCCGACCCAGGGCCGGGAGCGTGCCCGAGGTCCCCAGTAAAAGGAGAATCAGAAGCGGCACTGTCCTCTGGGCTTTCGCCACGACCCTTCCCGAGATTCCGCCGGCGGCGGAGCGGACCTTCCGCTGTACTCTAACGGAAAGTCCGGCCGGCCGCACGAAGCCGCAGTTTTTCTTCTGCGAGGGGGGTTCAGCGTAACGCCGGAGCCGGGTTCGGTATTCTCGCGGCCTTCGCAATCCGCGATGCCTTCTAGCGGAGGGCTTCTGGGGACCGCTTGCGACTTGCTGACACCGTCCGGCTGACCTTAGGGATCTCCATATTAATGATGCGACCTGTCAAGCTTTCGTGCAGCCGAGGTGCGCGGGTCGCGTCCTCGCCCTATAATGAAGACTCATTGAGCGTTCTGGCGCGGCCCGCAAGGGCGGGCCGTGCGGCGGGGATGCAAGTTCTGCAAAGGGAGATATCTCATGAGGCAACCATTCATCCGCTCCCTGGGCCTCGTGGCCACGGTCCTGTTGCTGGCGCCCGGGATGTTGGCCGCGTCCAGAGACAGCAAGCGGATCGAGAGCGAGCCATTCAAGCGCCTCACCGTAGAGGAAGTCGAGAAGCGTCTCGCCGACCCCAGCGTGCAAATCTACGATGGCAACAGCGACGAGGAATACCTACACGGTCACCTCCCTGGCGCGATCCACCTATGGAGCAAGGACCTCAGGGAGGGCGTCCTCCCCGCCGAGAAGGGCACGTCCCTCATCTTCTACTGCCACAACGAGCGTTGAATGGAGTGCCATCACGCGGCCCGGAGGGCCGTGGAGCTGGGCTACCGCAACGTCT
>QHVQ01000158.1 GCA_003222305.1 Acidobacteriota bacterium | reverse complement strand
GCAGAGCGATTACGAAGGCAGGGCGCTGAGGCGTGCGTTGACCATTGGCGGCGGCAGCGGTCGTCTGCGCTGTCCACCGGGGAGGTTCCATCTCCATGCGAGGCGCCCCTGTCAAAGCCCTGCAGCGTGTGCCGCTCTTCGCCGACCTGACCAAGCGCGAGGTCCAGCAGATCGCGCGCCTGTTCAAGGAGCGTCGCTTCTCCTCAGGTGAGACGGTCATCAAGGAGGGCTCGGGCGGGGCTGCCTTCTTCGTGATCGAATCGGGTGAGGCCACGGTCTTCATCCGCGGCAAGAAGCACACGACCTTGAAGCCGGACGACTATTTCGGCGAAATCGCCCTGATCGACGAGGGCACGCGCATGGCGACGATCACCGCCACCAGCGCGCTCGTCTGTTACGGACTCACCTTCTGGGACTTCCGTCCGCTGGTGGAGGCCAACGGCGTGATCGGCTGGAAGCTGCTGCAGCGCATGGCTAAGATGCTGCGCGACACCCGGAAAGAATAGAGGATTCTGTGGAGTGCGCTAGCGCGAGGCCCCACCTCTCAAGCTCACCGTGGCCAGGCCGTTCGTGCTGGCGGTGTCGGGCCAGCGTTAAGGAGTCTTCGGCGCCTTCCGAGCTTCGATTTGCTTGTTGATCTTCGTGACGAAGGCTTCGAACTCCGGCACGCCGTGGAGAGATTCGAAATCGGGGGTGCTGCCCAGATCTGAAAGTTGCTCGGGCGAAGTAGCGGCGACGAGCTTCTGGAGCAGCCGAAGCGCCTCGCGCGTGTCTCCAGCGAGGGCCCGGAAAACTGCCAGCGTATAGCTTCCGCCTCCGTCGTCATCCTCGAGAGCGGCCGCCTTCCCCGCCACGCTCAGGGCCTCGCTTCGGTGGCCTGCCCTCAGAACGACGATGGCTTCGTAGGCGCAATTGCCCATGCTGGGGAACTGCTCGCACAGTCTCGCGGCGAAGGGCACGGCCTCTCCAGGTTTCCCTTGTTTCTGCAAGACCTCCGAAAGGTCCCACAGGGCATAGCGATTCTCCGGCACCAAGGCCAAGGCTTGGCGAAGCGCCGTGGCGGCGCCCTCGAGATCGCTCGTTTTTTGGAGAATATCGCTGAGGACGGTGAAGGTGAATTGATTCGTGGGATCCAGGGGAGCCGCTTCCCGTATGTCGCGAAGCGCTCCTGCGGCATCGTTCTTTTGCATTCTCGCGGCAGCCAGGTCTCTGAGCGCCCAGGCGCGCGCTGCCGGAGTAAGGTCATCGCGGTTCAGCAATTCGCTCGCGCACCGGACAGCCTCATCGAACTGCTGGACATCGTTCAGCAGGATTTCGCAGCGCAGGTTCTTGGCCGTGGCGTTGGCGGGATCCAACCGCTCGAGGACTTTCAGCTCGTTGTCGACGTCTCCGGGCCGAACCACCAGCAAACCGCGCGCCTGGAAGAGCTCGTAGGCACGCAGCGCGTGCGCCATAGCCTCCGCAGGAAACAGCTCGACGAGCCGCTGGGTCGCCGCCAGGGCCCTGCGGTGCTCGTAGTGGCGGATGGCGCCCATCGCCTCCATAAACTCGGTAGACGCGGCCATCGCCGGAGTGCCCGTGAAGTTGCGAGGATAGTCGTAAAGTTCTTTTGCCTTGACCGCCAGCTCGGCAAGGGCTCGATGCGCGAAGGAAGCCGCGAGGCTCGTCAAGGAACCATCCTCAGCCTCCCCCTGTGTGCCCCACAGGATACGGTTGCCGACGGTGTCCACAAGGCTAAGACTGGCCTCGATGGACTTGCCATGCCTTTGCAAGGATCCCGTCAAGAGTCGTCCCGCCCCCACAGCAACTGCCGCCCGAGTCCGGGCCAGAGTCTTGTCGCTGTGTACCTCGCCGGGAGAAGGAACCGGCAGCACCTGGAGCTTCCGGGCCTGCGCAAGATTGATGGCAATCGCCTCGGCAAACGCCCGACCGAGGTAGTCCCTTCCCTCTTCCTGGCCCAGGACTTCAAAGGGAAGGATCAGCACGGTATCCTTATCGGTGACATGCAGCAGGTTTTTCCACCATCCTCTTTGCCAACCCACAAGACCGATGCCCAGCAGGACGAGTCCTGCCCCGAAGGCCCAGGCCCTTGCCCAACGCGGTTTCGCAGCGACCGCTTTTCTCGTCAGCTCCTCGTAGGAGGGAGACGATCCTGATTCCAAATCCCGGCCGAGCCGCTTCAGGTCGACCGCCAGATCTTGCATCGTCTGATAACGCTCGCTCACCTTGGCCGCCAGCGTCTTCTGGATGATCCTCTCCAGCTCCAACGGAACCTTCGGAAGCAGCTCGTGGACCGGCATCGGCTTGCACCGGGTGATGTCCCGGGCCAAATCCCCGGGAGTGCTTCCCAGGAAGGGGCGCTGGCCGGTCGCCATCTCGTAGAGCACCACCCCCATGGAGAAGATGTCGCTGCGCGAGTCGAGCTTTTCTCCGCGAACCTGCTCGGGCGACATGTAAGGAAGCGTGCCCACCGGCCCGGCCGTCTTCGAGGCGTCACGGAGAGCGCCTGGCAGGTCGGGCATGGACAGGGTCTCGGCATTCGTGTCGAGCGCGCCATCCAAGGGTGCGAACAGCATGGCCAGGCCAAAATCGACGACCTTCACTTCCCCCTCGGGAGTGACCAGGATGTTGGAGGGCTTGAGATCCCGGTGCAGCAGGCTCTTGCGATGCGCGTTGGAGAGGGCCTGCGCGATCTGAACGCCGATATCCGAAACCTTTTCGGGGGAGAGCGGCCGGCCCTGGAGGAGCTTGCCCAAGGGCTTGCCCTCCACGTGCTCCATCACGATAAACTCGAGGTCTCCCTCCTGCCCAAACTCGTAAACCTGCGCGATATGGGCTTCGCTGAGAGAGGAAGCAAGACGAGCTTCGTTGAAGAACATGCGGCGCCGCTTTTCATCGCGGGCGGAATCGGCAGGTAGGATCTTGATGGCTACGGTTCGCCCGAGGACCGTATCCTCGGCTTTCCACACCACACCCATTCCACCCTTGCCGATTTGCTCGAGCAGGCGGTAATGGGAAAGCGTCTGGCCGGAAGTGGCGAGCATGAGCCCTCGATCTTCGTCAGGATTCGCAGGCTCAAAATCCTTATCTTTTCCGAGATGATAACATAGGCAAGAATTCGGGCAGGCTCTGTCACAAGGCGAAGGTTCCCGTTCGATGAGCATTTCACCCGGCACCCGGCTCGGTCCCTACGAGATCGTCGGTCCCCTCGGGGCCGGCGGCATGGGAGAAGTCTACCGGGCGAAGGACACGCGGCTCGGCCGCGAGGTCGCGGTGAAGGTGCTTCCCCAGCATCTCACCGAATCGCCCGAAGTCCGCGCCCGCTTTGAGCGCGAGGCTCGCACGGTTTCCAGCCTCAACCACCCGCACATCTGCACGCTGCACGACGTCGGCCAGGAAGGCACCACCAACTACCTAGTGATGGAGCTGGTGGAAGGGGAGACGCTGGCGGCGCGCCTGGAACGCGGTCCCTTGACCATGCCCGAGGTACTGCGGTTGGGGATTCAGATCGCCGACGCGTTGGATCGGGCCCACCGGGCCGGCGTGGTGCACCGCGATCTCAAGCCGGGCAACGTGATGCTCACCCGGTCGGGCGCCAAGCTGATGGATTTCGGGCTGGCGCGGGCGACCGGGGTGGCGGGGGGCGCCGCGAGCGGCAGCGGCGCCACGATGACGGCCATGACCCACTCACCGACGGTGGCCCAACCCCTC
>QHVQ01000002.1:20718-27560 GCA_003222305.1 Acidobacteriota bacterium | reverse complement strand
AAGAGGCATGCAAGAGAAACCACCCTCTGGAACCTTCGAGGCGAGTCGCTCCGTAAAATGGGCAGAGATCTGGAAGCCACCGAGGCCTACCGCCGGTCTCTGGAGATTAATCCGCTCCAACCCCAGATTACCCTTCGACTCAAGGAGACCGATTCAGGCACCTCGCCATGAGAGACCTTCTTCTTATCTGCCTATTCTTGCTGGTCTGCACCCCCGCCTTCACCCAATCGACTGAAGGCCTCGGTAAGGGGGAAGAACTGCCCACTCTGTATGAGATGACGGCGCATTCACAGCTGGTGATCGCCGGCAAGGTGATCTCTGGAGAGGTGAAGTTGGCTCAGGTCCAAGTGGACGAAGTGTTCCGGGGACAGGCCAAGCTTGGACAGAACCTCCAGATAGCCTTCCGTGATTTCAACATGGATCTCGGCAAAGAGGATCGGATTCTGTTTGCAAATGGCGAGACAGATATCCTGTTCCTGGTGCCGGAGGTGACCTGGCAAGGAAAGCCTAAGGGGAAGGATCGCTATACGCTTTACCGTGGGCATTTCGGCAAATTCACCCTGCCGCGCGAAGGAGATGAAATCTATCGAGAGGCGCTTCGGATGTTCGCGGGACTTGCCGCGGAGAAGGACCATCGAAAGCTCTATCGGGAAATCGGATCGCTCTTGGGTAATTCCAACCCAATCCTTGCCGAGACGGGTCTCAAAGAGGTCCTTCGCCTTGACCTGATGGACGCAGACCTTCTCCCTCGGGTGCTTCCCTACTTTCGAGATCCTTCACCCCAGAGGAGATCCCAATCCCTTAAGCTGCTGGGGAGATTCTTCCTGGATTTGAAGCCGGGAGACCGGTCACCGGAATTACAAGACGAGGCGCTCGGGCCGATCCTGGCGTTGGCACGAAACGATCCCGATGAGCGGGTACGTATCTGCGCGGTCGAAGCCCTGGGAGCCTGGGGCGGGGAAGAGGTACTCTCTACTCTCGAGGCTGTAGCCGAGCAGGATTCGGCGCAGTCAGTCCGATATGAAGCCAAAGTAACACTTCTTCGACGATCGAAGGATGAAAAAAATGAGAAGCGATGATTCTGGAAGCCGCGGCTCCCTAGGTCTGCACCAACGTGAGCATCATATAGGTTCCCACTCCCGTGAACAGGATGTTCGGGGCCCACGCTGCGAGGAACGGCGGGAGCAGTCCGACCTGACCCAGAGCGCTCAGGAAAGCGAAAGTCGCGTAGTAGATCACCACCAAGCCGATGCCGAGCCCGATCCCGTAAAGCGAGCCCTTCTTGCCCGAGCGGAAAGCAAAAGGAAGGCCGAGAATGACCATGACCACCGAGACAAAGGGCAGGGCAATCTTTTCGTGAAGGTCGACCAAAAGCTCCTGGACGGAATACCCGCGCTTTCTCAAGTCCTCGATAAAATCCTTGAGCTCCGAATAGGTCATCTGGTCGGGGGTCTTAACATCCCCCATGAAGCGGGAAGGATTCACAGGCAGTGCAATCTGACTTTCCTTAAATTCCTGGAATGAGGCAATTTCCCCCTCAGCGGAAAACTTGCGCTGCCATCCGTTCCTGAAATTCCAGCTCCCATCCTTAGCCCACTGTGCCTCTCTCGCGTAGATACGCTCCTGGATCGCATAAGATTGAAGATCCAACTTTAGAACACTAAAACCTTGGAACACACCCTCTCCCGCAAGGGAGAGGAAGCTGGGAGCGGTCCGCTGATAGGTCCGGAAGGAGTAGAACACTCCCTCCGTGCCCTGAATCCACTTACGCTGCGGCTGGGAGTAGCTGCGGCCTGGATGGCCACGAATCTGTTCACGGAGCTGGCTTGCCTTTTGGTTAGAGAACGGCATGACATAGCCTTGAATGCCAAAGGCGAAGGTAGAGACGAGGGCCGTAGCCCCCACGACCGGAAAGCAGATGCGGTAAAGACTGAGACCCCCGGCCTTCATCGCAGTAAGTTCGTTGAACCTCGATAGAACACCGAAAGATAGCAGGGTGGAGACGAGACAGGCGACAGGAAGGACCTGGTTGATCACCCAGGGAGAGCGGTATTTGAAGAAGCTGAGAACAAGGGCGCCCGATACACGGCTGTTGATGACGTCGTCGATCATTTCTCTGAAATCCACCACGAGAAAGATGACGTAAATGGAGATTGCGACTACAAGAAGAAAACGAAAATAACTTCGGAGGACATAACGATCGAGGATTGTCGAGAAGGCAGGCCCTCCAGAGAAGCCGCTCCTCGCCTGAATCTCCCTCTCGCTGCCCGTGTCGCCCGCCACACGACCCGTGGACCATCTCGAGGCAAGAGAACGGACTCTTCGTCCCATCTCGTAAGCCCTTTCGATCATTTCTCCATCCCCGACTCCGGTCTCCTGTCGCTCTCGCCGGCGTATCAAGAGGATGCCCATGGCGAAGAACAGGACGTTCCCGGTCCAGAGGGCCACGATGGGGGAGAGGTTGCCTTCCATGGCCACCTGCGCGCCGGTGGTCAGGATCAGCCAGTAGACCAGCACGACACCCAGGCTGATGGCGATTCCCGAGGACCTTCCCCCCCGTCGATTGAAGACTCCGAGGGGAAAACCAATAATACTAAAAACCAAACAAGCCAAAGGAAGAGCGAAGCGCTGCTGTCGTACCACCTCGATGGAGGCCCGCAGCCTGTCCCGCGTAGGCTTGTGGTCGAGCGACCCAGCCTTCTCCCAGGACTCCCGCAGCTCTTTGAGGCTTTGGTCCTGGTAGTTTTTCTGTTGGGGCTCTTTCAACAGGCGGGAGCGGAGCTTAAACGCCGCATCGGGCTCCCGAAGGGCCATCTGACGATCGGCACCGTAGACCTGGTAGTCCTCGGCGTCCGAAGGGTCCGAGCGATGGGTCACTCCATCCTGCAGGAATAGACGCATCCGCCCGCTGGACGGGTCGTAGTCGAGCCGGCCACGTTTCGCAGTCGTTACGAGATCCCTTCCCTGAGGATCGCTCTGGGAAAGAATGACCCGGTCGAGGCTGCTCCCACCACCGTAGACTTTGTCGGCGTAGAGGAGGAGGCCCGGTATCTCCTCGAAGACCACTCTCGGCTTCAACTCCTTCCGAAGATCGGATTTGAGGACGAGGCGAGAACCGATACGGTGCCTTATGTAATCGGCCTTGGGCTCCACCCAGAGCGCCAGCGCACTACACGTCATCCACCCGAGGATTCCGAGAGTAACAACGGGGGCGAGCACCCTCCAATAGCTGAGACCGGACGCCTTCAGAGCGATGATCTCGCTGTCGGCTGAAAGTCTCCCTACGCCAATCAGAACCCCGAGAAGCACCGACATGGGGATGGTCAAGGCAAGAAACTGAGGCAAGGAGAGAGCCAGAAGCTTGAGTACTGCAGAGGTGGGAAGGTCCTTTTTGATGACGAATTCCATTACATTGAAAATGGCATTCATGAGAAGGACGAACGTATAGATGGTCAGACCGAGCAGGGATGGCGAAAGGATTTCACGAAAGGCATAGCGGTAGAGTCGAAGCATGAGCGCCCCACGAAGTGCGTAACAATGTTAGGAGCCGCTGTAGGGCAAGTCAAGGCACGAAGCGCCAGGATAATGACCAAGTTCCGTCGAGTGGAGCTTGGTGGATAGAATGTCCGATAAGAAATCTTATGTAAACTAACTACGCTACGGGCGACACTACACACGCCTCCCAGTAAATCTGGAGCAAACCCATCGCCTCCTGGAGGCTCTCTCTGCATGATCCCATGATGACTAGCTTCCACCTAATACCGCTCGGTGTAGGTCACCTCTTGTCGTCACGCACAGTCCTACTCAGGACCCAGCAAGACTACCTAATACGAAACGATTTCCACTTGCTCCAAAACGTGGTCGACATCTCCTGCTTGCACCTAACCCTCCAAGAACACCTCCTTGTCGGCCGGCCGACATCACCACACCCATTCCATTACTTGGATCGCACGACACTCTCGCCACATGGTGAATTCCAAACTGACAACAACTCCCACCACAGGAGCGTCCTCAGCGAATCATTCTTCAGGCTGAGCTGTTGAGTTTAGCTGGGATTGTTTTCGAGGTTCTGCAGGAGCTCACGAAGAGTGTGGATTATCTCAGCGCGAGTCACTTCGGCTTTGCTGAAGCGAAGGCTGAAAGCGAATCGACGATCCTGGGCGCGGTACCTGAACACGAAATGCTTAGGTCGCCCGGGCCTCAATTCATCACTGGTTGGCCTTTTCAGTTTACGCACATCCTCCCGAGTCAAGTTCTGCGTTCTAATCTGCTCCGCCAGAGCCAGCATCGACTCGGTATCACCCTGATGTGCAATCTCCAGAAGGTGCGAACGAGATACGATCCCATACTGTCGACAGTATTCGACAACTTCCTCCGGAATCTGCGTAAGGCTCAAGACCTCAGTAATGCCCGACCTCGATTTCCCGAGCCTCCGAGCCACTTCTTCATGCGTGTATAGAAATTTCTCGCACAGCTGTTTGATGCCGTGTGCTTCCTCAATTGGGCTTAGGTCGCGCCGCTGGAGATTCTCGATCAACGAGATTTCCAAAGTTCCCTTGTCGTCCACGTCAATTTCTACACATGGAACCTGCGTAAGTCCTGCCTCGCACGATGCACGATAGCGCCGCTCGCCGGCAATGATTCGGTACCGCCCACCTTCTCGGCGAACGAGAATTGGCTCCAGGACGCCCTTCTCCTTGATCGAAGCTACAAGATCCTTGAGGTCACCCATCTGTCGCCGCGGCTGGTCGGCCAAGGTTTCGATCTGCTCCAGTGAGATCATCCTCCCGACCGGACTCATCACACCTCGCGTGAGGCTGTCTACAAAATGATAATCGTGGCGCATTCTCTTCTCTTGGGGCAAGCCCCTGGTCTTGTTGTTAGACACGTCCGATGACCTCTTCAGAAAGCTTGTAGTATTCCAAGGCTCCCGTTGAATTGGGAGAGTACGTGAAAATTGACTCTTTGTAAGCGGGACTCTCCTCTAGCCGGACACTCCGGCTAATTATTGTCTTGAACACCTTATTGCCGAAAACCTCTTTGATATGGTTCTTGATGTCTCGCCCGAGTACCGTTCTCTTGTCATGAAGAGTGATCACGACTCCAAGGAATTCGAGACTCGGATTCGGCCTAGCCTTGATTTTCTCGACCGTCTCAAGAAGATCATCCGTTCCTTCCAGCGCAAAATAGGAAGATTGAATCGGAACCAGCAGATGGGTGGCTGCAACCAGTGCATTCACCGTGAGCAGACCTAGCGTGGGGGGACAATCAATAATGATGTACTGATACTGACGCAAAATGGAGGAGATCCTGTCCTTCATTCGAAAATGGCTGTCGAGCTCTCCTATCATCTTACTCTCGAATTTTGCGAGGGTGATCCGCGAAGGAATAATATCGAGATTGGGAGTTTCTGTAGGATGAACTGCGTCTTTGATGCTCATAGCCGGTTCAGTCAACGACTCATAAACTGTTGTGCCGATACGCTGGTGATCCACGAAGCAGAGTGTACAATTCCCCTGGGGATCGAGGTCGATGAGCAGAGTCTTGTACTTCTTGTGAGCAAGTGCGGCGGCGAGATTAATCGCGGTGGTGGTCTTGCCGACTCCTCCCTTCTGGTTGGCAATGGCCAGAATCATTCAGACTTTACCCGGTCTGGCAAGGGAACCGTTTATGGTTTGTGGTTTCTCGAGAAAGCGAAAGGAAATTCACACGGCCGGACGTATACTGTATAACTCATTTAATTACAACTATTTACGTGAACTCCGATGCCTTTTATCTCTGACCTACATCTCGTATTTGCCCAGCTCTTCAGGGTCGAGATTCTCAAGCCACTTTCGGATGCGCTCCGACTCCCCCGCATCTTTGGTCAATTCGGCGTTTTTGGCCTTTTCAATAACGTCGCTCTCGACAAAAATTGGCGATTCGGTCCGCAGCGCAAGGGCGATGGCATCCGACGGGCGAGAATCCACCGGAAGAACTCTCTCGCCTTGCCGCAGATAGACGAGCGCGTAGAATGTATTGTCCTTCAGTTCCGTGATCACTATTTTCTCCACCCTCGCCTGGATTCCCATAAGGATATTCTTGAGAAGATCGTGTGTCATGGGACGAGGCGTAGCGATCTTTTCGATCTGAAGCGCAATGGCATTGGCCTCGAAAATTCCTACCCAGATGGGAAGTACTGCACTCGTCTTAGGATCGCGAAGAATGATGATCGGCATATTGCTGATAGGATCGATCATCAGTCCCTTGATCTTCATCTCTACTTCCACTGCCACCTCCAAGTTTAGCGTCTCACTTATAACCTCTGGACTCCACCAAGTCAAGACCCGACACGGGCGATCCGGTGTCCCTCCAGTGAGTTGGGGCCGGCAGCTTCGACCCGGACTGAGACGAATTCCCCGACCCAGGAAGGATCGCCGTCGAAGTTGACCACACGGTTGGTCCGGGTCCTACCCTTGAGCTGTCCCTGCCGGGAGAGCCCATCCACCAGCACTTCTACTTCCTTGCCGATGAGGGACCGATTCTTTTTCCTTTGAATCCCCTGCTGAAGCGATTGCAGCTCTCTCAAGCGGGCCTCCTTCTCGGCCATGGGAACTCCGTCCTCCTCGGTGGCCGCGCCCGTTTGCGGCCGGGGCGAGTAAATGAACGAATAGAGCTGGTCGAATTCAACCTCCCTCAGAAAGAGCAGCGATTCTTCAAATTCCCTAGGCGTCTCCCCCGGATACCCCACGATAATGTCGCTGGACAGTGCGATGTCGGGCACTAGCGTCCTGAGCCGCTCAATCCGGTCCAGGTACCGGAGGCGCGTGTATCCTCGCTGCATCCTTGCCAACACCGTGTCC
>QHVQ01000002.1:14019-20668 GCA_003222305.1 Acidobacteriota bacterium | reverse complement strand
GCATAATGTCGATGCTCAGATGAGCCGGGTGCGAGGTTGTGAAGCGTAAGCGCCGGATTCCCTCGATGTGCTGGAGCATTCGAAGCAACCCGTCCAGGCGGACATCCCCGTCGCGGTAGGCATTGACGTTTTGGCCCAAGAGCTCAATCTCCCGATATCCCTGCTCGGCCAGGGCAGCAGATTCCCGAAGAATGGCGCCAGCAGGCTTACTTATTTCACGGCCGCGCGTGGTGGGAACGATGCAGTAGGTGCAGGCCTTATTGCAACCTTCCACGATGGTCACGAAGGCCTTGGTCCCCGGGGCTCGTCGAGCCCGGGCCCCATCGAACCGGATGCTGTCGTCGCGCCTCCCTAGGTCCATGGGTCGATTCCGATGGGTTTGCACTTCTTCCAGGATGGAAGGGAGCGACGCAATTGCCCTTGGTCCCAGTACGAAGTCAACCAGTCCCGATCTCCTGAAGATCCCCTCCCCTTCCTGCTGTGCCACACAGCCACACAACCCGATAATCATCCCGGGACGTTGTTCCTTGAGACGGCGAAGGGCACCCAGGTGCGAAAACACCTTCTCCTCTGCCTTCTCTCGAACACTGCATGTGTTCAGGAGGAGGACATCGGCCTGCGGAACGCTCTCGGCAGGGGCATAGCCCAGCTCTTCTAGAATCCCCGACAGCTTCTCCGAATCGTGGGTATTCATCTGGCAGCCCCAGGTCTGGATCAGGTATCGCATGGTCTCAGGACCTGCGCTCACGCCCACCTCGCGTCGCCCGGGCAATCTTTCCGCTCGCCAGTCGTGAAGCAAGCTTGCGGTAGGTTTCCTCGAGGGACTCCGGAGTGACCCGAATCCCTCCCACAACGGTCACGAAATTGGTGTCTCCCTTCCACCGCGGAACCAGGTGGAGATGGAAGTGGCCGAGCACACCGGCGCCAGCGGAAGAACCGAGGTTCATGCCGAGGTTCATGCCGTCCATACGGTAGGCTTCCTTAAGAACCTTTTCACAGCGGGAAGCGAGCAACATCATCTCCCGCAGCTGGCCTGGCGTGCCGTCCGACAACTCGGACAGGTGGGCATAGGGAACGATCATGAGATGCCCATTGTTGTAAGGGTAGCGGTTCAGGATGACGAAGTTGTGGCGGGCGCGATGGACCACCAAATGGGAGGCATCATCCCGAGAATCCCGAGCCCGACAGAAAATACACCCCCTTTCCCGCCGGCCACCGGATAGATAGGCATAGCGCCAGGGGGTAAAGAGATTTTCCATGGGGGAGGAGACTAGGGCTCCGGCTGGGAGTCGGAATTAATGAGTTCCTTGAGCTCTTTGCCGGGCTTGAAATAGGGAATCTTCTTGGCGGGCACGTCGACTTTGTCGCCCGTCTTGGGATTGCGACCCTGCCGGGAGCGGCGCTGACGAATTCGGAAGCTTCCGAGACCCCGCAGCTCGATCTTTTCGTCCTTTTGAAGCGCCTCAATGATGGAGTCGAAGACCGTGTTACGATGACCTCGGAGTGCTTCTTGGTTAGCTCAGCTACGCGAGCCACTTCCTCGACCAGCTCGGCTTTGGTCATGGACTGAGGTCCCTCCTCCCGTCTGAGGGTGGCCCGATCAATTGTCGTCGCCACCAACGTTGTCTGACTCCATCTGCTCCATCAGGGCAGAGCTCTTTAGGGCGTCTCCCAGCGTGCTGCCTGAGTCTCGCTCCTGCGTCTCCATGTAGGCCCGCAGCTCCTCCTGCGTCAGGTCCTGCGCGACTGCCTTCAGGGATAAGCCAATTTTCTGCTCGGCAGGCTCCATCTTGATGATCTTGGCCCTGACCACGTCGCCAACGGAAAGAACGTCTTTGGGTTGCTCAACCCGCTGCTCGGAAAGCTCCGAGACGTGAATGAGGCCCTCGATGCCTTCTTCCATCTCCACGAACGCTCCGAAATCCGTCAGTCTCACCACCCGGCCGGTTACCAAGTCCCCCACCGAGCGCAGCCGGAAGAATTCGTCCCAGATGTTGGGGGAAAGCTGTTTGATTCCCAGGGAGAGACGCTGATTCTCCGAATCGATCTTCAAAATCACCGCTTCTACCGAATCCCCTTTCTTGAGCATCTCCGAGGGGTGGCGGAGCCGTTTGGTCCACGAAAGGTCCGAAATGTGGACCAGTCCGTCGATTCCTTCCTCCACCTCCACGAAGGCCCCGAAATCGGTGAGATTTCGAACTTTGCCGACAATCCGGTCCCCCACATGGTACTTCTCAGCGATGAGATCCCAGGGATTGGGCTCGGTCTGACGCAGTCCCAAGGATAGTCGCCGGGCCTCCTGGTCCACTTCAAGGACCACAGCCTCCACCGTATCCCCCACGGCCAGAACCTTGGAAGGATGCTTGATCCTCTTGGTCCAGGACATCTCCGAGACGTGGATTAGCCCTTCCACGCCCTCCTCAAGCTCCACGAAGGCGCCGTAGTCGGTGAGGCTTACTACCTTGCCTCGGACCCGGGAATTCTTCGCGTACTTTTCCGAGACTTTCTGCCACGGGTCCAGGCTCTTCTGCTTGTAACCGAGGGAGACTCGCTCCCGTTCGGAATCAAACTTCAGAACCACGACCTCCACCTCGTCGCCCACCACGAAGAGTTCGGACGGGTGATTAACACGACCCCAGGACATGTCCGTCTTGTGAAGAAGGCCGTCGATTCCGCCTAGATCGATGAAGGCACCATATTCTGTGATGTTCTTCACCACGCCTCTAAGAACCTTTCCCTCTTCCAGGAGGGCCAGCGTCTTCTTCTTCTTCTCCTGATTCTCCTCCTCCAAAACCGCCTTGCGGGAGAGAACAATATTGCCGCGCTTACGGTTCACTTTGATGACCCGCATGCGTAGTTCCTTCCCGCGCAAGGCGTCCAGATTTCGGACGGGGCGGAGATCGACCAAGGACCCCGGGAGAAAGGCTCGCACGCCAATGTCCACCGCCAATCCGCCCTTGATCCGCTCCTTGACGATGCCGCGCACGATCTTGCCTTCGTTGTACGCCTGCTCCACGTCCTCCCAAATCTTCATCTTTTCGGCCTTCTCTTTGGAGAGGACCACGTAACCTTCCTGATTCTCGGTCTTCTCCAAGAGGACGTCGATGACGTCGCCTACCTCCACATGGACCCGGCCGCCTGGATCGGTGAACTCCTCGATATCGATGAGACCTTCCGACTTGTATCCGACGTCGACCACCACTTCGTTGGGGAGGATTCGTAGGACTTTCCCCTTGACGACTTCGCCTTCCGCCAGATTCCTAAAGCTGTCGTCGTACAGCCCGAGGAGTTTCTCATACTCCTCTCGACCCATCTCGGCGCTTGCCGCCTCGGTGGCCTCCAGCTTCGGTCGAGGGGCCTGCCGGGTTCTCTCCGGGCGACTACCGCCGACAGGCGGAAAGTCATCCTGATCAAAATCTTTTTGCAAGTCCATGCGCGCTGAATCCTCCTTCATCGTTCGTCGGGCCTCCCGGTCTTGCGGGTCCCGAGAGTGCCTCATTGGTCACCACGGTTCGAAATGGACCGGCCCTGCGGAAAGAGCCAGGTAGAAAGCGATGGCGGCCGTCTCCTCTTCAGCGTGACGAGGACAGATGACGCCGCTACGCCGCAAACTCATGAGAGCAAACGAGTAGCTAATACTACAGAGCGACGAAAGCCTTGTCAAGAGAAAAGTCCTGTTTTCATGAAATTAGAAAATTCAGCGGCCGGCCGCCGCCCGTACCTTGTCAAGGGCCCCCACCAGGCGTGCATTCTCTGCGTCTCCCCCTACGGTAATACGCAACGACTGGGGGAAGCCGTAGGGGGTCATGGGGCGCGTGATGACCCCCAACTCCAGCAGACTCTGGTAGACCTCCTGAGCGGAGCGGTCAAAGTGCACCAAGATGAAATTCGCTGCGCTGGGTGTGAAGCGCAGACCGCGCTGAAGAAACTGTTCCTCAAGGTAGGCAAGACCATTACGGTTCATCTCTCGAGATCGCCGGAGGTGTTCCTCATCTCCGAGCGCTGCGAGCGCCGCTGCCTGCGCCACCCGATTGGTATTGAAGGGCGAGCGGACTCGCTCCATGGCAGACGCCACTTCTGCAGAAGCCAGCGCGTAGCCCAACCGGAGGCCCGCAAGTCCATAAGCCTTCGAGAATGTTCTGAGCACCACGACTCGTCTCCCCTTCCGGAGGTACTCCAGACCTAAGGGATAGTCGTCGCTTTGCAGATACTCCCCGTAAGCCTCGTCCAGCACCGTCAGCACCGAGGGGGGAACTTGACGGAAGTACTCGTCCAGAGCGGTATTGCTGACGTAGGTACCCGTGGGATTATTGGGGTTCGCGATGTAGAGGAGTGCGGTCCTTTCGTCGCAAGCGCTGGCCATTGCCACAAGGTCATGCCGCATCTCGCGGAGAGGAATCTCCCTAAAGTGACCGTGCACCGCCATGACCGCGATGCGGTACATGATGAAGCTCTGTTGCGCCATGACCGCCCAGTCATCCTTGCCGAGAAAGGTACGCGCCAGGATTTCCACCAGCTCCGTGGAGCCGTTTCCCAGGACGATCTGCTCCATGGAAAGACCCCAATGCGTCGAGAGAGCCTCCCGTAGCAGCCGTCCGCTGCCGTCTGGATAGCGGTGGCACCGCTTCAGCGCTGTCCAGGCCGCCTCGAGAGCCCGCGGGGATGGCCCGAGGGGATTCTCGTTCGAAGCCAGTTTGAGAGGCTTGTCCTGTCCCGCTGCCGCAGGGACATCCTCTTCCGGAGTTCCGGGAATGTACTGCTTGATTCTGGCGATGTGGTCGGGGACCTTTCCTCTCACCGGGACTTCTCCTTGAGAGACCGGATCTCCTCTTCTGTCAGGCGTCGCCACGTTCCGGGCAGCAGTCCTCGATCGCCGATCCCGCCGATGGCGACCCGCTTCAATTTCACCACAGGAAAGCCCGCCCTCTGGAACATCTGACGAATCTGGTTCTTGCGCCCCTCCGACAGGACCACTTCGACCCAAGTATTCTTCTCGGAGCGGATTCGGCTAATGATGGCGGGGAAGGTCTTCCTCCCTTCCAACACGATACCGCGGCGCAAGCGCTGGAGCATTGCTTCGGAAGGGATGCCACGCACCTTGACCCGATAGACCTTGCGGCAGCGGTTGCGTGGGTGGGTCACGGCCAGGGCCAGCTCGCCATCGTTGGTCAAGATGAGCAAGCCCTCGGAGTTGAAATCGAGCCTCCCCACGGGATAGAGCCGCTCCCTGAGTCGGGGCACCAGGTCCATCACCGTGGGGCGGTTCGCCGGATCGGAACAGGTGGAGAGGTAGCCTCGCGGCTTATTCAGGAGGATCGCTATGGTTCGTTCAGGCAGTCCGAGCCTTCTCCCGTCCACGCGGATGACGTCCGCGCCTGGCCAAGCCCGGGTCCCCATCTCTCGGACGACCCTTCCGTTGACGGTGACCCTTCCCTCTCGAATCCAGGCCTCGGCTTGACGCCGGGAGGCCAATCCGGCGGCCGCGATGATCCTTTGCAGCCTCTCTCCCACCCCGGGGGGCGCCCCCTCATTCCTGCTCATCGTCGGGGGTAGCGGTCGCGCTGTCCGTGCCCGGGTGGGGGTTCGGCCGGTGATACTGGACCCAATCCTTTTCCAGCATCGCTGCTTCGTCAGGAAGAGCTTCGCCTCGAATCTCCGGGCCGCTGGAGGGGATTCCCTCCATGAGAGGGATTACACCACTCTCCTCGATCCTCGCGGGAGCTTCAGCAGCAGCCATACCGGGAAAATCTTCGAGACTGGGAAGATCGGACAGGCTGTTCAATCCGAAGTGAATCAGAAACTCATCCGTCGTCCCGTAAAGGATCGGCTTGCCCACCACTTTTTTCCGCCCCAGGGTTCGGATGATCCGCCGCTCGAGAAGGGTCTGGAGGACGCCGACTGGGTTGGTGCCTCGGAGGGCCTGAATTTCTGGGCCGGTCACTGGCTGACGATAGGCGATGATGGCCAGGGTCTCGAGCGCGGCCCGCGAGAGGCGAACCCGGTTGCGTTGCCGGTAGAAGCTTCGAATCCACGGGTCATGTTCCGGCCGGGTCTGCATCCGGAACCCTCCCGCGACCCGGACAATTCGCAGACCCCGGGGAACACCCGAATACTCCAGGATCAGCTCTGCCAGTGCGTCACGCACCGATGTCCGGGCTTCCTCCGGGAAAATGGCTAGAAGTTCTTCCTCCTTCACGGGCTCCTCCGAGGCGTAAATGAGCGCCTCCAGGATTCCCTTCATTTCCTCGGGGGTCGGCATGGCAGAATCAGGCATCGAAGATCCCTTCGAAATCGATTTGAATCTGGTCGGGCTCTACCATCAGGAGGACTTCGATATCCCCGAACCGGACTGGCTGCACAGCTCGAACCACGCGAAGCCGGATCAGCTCTAAGAGAGCCAGGAACGTGACGATGAGCTCCGCGCGGGAGCTCGCTCCAGCGAAGAGCGAGGCAAAAGCAATGCGGCGGGCCTCCTTGAGCTTCCCAAGAACCCAACGGATTCGATCCAGGAGGGAGATTCGGTCCCGCTCCAGAGCCATTTGTTCCTGGCGGTTCAGCGCGTCCAGGATCCGCTTGAAGGCCGAGAGCAGGCCGAAGAGGTCCGCCACCACCGTCGCCTCCCCTTCGAATTCCGCGACCGACGAGGGCG
>QHVQ01000002.1:0-13988 GCA_003222305.1 Acidobacteriota bacterium | reverse complement strand
GAGAGGACCAGTGCCGCCGTCCGATAGCACTGGTATTCTTCCAGCTGGCGCACCAGTTCGGAGCGCGGGTCCTCTGGCGACGAGGCAGCCTCGGCTGGGTCCGGAGGGAGGAGCATCCGAGATTTGACGTGCAGCAGGGTTGCAGCCATGATCAAGTATTCCCCCGCTACTTCCAGGTTGAGCTCTCGCATGAGGTTGAGCGTCTCATTGTACTGGCGGGTAATTTCCACCACCGGGATATCGAAAAGATTAATTTCGTTCACCCGAATCAGGTGAAGCAGGAGATCGAGGGGCCCCTCGAAAACTGGAAGATGGACTCGGTAACCGGTCCCCTCAAGGCTGGAAGTGTTGCTTTCCTCGCCGGTCGGCGGCAAGACCATGGCCCTATCCTCGCTGACTACCGCAGGGGTCTCAGATTCGGATGGCATTGCGCACCTCTGCGAGGGTGGCGGAGGCCACCTCGCGTGCCCGGTCCGCCCCCGCCTCTAGGATTTGCTTCACCCTGTCCGGAGAACGGGCGAAAGCTTCCCGCCGCTCGCGCAGAGGCGCCAGCACGGGATCGAGGTGATCGAGCAAGAAGTTCTTGCAGTCAATACATCCGATTCCAGCGCGGCGACACTCCAAATTGACCGTGTCCAGGGTGGACTGACTGGAGAACGCTTTGTGCAGGGTATAGACAGGGCATACGTCCGGATTGCCGGGATCCGATCGCCGAATCCGCGCCGGGTCAGTGACCATGGTCAGGATCTTCTTCCGAACCTCCCCTTCCGGGTCGGACAGGTAGACGGCGTTGTTATAGCTCTTGCTCATTTTTCGCCCGTCGGTCCCTGGGAGTCGCGGCACTCGGGTGATCTTTGGCTGAGGCTCAGGGAAGACTTCTCCGTAAATAGAGTTGAAACGGCGAGCGATCTCCCGGGAGAGCTCCAAATGGGAAATCTGGTCCTCCCCGACCGGGACCCAGCGTGCCTTGTAGGCCAAGATGTCCGCCGTCTGGAGCACCGGATAGCCCAGAAAACCGTAATTGGTCAGATCGCGCCCCTTGACCTGCAGTTGCTGCTCCTTGTAGGTGGGAACCCGCTCCAACCATCCCAGGGGAACGATCATGGAGAGGAGCAGGTGGAGCTCGGCGTGCTCCTTGACACTGGATTGCACGAACAGCGTGGAACGCTCGGGATCTAGGCCCACCGCCATCCAGTCCAGGGCCATTTGGAGCACGTAGTGCCGAAGCGGTTCGGTGTGGGCGTACTCGGAGGTTAGAGCATGCCAGTCGCAGATGGCGTAAAAGCACCGGTACTGATCCTGCAGTGAGACCCAGTTCTGCAGGGCTCCCACCAGATGGCCGATGTGGAGGGGTCCGGATGGCCGGAAGCCCGAAAGAACCCGCTCTTGGGTTGACATTGCCCGGCATCCTGTCATCGCTTGCGAAGCATGTCGAGAACCAGCAGGGCGGAGCTGATACGGGAGATTTTGCGGCCGCGTCGTTGAATCGCTTGAATATCATCGATGGGAGGCTGGTCTGCGCGGATTTCCCTCTGGACTTTCTCGAGTTGTTGCCGTAACTGGGACAGCTCTGCGGAAGTGAAACTCTTGAGGACCGCCGCGCTGAGAAGCACGTACCCCTCTGCAATATCGCGGGACATGGCGTAGGCGGAACCCCCCAGAAAACTCCCCATCTCCAGCCTCCCACCCTATGGGACGTCGCTCACTAGGTCGAGTCCGTCCGACCCTGAAACTTCAACAAGACCATTCCGAGGGCCAGCGTATCCCCGGCACGAATCGGCTCCGCCTTGCCCGGTGTGAGCCGTTTGCCATTAAGGAAGGTGCCGTTGAGCGCGCCCACCTCTTCGCTGACGAATAGCTCCGACCCTCGAGCCGTCAGGCGGGCGTGCCGCCTGGACACGGACCGGTTCGTGTCAAACGGAGTCAGGTCGATCTCCGGCCGTGTCCCGGTCACGGGATCGTAACGGCCGATGAGACAGATCTCTCCGCGTACCGGAAATACCTGCTGACCCTCACCGAGCACAAGCGCCCCCAGCCAATCCGGCGGCACGGGCCCCCTACCCGCCGCCGCAGGTGCGGAGGAAACCGTGGAGGCCTGAGGCGGGACCATGGGGGCCTGAGCCAAAGGACGATCCAGATCCACTGCTCTCGATGCCTGCGGTTCGGGACTCTCCATAATCTGTTCCACCTTATGGTTGGCTTCCTGGAGACGCGAGGAAAGCTTCCGGAGCATCCGCACGGCGATCTCGATGTTACCCCGAATCATCCGGTCAAAGACGGCGCTGGTGATCTCAATGACCTCGGCGTCCTCGGAAGCGCGGGCGGAAGCGGTGCGCGCCGATCCTTCCAAGACCGACATCTCTCCGAAAAAGTCTCCTCTCTCCATCACCGCCAAGACCTGCACCTGACCCCTCAGGCTCCGGTAGATCTCTACGACGCCCGACTGGACGATGAACATTTCCGCACCGGGATCGCCCTCCTTGTAAATCGGGTCCCCGGCTCTGAAGTGGACGATAAAATCCTTGAGGGGATGCACAACCACGAAATGTCCTTGAGCGGGATGGCGATTCGAACCGACGCGCAAGAGAATACCGGGCCAAGAGTGGGCGTGTCAAGGAATCGGGATTGCGCATGAACACCGGCACCCCTAGAATGAACCGTGTGATCCGTCGAAAAGCGTCCACGCTCGTATTCATCCTTGTGGCAGCTTCGGTGATTCTTGCCTCTTCCAAGAGGCCCTCCCCCTATCATCCTCCGCTTCTGGACATCATCGCGCCCGTGGCTTCTTTCGGAGAGTACCGGCCGGATCATCTGCATCCTGGCGTGGATCTCTCCACCGGCGGGCGTACCGGGCTTCCTGTAGTCGCCGTGGCCGACGGCGAAATCTACCGTCTGAAGGTGGAGTGGAGAGGATACGGGCGCGCTCTCTACTTGCGGCATGCGGACGGGCAGATCTCCGTCTATGCCCACCTGGAGAGCTTCGAGGAGCGAACTCTGGCTTTGGAAAGCCGGGTAGAAGAGGCAAAGCGGGCCCGCGGGCTGCGCTATCCCGGCGATATCTATCTTAGTCCGGCGATCCCGGTTCATCGAGGGCAGCGGATCGCCCTTTCGGGAGAAAGCGGGGCGGGCCTACCCCACCTGCACTTCGAGCTTCGGGGTAGCGAAGAACGCCCGTCGGACCCTTCTCCCGTCCTTGGGAGGATCCGTAGCGGGTCCTCGCCGCGCTTCGAATCTTTGGTCTTCCTCGCTCGCGGCACACAGAGCCTCATGGGAGGAAGCAGGAGTACCGAGCTCCCTCTGGCCCGGCAGCCCGGCGGGGTCTACGGGCTCTCCTTCTGTCCTCTCGTGACAGGTCCCTTCGTGCCGGAGGCACGGATCGTGGTAGAGGATCGGTCAGGGCATCGCATGGGAATTCGGGGAATGAAGGTACATCTCGATGGAACTCTGGTTTACGAGTTTGTCCTGGACGGTTTTCGGTTTGAGCAGTATCCCCAGGTGGGACTCCTCCTCGACCATGCCCGTAGTCGCATGTCGCCTCCATCGTTCACCTACCGTCTGCTGCGGTTACCCGGGAACGAGCTGGGCAGGGTTCCCTCTGTCCAAGAGGAACCCTTTCCCGATCTCAGTGCCGGGCTTCACCATCTCGACCTGGAGGCCACGGGAGCTTTCGGCGAGATTGCCAGGGCTCGGATACCCATCCGGATGGTTTTTCCACCTACCATGCACTTGGAGGAATCGTCCGAGGGCGATAAAGAAGGCTTCGTCCGACTTTCCCTCCATCGGGACGGAGGGCATGCGGACGGCCCGTCGAGCCTTCGGGCGATCTACACGGCCTTGGGGAAGAAGTTACCCGTGGTGTGCCAGGAGCGCTCGGAATTCCCGGAGGCCGAGACCTGTTCCTTCAAGCTGTCGCAGTCGGGATGGGGCCTCACAGCCTCTCTCTATTTCGAGAACACCCCCATCAGCCGAGTGACTCGTGTTTTTCCGCGTCCCATGGAGGTGCCTCCCGAGCCTGCCCCGATCCGGGTGTTGCCTGGTCCTGAATATGTCGAACTCGAAGTGTCACTAGACAATCCCTCGACCGTTCCACCCGCTCGTCTCATCTTCCACGGATCCCAGGGGGACCTATCGCAAGATCTCAGGGAGCAGGAGACTGGTCTGCTCGTGGCTTCACTGCCTCTTGCCGTCTGGCGCGAGGTATCCTCTCTAGAGATGGAGTGGGAGGCCCTTCCAAAACCTGTTCGGGCACCGGTACCCCTGACGCCCCACGTCGGGAGTCCCACAGCAGGAATGAGCATGAGGGACTGTGGTGTCCGACTGGATCTGCCGTCCGGCGCTCTTTTCGCACCGACTGCCCTGGCCTGTGAGTCCTTGGGTAAATCCCCCCCACCTCGAGAGGAAGGGCTGGTTCTGGGAAGTTCTATCGTCCGCCTGCTTCCAGAGGGGCTGCCGTTGGCCCGGAAGGCGCTCCTGACGTTTCCCCTGCCTGTTGACTGCAGGCACCCGGAGCGCGTCGGCATCTATCGGCTCGATCCCTCACGAGGAGCGTGGGATTTTCTCGGGGGGGAAAAGAGCGGCTCCGAGATCTCAATCCCTTTAGGCCGCTTTGACACCTACGCGCTGTTGGAAGATTCGGCTCCTCCGAGAATTCTGGATCTGGTTCCTGCCCCCGGGGGGCCCGCCGTTGATTCCCAACTCTCATTCAGTGTCAGGGTGGAGGATGGGGGATCTGGGCTTAATTACGATGGCGTGCATCTTCGCCTCGATGCGCAGGAGATCGAGATGGAGTTCGATCCGGATCGCGGCCGATCTACCGGGCGCCCCTCGACTCCTCTCTCGTCGGGAACGCATGCCGTGAGTATCTGGGCGGTGGATCGAGCCGGGAACCGCACGGCCGAGCGGGCCTTTGAGGTGAGCATCCGCTGAATGGCTCGATCCCCTTGGGATTTGACTTAGGTCTGTTGAAATTTCAGATGATTCAAGATTATTCGTCCATGCCCGAGATTACTTACAAGCTATCATATGACTAAGTGACAGTTCTGGAGTCCTTTACCTCGAGTAAGCCGGCGGGTGCGGAGCAAACGTTGCGTCTCTTGGTACAGGTCTCTGCCATGGAGATTCCCACAGGATTTCCACAATCCTTCTCAAGGATGCGCCTCCGGGGACAACCAATTCTTGCTACTAGGTTCAGGGGATCAATCTGTGGAAGGCTGCGCGCACGGAAGCACAGGACTCATGGACCAGTTCCAGAAGGGAGTCGGCGGTTGCCTCCTGAGAAGAGGAGAGAGTGTAACTGACTTCGCTCGCCAGACGTGCCAGATGATTGCGGGAAAGGGGGAGGGAGTCTCCGGGGCGATCGTAGAGAACCCGAATGGAGTGGTCCAGGCTGCGCAGCAGTAGGTAGGCCGCGTAGAGTGCATGGTAATCCGCAGCCGGGAGGAGTTGTCGGCCGTGAAGGTAGGTCAGCATGCGCAGGGTGTCCCTGTCGTTCGGCCCAGGAACGCCGTGCCAGAGCTGAAGGTATTCGATGATGAAATGAACCTCGAGAAGTCCGCCTGGCCCGAGCTTCAGGGAAAGGCCTTCCCCGCCCTTTCCCCCCACGGACAGTTCCAACTTCTCCTTCATTTCGCGGACCTCGGCACCAAGGCAGGATTGCCGGATGCCCCGGAACATCGTCTCTTCCAGGGAAAGCAGCAGCTCCCTCCCGAACGCCACATCTCCGGCCACCGGCCGCGCCTTGAGGAGGGCCATTTTTTCCCAGGTCTGCGCCGAATCGCGGAAGTAATCCTGCAGACCGTTAGAAGTCTGGATCAACTCCCCTTCCCCCCCTGCCGGTCTTAGCCGCAGGTCGACGCTGTAAAGCGTTCCATCCTGGGTGATGGCGGTGAGGAGGTGAATCAGGGATTCGGCACGACGGCGGCTGTTCTCCAATGCGGCAGAGTCGTCGGTGGGTTCCATCACGAAGATCAGGTCCAGGTCCGAGTTGTAGTCCAACTCGTGATACCCGAGTCGGCCCAGCCCGAGGACGCAAAAGCGGGGCTCTTGCTTGGCCGCCGGAGCAATCCTCGACGCGGCTCGTTCCGCCCCGACCAAGCACGCCTGGGCGAGGGCTGTCAATCGTCGGAGCGTGCGAGAGAGGCTGTCCTGGCGGTGCACGTCTCGCAGCCCGGTGAACAGGACCTGGCGCCGATGGAACCGCCTCAATAGCGCGGCCACCTCTCTCAGCTCCGCCGTGTTCTTGAGATCTCGTTCAAGTGGTGCCGCAAGATCCTCGAAGCTCGCATCCCGTAACGCATCGGGGACGTTTCCGAGCTCCTCCAGAATCTGCGGATGGCCCGTGAGCACCAGGGCAAGGTGCTCGCTCTTGGCGAGAAGGCGGATGAGTGGAGGTATCCACTCCGCTTTTTCGAAGAAAGCGCGGCGCGCCGTGGGCTCCAAGAGCAGGGAGGAAAGGAATCGCTCGAGGTTGCTGAAAACTCGATTCGGCTCGGGCGCCGATGTGACCTCCTCCAGAATGGACGAGGAGACCCGCCGGACACCCCGACGCTCCGAGGGCCGGATCTGTTCCGACGAGAAAATCCGGCGGATGCGCTTGAAGAGACGCAACGATTCTTCGGCTCCGCTCGCTCCCGGACGACCGACCAAGGCCGAGAGCGTGTGTTCAGGAAGCGGATCCAGCAAGGGATCCGGATCGGTACCTTCGAGGGAAGGCTGCGATAGGAAACCGAAGACGCGATCGTAGAAATTACGCACCGCTTCGCGATGGTGCTCCAGTTCGCGCAGAAGGGCTTCGGTGGACTGCTTCTCGAGAAAACCCATGCGGCGCGCAAGGATCTTGAGGGGCGCGGCTTCGGACGGGAGCAGATAGGTCTGGCGGTTCCTCTCTAGCTGGAGGCAGTGCTCGACCTTGCGTAGGAAGGTATAGGCCCGATCCAGCGAGGCATGCTCGGTATAGGTCACTAGGTCCTTGTCCGCCAGACGGTGGAGCGCCCGCAGGGTATTGCCTTCGTGCACCCAGGGCTCCATCTGACCGTGGGTCATCTGGAGCGCCTGGACGCCGAACTCGAGCTCCCGGATGCCCCCTCTCCCCAATTTCAAATCGAGATCGCCACGACCAGTACGACTCAGTTCTTCGTCGATCCGGTCTTTCATCTCCTTAATCTCGAGAGCCACGAGGGCGGGGCTTCCCGAGGGATCGATGCGCTTCTTTAGCTCGCGGACCACAGATTCCCCCAGCGACGGATCGCCGGCGGAATGGCGTGCCTTGATGAGTGCCTGCTTCTCCCAGTTGTGGGCCCAGGTCCGGTAATAGGCGAGAAGGGAACGCTGGGAGTGCACAAGTTCCCCATCCCTGCCGCCCGGGCGAAGCCCCAGGTCCACCCGGAACACCTGCCCTTCCGGGGAGATGCCGCCAATCCGCTGCGTGATCCCCTCCCCCACCCGGCTGAAGAACTCCCGATTGCCAATTACGCTGGGCGGATCATCCTCTCGCCCTGCGGTTTGCCCTTCGCGGCTGTAAACGTATATCAAATCGATGTCGGAGCTGTAGTTGAGTTCGCCGCCGCCCAGTTTCCCCAGCGAGAGGATAGCGAAGGTGGCCTCACAGATCCTTCCCGAGTCGTCGATGAACTGGGGGGGACCGAAGCGGTTGAGGTTTTCGCGTAGGGTGATCAGGAGGGCCCCTTGCAGCAAGACATCGGCCAGGAGAGAGAGTTCTTGGGTGGTCTCGGAAAGATCCGCCTTCCCGAAGAAGTCCCGCAGAGCAATTCTGAGGTACTCTCGAAGCTTGAAGCGCCTGAGGACGGCGGCGTCTGAGAGCTGGGAGAAAGTGAATCGAAATCTGGCCAGGTCCTCCCGAAGGCCCTCTGCGGATCGGGGCTCGTCCTTTCCTAGCTGACCGACCGCCCATGCCAGGGATTCGGGACTCTGGAGAAGCAACTCTCCCAAGAAGGGGCTCTGCCCGGCGAGGGTTGTGAGAGCCAATAGCTGTTGCCGATGGGACGGGAGACCGTTTTTCGTTTGGTACCGGGTAAGGAACTGGAACAAGGACGGAGGATCCGGACTGGCAGCAATCTGATCCCGGAGGATTTCCTCTTCCTCGGGATGCACCAAAAATCCACCGAATCCGGATCTACCAAGATCTTCGGCGGGTGGGCTCATGCCCGAATTCTATCGGTGTGCAATGGGAGGGGTCAATGGCAGGGGGCGGAGGTGCCCCATCATGCTTCCTTCACTGCTCCGTGAAGGGATCAAATATCGAAGTAGAGGGAGAACTCGAAAGGTGTGGGACGGAATCGCTGCGGTTCCACTTCCTTCTCCATCTTGTATTCGATCCAAGTTCGGATGACGTCTTCGGTAAACACATCCCCCTTCAACAGGAACGCATGATCTTTCTCCAAAGCTTGGAGGGATTCCTCCAGGGACCCGGGAAGGGAGGGAACCTTCCGAAGCTCCTTCGGGGAGAGGCCGTAGATGTCCTTGTCCAGCGGCTCGCCGGGATCCATGCGGTTCTCGATGCCGTCCAATCCCGCCATAAGCATGGCGGAATAGGCGAGATAGGGGTTGCAGGAAGGATCGGGCGGGCGGAATTCGATCCGCTTGGCCTTCGGGCTTGGGCTGTACATGGGAATCCGGATGGCCGCGGAGCGGTTCCGGCGCGAGTAGGCCAGATTCACCGGGGCCTCGTAGCCCGGCACGAGGCGCTTGTATGAGTTGGTGGTGGGTGCTGCGAAGGCCACGATGGCCGGAGCATGCTTCAGGAGCCCTCCGATATAGTGGAGTGCCATCTCCGACAAACCGGCATACTTGTCGCCGGCGAAGAGGGGCTTCTCCCCCTTCCAAAGGCTCTGGTGGGTATGCATTCCCGAGCCGTTGTCCCCAAAGATGGGTTTAGGCATGAAGGTAACAGTTCTTCCATGGCGGCGTGCGGTGTTCTTGCAAATGTACTTGTAGAGCATCAGGGAATCAGCCGTGCGGGTCAGGGTGTTGTACTTGATGTCGATTTCCATCTGACCGGCCGTAGCCACCTCGTGGTGATGGGCCTCAATATGCAGCCCGCACTGCTCCATGATCGCTACCATCTCGCTGCGCAGATTCTGGAATGCATCGGCAGGAGGGACGGGGAAATAGCCTTCTTTGAACCGGGGCTTGTAGCCCAAGTTGGGTTTTTCATCCCGTCCGCTGTTCCACCGCCCTTCGATGGAGTCGATGAAGTAGTAAGCACAGTGCTCTCTCTGGTCGAAACGAATATCGTCAAAGATGAAGAACTCTGCCTCGGAACCGAAATAGGCCGCGTCGGCGATGCCCGTGTACCTTAGATACGCTTCGGCCTTCTGGGCGATGTTCCTGGGGTCCCGGCTGTAGCGTTCCTTGCTCACCGGATCCAAGATGTTCCCAACCATGGAGAGTGTGGGGATGTCGCAGAAGGGGTCCATGATCACTGTGCTCGGGTCCGGTACTACGAGCATGTCGCTCTCGTGAATCGATCGCCAGCCCCGAATGCTAGAACCATCAAAACCGTAGCCGTCCTCGAAATTGGATTCGCTGAGCTCATGAATGGGAACGGAAAAGTGCTGCCAGAGACCGGGGAAGTCCATGAACTTGATGTCCAGGATTTGTGCCCCTTTTTCCTTCGACATCTTCAATACATCGGCCGGTTTCATGCTCCTTCTTCCTCCGTGAAGAGTCGGATTTTAGCACAGGGGGGATCGCTGTCAAGGGAAGAACATCGGCCGGTCGTGGGGTCCCACAGGACGTTCTCGATATAATGCGATGGGTGACTACGACCGCTGCGTGGGGCAGCGCTATTTGGATTGGAGAAGAAGACGATGCACGGGAAGAATCGGACGATTGCGAGCGCGGGGTTGTTCATTCTGGGAGCGTTTCTCCAGGGAGCCGTAGGTTCGGGACCTGCGGTCGGAGTTTCGCCCGTGAAGAAGGTGGAGGTCCTGCCGGAGAGCGACGGCCTGAGGCCGGGCGGGTCCATGCGGCTGGTTATCAAGGTATCTCTCGGGAGAGAATTCCATGTGAACAGTCACGTGCCCAACGCCGAGTACTTGATTCCCACTTCGGTTGAAGTAGTGGCATTGGACGGTCTCCAGGCCGGGGAATGGGAGTATCCCGAGCCTCAAACGAAGAAATTCGCGTTCTCCGAGGAACCCCTTAGCATCTACGAGGGGAGCTTCATGATCCGAGGAGCCCTGATCGCCCCTTCCGAAACATCACCGTCCCAAAAACAGGTGCGATTGGCCCTGAAGTATCAGGCTTGTACCGCCGAGCGGTGCTATCCCCCCAAGAAAGAGGAGGTGTCCCTCGCAGTCAGGGTGATTTCCCGGGAGACTCCCACGAAACCTCTTCACCCTGAGCTGTTCCGCTCCCTGGGCTCCCCTACCTCAGACGCCGGAGACGGCTGCTGAGCTGAGTTGACCCCCACGGCCCGGCAGGGGCGGAAGAGTCGCATTAGCGGTTGTAGGATACGGGAACGATCTCAGATCGGAAGGTGTCCAGTACCTTTTCCAGCAATTGCATGAGGGTCTGCTCCTTCTCTGGTGCAGGTGTGTCGCTCTTTTCGGGACCGGCGCCCCTTCCCTGGGCGGTCAGCAGAAGATAGTACTCCACGTCCTCCCGTGGCGAGTAGAAAGCCAGACCCTTAGCTGGTCCGGATCCTAGATGCTTGGGAATCGAATCCACCCACCTGCCTTCCAGAATCCAGGTATCGTACCTCTTGAATTTTCCCTTGGAGATCTTGGTCCCCTCGGAATCGAACCGGAATGGGCCCGTCCATTTCAGGTACTCTGAGAGAGTGCTCATGGCAACCTTAGGATCCTGAATCCGCTCGTCCTTCCGAATCGCTTTCCACACCACGAGAACGTCGAGGGCGTCTCCGGGTGCGCCGTTGTGGAGCCGAAAGTGACCCGAATACCCCTCGTCACCGGTCTCCACGCCAATGATTCCTTGGGGGTTCTTTCCTGTGGCCACTGCGTCCGGAGGGGTGAATTCCCATTCGTCACGTCCGCTTACCGTTACGTTCAGGCCGATGTGCGCCTTCTTCCTGAGGAATCGATCCAGATCTCCCACATGATTGGCGTACTCGCCCACGTCGATGGTCACGGGGAGGGTTTCCTCCTTGCCTGGGCCTTCGGGGAGAGAGTAATCGATTTGCGTGGGAGGAATGGTTAAGCTGCTCATTCGGCGCTCGAGGAACAACTCCGCCAAGATCACCGCCGGCTGCCGGCGGACCAATCGAGGAAGGAACATGGAATAAGTGCTGCCCTCCATCTTTTGCCAAAACTCGGGCGGGTAACTCAGCTGAGATTGGGTCGACTCCGGTGCCAGAGCTGGCTTCATCTCCACGGGAAAAGGCTGGCGAAAAGTAACCTCCTTAAGACTTTGAGCTGCCGCGTTGACCAGATAGAAATTTGCTAGGAGGGAAAAAGTCTCGGATTGATTGTGGAATCTCGGCCGAAAGGTAGGGTACGCGACGAAGCGAGACGCCGGATTGGCCGGAACCTCTTCCTGTTGGGCCAGCATACCGGGGGCCCCAGGTGCGAATACCAGTACCCCGAGTCCCGCTGAAAGAAGCATGGCTCTGCGTATCAGCACCCTTCCTCCATCGATTGGAATGGGGCGGCAGTATAGCACATGGTTGGAGGATGGCTGGAATAGGGGCGAATAGGCATGGAGGACTTTCGTAATTGTAATCCTGGTTACGTTTTGCACCTACGGCTGTAACTAGGAACGATCGACCCCTGAACGGTTGACTAGACCAAGCCTTTTGGTGCCGCAACTTGCGTGCGATTCACTCGTCCTGGGGGTATCTTGCATGAGAGTTGCGATAGCACCCAAGCAGCGCGGAAGAGGTCCTAAAGCCTTTTTCGCTTATCACCCCTTGCTGTCCGTTCCCTCCTAAACCGAACGACAGGTCGCCGGGGCCCCTCCCAGGGCTCCGGCACGCCTTGAATTGGAGCTCTGGATGTCAATCCTTAGCGGTCTATCGGTTTCAGAGGGAAAGGGTAAGGGTCATACGAAGCTGCAGCCGCACCTTGCGGCCATCTACCGACATTTCAAGGGGGACGGTGATCTGGTGTTGCTTACCCGGGATTACGGCGCCCACCTGGATGGGGGGAGCGGATGACATCTCCCCTCTTCTGGTCGTAATGATCCCTAGGGGATCGGTCGGGCTGATGTCGGACCTTGAAGGGGGCAGATTGGCAGATTGAAGGCGAGTGGTCGCGGTTGGGATTGGCTCCGAGGAAGCGGGCACCAAACCGCGGACAGGAGAAGAGAACCTGGGCACCAGGGGGGGTGGGGTAGGTTGGAGTTCTGGAGCCTCTTCCAGCACCTCGAGCACATCTTCGGGGGTGTCCTCGGGAATCTCCTCCAGTAAATCACTAAAATCATCCTGGCCCCCGTCCACCGCAGCGCCCCTCCGTGCAGCTTCTGGGGAAGAGGAAATCTCCTTGTTTTCGTCATCCAGGTCGAGAATCTCCAGCTCTTCGGGGTCCGCGGCGGTCGGTCCACGCCCCCTGGAGGGGCTAGGAGAAGCCATGGCTGCCGCACTGATTTCCGCGTCGTCATCCGCCGGAGCTTCTGCAATTCCTTCGCCCGAATAAGGTGCCTTGCGAGAGGGCGGATAGTCCTCCGCAGGGAGTGGCCTCGGCATTGGGGAAGCTGCCGCCTCCCTGCCGATTTTCTCTCCACTGGGAACACCCAGATGATATTTAGCCGCGAGGTGGTTTAGGACGAGTTTGGTGATCGCCTTGAGCGTGTCTTCCACCCCGATTCCTGTCGTGGCCACTGCCTCATAGAAAGGAGCATTGTGGCGATTAATAAGCGTGTTCATCTCCTCCACCGACGCCAAATTCGGGAGATCGCGCTTATTGAACTGCATCACCAGCGGCAACTCTTCTAGGTTCAGACCGATTTCCTGAAGGTTCTCGTCAAGGTTCTTATAGCTCTCAATGTTGGATTCCATCATCTTCTGCTGAGAGTCGGCCACAAACACAACTCCATCGGCTCCCTTGAGCACCAGCTTGCGGGTAGAGTTGTAGAAGACCTGACCAGGAACGGTGTAGAGCTGGATGCGGGTCCGCATCCCTCGAATGCGGCCCAGCTCGATGGGAAGAAAATCGAAGAATAGGGTCCGATCAGTCTTCGTGGCAAGAGAGAGCATCTTCCCTTTCTTCACGTGTCCCGGCAGGCTGTCATAGATGAATTGGAGATTGGTCGTCTTGCCACAAAGCCCGGGACCGTAGTAGACGATCTTTGCCGTGAGCTCTTTGGTCGTGTAATTGAAGAGGACCATGCAGACTCCCGAAGACCTTTAACCCCTTAAACATAGGGGCGCCGCCACGCGGGCGCAACCCTCAGGCATCGCGGACGATACCACGCTCACCCTCAGAGGGTCAATGCATTGATCTGTGGTGACTTAACCCGACTCAGCTAGGGGCGCTTCCGAAATTTTAGGGCCACTGGGGCAAGACCAAAACCTAAGGCCTCCTTCAGGTGCCGGCTGAGGTACCGCCTGTAGGATGCGTCGATGAGAGCTCCATTGGTGAACACGAGAAAGGAAGGAGGATACGATCCGGTCTGCGTAATGTAGTAGAGGCGAGGGACCTTGTCCCTGCTTCCGGGAGAGCGGCGCCGGATGGCCGTTTCCAGTGCTTCGTTGAGCCTAGGGGTGGAGACTTTCCGGGCACATTCGTCGCCCAAACGGGCCAAGACAGCCAGGAGGCGCGCCAGTCCTTCGCCCTTCAATGCGGAGAGGGGAACGACCGGCACGTCGGCCGAAAAGCGAAGTTGGGCCCGTGTCTCATCTACCAGATCTCCGGGGTCCACCTGTCGCCGCAGGAGGTCCACCTTATTCAGAGCCACCAGGAGAGGCCGTCTGGTTCTGCCCACCTCACCGATGACTGCCCGGTCCTGATGGGTCGCAGGCTCGGTCGCGTCCAGCACGGCTATTACCATGTCCGCTTCTTTCATGACGGTGA
>QHVQ01000157.1 GCA_003222305.1 Acidobacteriota bacterium | reverse complement strand
GATATCGGCGAGAAGGCGCCTGAGGCGATCTCGCGCCGGCTCCTCGTCGTCCACCAGGAAGGCCCGGATCATGGCTGCGTCTTGGCGGATTCAGGCTCGGGACGATCTGCTTCATCCGCCGCATGGCTCGTCGCTTCCTTCAGAGGCAGCCGGAGCGTGACCACCGTCCTCCCGCCCTCGGCTTCGCGACGGATGAAGAGCGACGCCTCCTCCCCGAAGAGGCCGCGCAGCCGCTCCCGGATGTTCCGCAATCCAAACCCGGAGGAGGGCGCCGCTCCCGCCCGTCCGGCCTCCGCACGCTCCGGAAACCCGGGGCCGTTGTCCGTCACCCGGATCTCCAGAGAATCCTTGTCGCGGAGCGCGTCCACGTCGATGCGTCCGGGCCCTCGAATGGCGGCCACGCCATGCTTCACGGCGTTTTCGACCAGCGTCTGGACCACCAGCGTCGGGATTCGCACCTCCTCCACCGCGGGATCCGACGTCACCCGGCACTGGAGGCGGGCTCCGAAACGGGCCTGCTCCAGGTCCAGGTAGGCGCGCACCGCCTCCAGCTCTTCTCCGAGCCGCGACCATTCGCTTTCGGAGCGCCTCAGCGTGTATCGAAAGACTTCCGCGAGCTGCTCCACGGCCCGGTCGGCGCGCGCCGGGTCCTTGGGAATGAGTCCCGCGATGGCGTTGAGCGCATTGAACAGGAAGTGGGGGTTGATCTGGGCGCGCAACGCCTTCAGCTCCGACCGGCTGGCGTGCAGCGAGAGTTCCTGCTCTCGCCGCTCCTGCTCGAGCTTTCTGCGTTGGAGGCGGACATTCTCCAGCATGTAGGCGAACACTTCCGCGAGAGACTCCAGGAGGATCACGTCCTGGCTGAAGTAAGGGACCTGGCTGGCGCGCTGGCCCAGGCGGATGGTTCCGGCGCTCGGCTCGCGCCGTCCCACGGGAATCTCCAGGACGGCCTCGAACTGAGTTTTCGAGTCGGGGAAATGGTCGAGCAGGATGCTCACCGGCGCATGGACGATCTCCCCGATCCTGAGCTCCGCCTCTCGGACGAGCTGCTCCTGGGTGGTGGCGCTCTGGATTCCCGATAGGAAGTGCTTCACCGCCTCCACCGTGCTGAATTGCCGGCCCAGCCAGACCGCATCGAGCCAGTGACTCAGCCGGCGGTAGAGCCAGGGCAGCGCCATGGCCACGGGGAGCAGCGTGAGGGCATACACCCAAGGGCGAGCCCAGGCGAGGGGGACGCCCTCCAGCCGAGGCGGAACCAGGGCGAAATAGGCCGTGAGCAGGATGATGGTGAGCAGCAGCGACAGCCCTCGCTTGATGAAGAGATCGAAGAATTCGAAGCGATTGTCGAAATAGGTTCCGACGAAGAGGAACGCCAGGGGAAGAGAGCGCGTGACCAGGTACAGCAGCGCCGTGAACCGGAGCCAGCCAAAGCCGGCCAGGGTCACCGGGATGAAGAACAGGAACAGGGCTCCAAAGAGCGCGAGCATCCAGCGCCGGGAGGCCGTCTCCGAGCGGGTGCGCGGCTTGGACCCGAAGCGGGCGATGACCAGCACGCAGTAGATACCGGTAAAGCCGAAAAGCACTCCGAAGGAGGTGTTCACCACGCTTGTGGTGAAACGCGGAGTAAGGGAAAGCAGGCCGTAGAACCCTAGCAGACAGAACGTGAGAACGGACAGGCTCACCGGATAGAGCACCCAGGGGACCAGGCCCCAGAGGCGCGGCAGCGGAGAACTCGCCTTGCATTGGACCTCGGTGGAGGTGGTGTGGGCGATGAGAGGCGGAAAGAGGAATCCCAGAACCAGGAGCACGGTGTCGAGGGGCCACTGGCGCATCTCGGGACTCAGGGAGGTGAGGACTTCCAGGATGTTGACCACGAACCAGAGGAAACTGGTCAGGGTGATGGCGCCCCCCACCAGGTCGGCGCTCCCGCTGGAACTGGTGGGGTGGGTAGGCCGTCCGGCCCATCCGGACTTGCCATACTGGCGCAGCCACAACAAGAACATCCCGCCATAGGAGAAGGCTCCGTAGGTGAACAGGAGGAGCGCGGTCAGGCGAAGGAGATTCATGGACGTGAGGATAGGCCATTCCTCCGTCCCATTCCAAGCTCCTTCGAGCGGGTGGCCGGAGTTTGGGCCTGAGCGGCGGCCCCGTAAAGATGGACGGTTGCTGCGGTCGCGGCGGGAATCAGCGCCCGCGTGGATGGGGCCAGGTCGCCTGCAGAACCGACCAGGACATCAGGGCAAGCCCGGCGAGATAGACCGGCCACAGGAACGTGGTGGGCTTGAGCCGGCCCAGCTCTTCGGCGCTCGCCGGCAGCGCCGCGAAGGCGTCGGCCATGAAGGCATAGAGGGCCGCAAGGGATCCTGCAACGAAGGCTGACCACTGGGCAAGCCCCGGCCGGATCGTCGCTCCCCGATCCTCGGCAATCACCGCCAGTGCCCCTCCCACCGACGCCAGGATTGCAATGAGCACGGGGGTGAGCACCGGTCCCCACCAGGGGAGCGGGATCAGGAACAAGATGTCGGGCTCGAGCAGCGAGCCGGGCCAGCCCAGCATCACCTTGAGCCAGAGGTAGTAGAATATGTCCCACATTCCGAAGACAAAGCACGCAAAACCCCAGCGAGACTGCCGGGAGCGGCCCACCGAACATCCCAAGGTTCCTATCATTATTAACGTGGCCAGCTCCCGCCCCAGCTCGATCCTGGCGATGGGAGGATCGAAGGGAGCCATATCGCGGATCAGATCGGTTACCCCGTAAATCCGCCGCAGGTACACCACCGCAGCGGCCTCCACGTAGGCCATCGCCACGGCAAACAGCGCCACCCATTTCAGCCTGCGGCTCTGCATAAACGTCCCTATTCTACGACCTGCCGATCGGGGTGAAAACCGAGCCGGCAAGCGTCGAGCGCTCGCTGCGCCGCTGCCCAGGCACCGCCTTCTTGGGTCCCTGCGGGGAACGAGGGCCCGGTGGGCCGGAGGCTCACCGCCGGGCGGTCAGGCGGAGGATTGCCCCGCGCAGACGGTCGTGGGCATCGAACCGATGCACGAAATCGCTCTCCCGCCTGCCCCCCTTGGCGCGTACCACCCGGACCAGCGCGCGCTTGGCTACAGTGCTCCATCGACCCACACCCGGCAGGATTCGGATCAGAGGAGCCCATCGTTCCCAGGCCTGTCGCTCCGCCCCCGAGAAACCGCGCAGGGATGCTACCCCCAACAGCGACATCGCCTCGCGTGAACAGGTCTTCGCCGCCTGCTCCCGATCGGAACCGAACCTTCCTGCCAGGTAATCGGTGATCTTCAGCCCCAGGTCGGGGAGGAAGTCGGCGCCGATGACATCCGGCCTGGGTTTCTCCAGAAAATAATAGAGGTTGTGCTCCGCCAGGGCCCGCAGGGTCTTCGGGCTCGAGCGGTGGCCAGGGACGCGCTGCATGCGAGCCAGCTCGCGTCGCATGATGGCCTGAGCCTTGCGGGTTTTTGGCCTGAAGCCGATCTTTTGATAGAACCACCATGCCCCCGAGCGGATAGCCTCCTCATTCTCGTGGCCTAGCTGGTACGGGAAGATAGTGAAGGCGTCGGAGCCGAACAGGTGCCGGGCCGTGGCGAGGACGCGACCGTAGATGGATCCCGACTCTCCGCCTCGGTAGGTCTCAAAAACGTTGTAGGCGATCTCCGAGGAGCCGAAGAGGGCACTGACCAGCACATAGCCTACCGGCACGCCGTTCTTCAGCGTGAGAAAGCCGTACGCGGCCTCCAGCAACAGCCTTCTCTCTGGGACAACACCCAGGCAGGCGAACTGCAATCCCTCCCCCCAGTCCACCAGCCGAACGTCGGCGGGACTGGCGTAGGAGAAGACGTCGAGGTCGCGTTGCCGGGTGACCATCGCCTCCCGGGCCAAATCGATGATCTTCTTTGCCTCGTCACGCCCCA
>QHVQ01000001.1 GCA_003222305.1 Acidobacteriota bacterium | reverse complement strand
CCAGAAGCAGGGACTCGCGAAAATTGCTGCGCTGCAGAACCAGGTGGAGACCAGGAGCGGCGGGCAGGGAGCCTGGTCGCCATCCGCTCTGAACCAGCCGCTGTTCGGGCACGACCGAGTGCGGACCGGTCCAGCCAGCCGGGCTGCACTTCTCTACTCGGACCAGACACTCCACCGCCTGGGCGAGAAGAGCGAGCTGGAGGTTCTTGCTCCCACGGAGGGCAAACCAGGGCTCCTTCGACTGCTTTCCGGCGAGCACTACTTCTCCAGTCGGACGCCCAAGGACTATGGACGGATCGAGACACCCACGGTGACCGCGGCCATCAAGGGCACCGAGTTCGTCGTGGCGGTGGCCTCCGATTCCACCACCATCACCATGCTGGAAGGCGTCGTGCAGGCTTCCAATGACCAGGGGAGCCTGGAGGTCGGAAAGGGGGAGCAGGCCTATGTGGAGAAGGGGAAGGCCCCGGTGAAGCGGGTCCTGGTGCGACCCCGCGACGCCGTGGCCTGGGCCCTCTACTACCCGCCGGTGCTGGGGGGAAGCGACGCGCGGCGGCTGCAGGGGCTGGGGGCCGAAGGATCATCGCTCACCAAGGCCGCGGGGATGCTCTCTGCCGGCCAGGTGGACGCCGCGAAGGCGCTCATCGAAGCCGCCATGAAGTCGAAACCGGAGGAACCGGTGGCTCTGGCCCTGGCTTCCGTGATCGCCGTGGCCGAGGACAGAAAGGACGAGGCGAAGCGACTGGCGGACGCGGCGGTGGCCGCCGATCCCCACTCCGCCGCGGCGGCGCTGGCGGCCTCTTTTGCCGCTCAGGCCTCCTTCGACCTGGAGCGGGCCACTGCCATGGCGGAGAAAGCCGCCGAGTTGGATCCGGAGAGTTCCGTAGCTTTGGCACGGGCCGCTGAACTGCGAATGGGCCAGGGAGATCTGAGAGGGGCGCGCCGGGCGGCGGAAGCGGCGGTCAAGCGCACCCCCGACCAGGCAAGGGCGCTGGCCGTTCTGGGGTTCGTCGAATTGGCGGAATTCAACTCCCGGAAGGCCGAGGCCCATCTGGGGCTTGGGATCGCCCGTATCCGTCTCCAGCAGGTGGAGCAGGGGCGGGAGGAGATTCAGAGCGCCTCCCTGCTCGACCCGTCCGACTCCCTGCTCCGCTCCTACCTGGGTAAGGCCTATTACGAGGAACGCCGCTCGAAGGAGGCCTCCAAGGAGCTGGCCGCGGCCAAGGAGCTGGACCCTTCCGATCCGACGCCTTACCTCTACGATGCCATCCTCAAGCAGAACGAGAACCGGCCCGTGGAGGCGCTGACTGACCTGCACGAGTCGATTTCCCGAAACGATCGACGCGCGGTGTACCGCTCACGGCTCCTGCTGGACCAGGACGAGGCGGTCAGGGGTTCCGACCTCGCACGGATTTACAACGATCTGGGCTTCGAGCAGCTGGGCATGGTGACGGCGCGGCGCAGCGCCGATGAGGACCAGGCCAACTACTCCAGCCACCTGTTCCTGTCGGGCAACTACCGAAGCGTGCCCAACTTCGCCCCGGCCTTCCTGAGCGAGGTCCTCCAGGCGCGGATCTACCAGCCGGCCAACGCGAATGCCGCGCGGCCCGACGTGGTGAACGAGACGGTCAGCTTCAACGAATACACGGCGCTGTTCGACCGACCCCGCGCCCGGGCTTTTGCGGATCTCGCTTATGGGAGGACCGACACCAACCTGGACGAGCTGTCGCCGAGCGATCCCAGCCTGCTGGATCCGATCACCTTGGACCACAGCGGACTCATCGATGGCGCCGCCACCGGAACTCTGAACGGCGACCACTACGCCGCGGCCCTCAGCTACCGCAAGCTCGACGACGACGGCTTTCGAGTGAACAGCGACCAGCGGAACGCGAATTATCGCGGCTTCTTCGAGTACTCCCCCAATCACCGGGACAGCTATCAGATCAACGCCCTGTTCGGGCGGCGCGAATCCGGCGACCTCCCCATCCGCCAGATTCCGGGTCTGGAGTTTCCGGAGAGGTTCGCGACGGACGAAACCAACGTGGGCCTCGCCTACCACCGCCTGCTCTCTCCCAGCTCGGACTTGGCGGTTTCGGCCATCTACAACAAGACCGAACAGACCGGATCGATCCTCGGATCGGGGGTGTCCAGCACGGGTACGCTCGAGGGACCTCAGCTCGAAGCGCAGCAAGTGCTGCGCTGCGAGAAGGGCTCGTGGATCATCGGCGTGGGGGGATTCGACGGCACCGAGAAACTGGACTCTCCGTTCGGGAACCTGAGCGACGACGACCAATTCGTGAACGGCTATGCCTATTTCAAGATCCGGGACCTGGGCCCGCTGGAGATCACCGCGGGGGGCTCGGTGGAACACGTCAATTCCCCCGCGGGCCTGATTCCGCCCAGGGATTCCAACATTCTCCCGGCCAAGGTGGACTTCTCTGAAACCAGGTTCAATCCGAAGGTGGGCGTCTCAGCCTATCTGAAGTCGGGCACGACGCTGCGCGCCGCCGGCTATTACCGTCTCAGCCCCGCCCTGGGCCGAATCCAGACGCTGGAGCCTACCCAGGTAGCCGGCTTTAACCAGTTCTTCGAGGAGCCGGGAGGCACCCGGTCCCTCTCCTACGGTGCGGGTGTGGACCAGGACTTCGGCCGGCGCCTCTACGGTGGTTTGTCATGGCTACGCCGGGAGCTGAACATCCCCGAGGCCTATTGCTCCACCGAGGACCCGTTCAGCGGCTGCGCCTTTCAGCTCCCCGACTTCATCGCCCAGCGGAAAAGTACCGACGACTATCTCACCGCCTATGTCAACGCTCCTCTCGGGAAGCGCGTCGCCGCCTCGGTGGAATACTCCTCCGAGAGACGCGACTTCGACTTCACCCACATCAGCCCCTTGGGCCTGTTCCAGGACCACATCGAGACTCGGCGCTTCAAGCCGCAGGTACGGATCTTCTTCCCCTTTGGCCTGTTCGCGGGGGTCCTGGGAACCCGCTACGACCAGGAGGTCGATCAGTTCGATGACCTCACCTCCAGCGTCCGAAACAGGGTGGAATCCACGTTTTGGACCGCGGACGTCCAGGTGGGCTATCGATTTCCGAAACGCTACGGCTCGGTGGTCTTGGAGGGACGCAACTTGACCGATCGGGAGTTCGAATTCTTCGAGCGGTCTACCCAAGACACCGTCCTCCCCGCGCGCAGCGTGGTACTGCTCGGGAAGTTTACCTACTGAAGGGATGAGGCGCGTTGTTGCGCTGCGTCGGGGTAAGCCCGGAAACCTTCGGGCTTCCCTCATCCTGGCCCTCGTTCCCGGCCTGGCTGGAATCCTCTTCGCTCACTGGCCCCCCACGGAAAGTCTGGAGAGCGGCGGGCTTGACCTCCTCTTTCTCCTGCGCGGCCCTCGGCCCGCGCCGGCACGGGTCTGCGTAGTGGCGTTGGACGACGATTCCTACGAGGAATTGGGAGTCGACCCGACCGGAGCCTGGCCGCGAGGACTGCACGCGCAACTCATCCGCACCTTATCCCGGGAGGGGGCGAAGGCGGTGGCCTTCGACGTTCTCTTTCTGAAAGCTGGGGATCCGGCGGAGGATCGGGCCTTCCGAAGCGCGCTGGCCGAATCGCGAATCGTCGTCCTGGGGTCCACCGTGAATCAGGTGGACGATCCCCGATTCCGCCAGGCCCAACTCGAGGAGCCCTATGGCCCCTTCGCGCAGGCGGCCGCGGCTGTGGGCGATGTCAACTTTCCCACCGACCGGGACGGCGTCATCCGCCGGGCCTGGCTCGTCCACCAGGAGCGCAAGACGCTGGGCCTTACCGCCTACGAGTTGGCCACCGGCGATCACTCCCGCGAAGCCCTGACCGAGCGTCTGATCGACTATTACGGCCCGGCGCGGACGGTGAAGACCGTTTCCTTCTACCAGGCGCTGGACCCCAAGCAGTACCTGGCCTCCGGATTCTTCCGCGACAAGATCGTGTTCGTCGGCCTTTCCCAGGCCTCGGCCCCCGGAATCGCCGCGAAAGACGCCTTTCTCACTCCCTTTCGCGCGGCCAGCGGGCAGCTCACGTTCGGGGTGGAGATCCACGCCACTCTGGCGGCGAACCTCCTGGAGGGGCGGCGCATCGACCTCCTGCCCCCAGCGGCCGAGGCCGCGCTGCTCTTCCTGCTGCCTCTGCTGGCTTCGCTGGTCTTCATGGCCTTGCGCCCTCTCTGGGGTGGTCTCGCTTTTCTGGCTCTGGAGCTGCTCCCTTGGGCCTCGGGGTACCTGGCCTTCACCCGGGGCCATCTCTGGGTCCCGGTCATCATCCCCGCCGCTCTTCAGCTTCCCTTGGCCTACGTGCTAAGCCTGGTCTGGTACTACCTGACCACGGTGCGGGAGCGGGAGCGTATCAAGAGGGCTTTCTCGTTTTATCTTTCCCCCGACATGATCCAGCGAATCGCCGCCAGCCCGGACTCCCTCAATCTCGGGGGCGAGGAAGTCGTGGCCACCGCGCTCTTCACCGACATCAAGGGCTTCACCCCGCTCGCCGAGTCGCTCACCGCGCCGCAGACCGCGACACTCCTCAACGATTACTTCTCCAAGGCAACCCGGCACATCTTCGACGCCGGCGGCACGTTGATCAAGTACATCGGCGATGCCGTCTTCGCCATTTGGGGCGCTCCCCTGAAGATGGAAGACCACGCCACTCGGGCCTGCGACGCCGCGCTGGCGCTGGCCAGGGACCGGGACGCTGCCCGGGTCGCCGGAAGGTCCACCGACAGCCTTCTCACCCGGATCGGCGTCCACACCGGTCCCATGCTCGTCGGAAACCTCGGCTCCGCCCAACGCTTCGATTACACCGCCATCGGTGACGCGGTCAACCTGGCCTCCCGGCTGGAAGGGCTCAACAAGGCCTTCGGCACCCGGGCGCTGGTGAGCGGCGACACTCTCGCACGCACCCATGGAAGGTTCGTGACCCGCCATCTCGGCCGCATCCGGGTCGTGGGACGCAGCGAGCCGGTAGAGCTGTTTGAGCTGCTGGGGCTGGAGGGCGAGGCTCCGTCCTCCCCGGCGGAGGCCCACCGACGCTTTGGCCAGGCGCAGGCCGATTTTGTGGCCCGGCGGTTCGGCGAGGCGGCCGAGGGATTCCGGCAGGTGCGAGCGCTCTGCGGGGGCAGCGACGGTCCCTCGGAGTTCTACCTGGCGCTGATCCAGAGGTACGAGATCGAGCCGCCTCCGCCGGGCTGGGATGGCGTGGTGAATCTCGAGTCGAAGTAGTGGAGCCCGACTCTCAGTCCAGGTGGGCCCGGCTGGAGTCCCCCATCTCCACGGCCCCCGCCGGGAAGTATTCCTTCCAGCGCCGCTCCACCTTCGAGGCCGTTTCAGGATCGCAGAAGAGCTCCTCCGGGTAGGAAGGCTTCATCCGCGCGTCCAGAGCCACGGGTGGCGTGAAGGAGGGGTGGCTGCGCACCAGCTCCACGCGGCGCCCGTGCAGGTCCGCCGCCGGCTCGAACCGGGTGAAGGTGGTCCAGAGGAAATTGAAGACGCTGCGGGTGGCACGGGCGGCATCGTCGGAGAGCACCACGAGAGGCCAGCCGTCCAGCGATGGGTGCGCCAGAATGGGCGCCACGTCCGGCGCGGACTGGCCCGGCGGCAGGCCTTTCGGGAAGGGCATCGCCTCCAACACCAGGCAGCCGGGACAGAAGACGCGCGCTTGCCTGATCGAGCCTGGCAGCGGCCCCGAAAACTCCGCCGGAAGCTCCCGAACCGGGTCCCCGACTCCGAGCAGCACCCCCTTGCTTCCCTCGTTGATGCGCGGTCCTGCGTAGTCCAGGCTGTCCATGGAGAGGTTGCCGAAGATGTAGAGGTCGGTGCGGAAATCGGACCGGCGCAGCACCTCTAGGAGAACCGATCGAAAGTCTTTCAGATCGCAAGGGCGATCCAGGACCAAAAGAAATTTCGTAAGGGAAAGCTGGCCTTCTCCGAGGATACGGAACGCCGAGGCGAGCGCCTCCCGCTTGTAGCGTTGCCGGACCACCGCCGCCGACAGCGAATGGAAGCCGGTCTCTCCATAGGACCAGAGGTCTCTTACCCCCGGCATCACCAAGGGGAAGAGAGGAGAGAGGAGATGCTGGAGAAAATCGCCGATGTAGAAATCCTCCTGCCTTGGCTTACCGACCACCGTGGCCGGATAGATCGGATCCTCCCGGTGGGCCAGGGCCATCGCGTGAAAGACCGGATAATCATGGGTGAGGGAATAGTACCCGTAGTGGTCTCCGAAGGGACCCTCGGGCCTGCGCTCATGGGGAGGGACCTGCCCGACCAGGGCGAACTCCGCTCGGGCGGCGATGGGGAGGGGCGAGAAATCCGCTTTGACCATCTCGATCTTGTCGCCCAGGAGCAACGAAGTCAGGAGCAGCTCTCCCACGTTTTCCGGAAGCGGCGCCACAGCGGAGAGAATCAGGGCCGGCGGGCCTCCGAGGAGAACGGCAGCCGGCAGGGGTCGCCCCAGAGCCTCCGCGGCAGCATGATGGAACCCGCCTCCCTTGCCGATCTGCCAATGCATCCCGGTGGTCGACTCATCGAACACCTGAAGCCGGTAGAGGCCCAAGTTGTGTCCCTTCCCTTCCGGGTGCTCGGTGTAGACCTGCCCGAGCGTGATGAACGGGCCCCCGTCTTTAGGCCAGGTCGTGAGCACCGGAAGGCGGGAGAGGCGCGGCGGCCTCTCCACGCGATCGAGGACGGGCCCACTCCGGCAGCGCTTGAGCCCCAGCTTCATCAGCGTGGCGAGAAGCTCGCGGTGGTCCCAGAGCCGCCCGACGGTGGGCGGCAGGAGTGTCTCGGGAAGCTTCGCAGCTCGCTCGAGCAGCTTGCTCGGCCGGCTTCCGAAGGCGAGCTCGACGCGGCGGGCGGTGCCGAACAGATTGGTCACAGCGGGGAATTCCGCTCCCCGGAGGTTCCGGAATAGGAGCGCAGGCCCTGCCGCGGCAATCACCCGCCGATGAATCTCGGCCGCTTCCAGGTGCGGATCCACCTCGGCCTGAATGACGGCCAGCTCCCCCTCGCTTCGGAGCCGATCCACAAATTGCCGCAGGTCGGCCAGCGTCTCGGGTGTTCTCAATCCTTCTCCCGGTTCCTGTGGCTCGGCCACCTTCGTAGAGCGTCAGGATCCTCTCGACTCCACCGCCCCTTGAGAACGAAAGGCCGAAGAGGTGAATCCTTCCGCCCCTTCGGCCTTGCGAGATCCCGCGCGTTCTCGCGGGGCCTTACTTGATGACGCCGCAGCCGATCCGTCCTCCGGCGTTTCCGGTGGGTTGCGTCACGAAGTCATCGGATTTCTCGTGGATGATGATGGCCCGGCCGAGTATCGAGTTGGACCCCTCCAGGGAGAGCTCGCTCGATTGAATCATCAGCGAGCCGCTGCCGTCGGCGCCCACGGTCATGTTCCCGAGATCCCCCGCGTGGTGCTCTTTCGCGTCGGGGGCGCCGTGCATGTGTCCTCCGGGATTGAAGTGGCCGCCGGCGGACGTGGCATCGGGAGCGCTGCAGTCCCCCTTCTCGTGGATATGAACCGCGTGGGTCCCTGGGACGGCGCCCTTGACGCTCACCGTGATCATCATCTGGGTGCCGTGCATCATGAACTCCGCGGCACCCGTCAGCGAGCTGCCGCTACGTCCCTCGATCGTGGCGCCGGCCTTGCCCGCGGGCATGGTCTGGGTCGGCTGTGCCGCCTTCTTCGACTCGCTCTGAACAGCCAGGGCGGCGCCTGCCACCAGCAGGCCCGTCGCCCCCAAAGCCAGCATCCAACGTCTGTTCATGGCCAATCCTCCAAGTTGCCGGTTGGCGATAATCTACCCCATCTCTCCGGCGGATCAAAGCGAGGCTTTCCCTTGACGGCTGTGCGGGGGGGAGATAGTCTGCAAGGACCCATGATAGAAGGGCTCCGGTCGCCGAAAGGGCTGGCGCAGAGGGCGCCAAGACTCTGCTTACGGTCAGGGCATAGGAAGAGAGGAGAACCCTAGCTCCTGTGGGCGAGGGGCGTTCGATGGCTCCACCGAACAAGCGTAAGAAGCGGCTGCGGCACCAGCTGGCGCGGCTGCTCTTTTCCCTCCAGTCCATGGTGTCCTCTTCCCTCTTGACCTCTCCCGTCAAGGTACCCGTCCCCACGCTCCTTTACCGTGAACGGGTCGGGGAGCGCTCCCGGTCCCTGGTGGTGCTGCTTCCGGGCAAGGGCTCCCGAGGTGAGGACTTCGAACGGAGGGGCTTTGTAAGGGCCGCTAGAGATCGATGCCTGGGTGCCGATCTGCTGGCGGTGGATCTGCACTATGGCTATTACCTGCAAGGGACTTTCCGGGAACGCCTCTGGAAGGATGTGGTGGAGCCGGCGGGTGCCCAGGGTTACGAGCAGATCTGCTTGCTTGGGATCTCCATGGGAGCGAGCGGGGCCCTCGGGCTGGCACGGGAGCATCCTGGATCCCTGTCCAATTTGATCCTCGTAGCCCCGTTTTTGGGTCCGCCCGCCGTGGTGGAGGAGATCGACAGGGCGGGAGGGCTCGATCGCTGGTCTCCGGGCACCCCTGGCCTGGCCAGCCCGTTCGAGGCATTCTTCGTGAAAAACTGGGAATGGGTGCAGGGAAGGACTTCGACCCCCGAGGCACCGCCCCGCATCCTGCTCGCTTTCGGCGAGCAGGATCGCTTCGCGGCTACGCACCGCCTGCTGGCCAGGGCACTCCCTCCTTCGCAGGTGTTTACGGTCCCGGGGCGGCACGAGTGGAAGACTTGGAAGACCCTCTGGGAGAAGATGCTGGATGCGGGCGTCCTCCCTTGCCGCGAGGGAGAAAAGGACGACACACCCGGGGTGATGGCACGATGAACGTCGGCTACGAATACCGTGAGCGGATCGGCGCGCCCGGGGTGGGGATGAGCGTGCTCTCGTATCTGTCCTGGCGGTATCCCCACACCACCCGACAGATCTGGGAGGAGCGCATCCTGGAGGGTCATGTCTTGCTGGATGGCTTCCCGCCGGAGCCGCACCTGCGCGTGACGGCCGGGCAGCTGCTGATCTGGAGGCGGCCGCCCTGGGAGGAGCCCTACGCGCCCCTCTCTTTCGCCATCCTGTACCGGGATGAGCATCTCTTGGGTGTGCTGAAGCCCTCCGGCCTCCCGACCTTGCCCGGCGGCGGCTATCTCGAGCACACTCTCCTGGCTCTGGTGCGCCAGAAGTTCCCCGACGCGTCCCCCGTCCATCGCATCGGCCGCCCCACCACGGGTCTGGTCCTGTGCGTGCGCACCGCCCAGGCCGCGAACCTTGTGAGCTGCGCCTGGGCACGGCGTGAGATCCGGAAGTTCTATCGGGCACTCGTCCGCGGACACCCGTGGCAGGAGCGCTTCTCGGTGGACGTCCCCATCGGGCGCATTGCTCACCGGGTGCCGTTCTTTAAGGCCCACGCAGCGGCGGCCGACGGGAGGCATGCACTCAGTCATGTCCGGGTTTTGGAGCACCGGCAGGACACGAGTCTGGTGGAAGTGGAGATTGTCACGGGCCGCCCCCATCAGGCCCGCATTCATCTGGCGGCGGCGGGACACCCGCTGGCCGGGGATCTCTTTTACGGTGCAGGGGGCGCGCCCATTTCCGGGACCCGGGCCCTGCCGGGGGATGGGGGCCTGTTCCTGCACGCCCACCGTCTGATCCTGAACCACCCCTTGAGTGGCGAACCCTTGGAGCTGGAAGCGCCTCCCCCGCGGGAGCTGCGCGCAACCGGCGAGAGATGAAGACCGCGGCGGCGGCCGACGGGCGCGCGAGCCGTCGGCTCCCGACGGAGCCCCGGCAAGGGTCTCGTCCAGGATGACGACCGACGCTGTGCAAAGCACGAAGTTAGGTGCTCAGCGCACGACCATGTGAATTTCCGTGCCGCCCTTCTCGAAGCGTACCTCGTCCATGAGCTGGTTGATCAGATAAATCCCTCGGCCGTGGGTGGAGAAGAGCTCCTGTCCCAGAACGGGGGTGGGAATCGTTTCGGGGTCGAACCCCTCTCCGGGGTCGCGCACCACGATGAGCATCCCGCGGTTTGCATCGCAGCTCACGCAGAACTGCACCCTCTTGCTGGCGTCATGCTTGGCGCCGTGGATGATGGCGTTGGCCAGTGCCTCTCGCAGCGCCGTCTGTACCTCGAGCTCCCTGCCGGCGGCGCAGCCCATCTGTTTCACGATGGTCATCACACCCTCCACCACGGGGGAGACTTCCCGGATGTCCGCCTGGATGGTGCTCTGAAACTGGAGGATCAGGTTTCTACTCTCGAAATCACACCGGCTGGGGGCCGGCTCGGTGGGCATGCAGGCCTCCTGGAGCGGGAAGGCTGTTATTCTAGTTTGGAGCGGCCCCGAGTCGCAAGGCTTTCTTGTGCTACGCTTGGCGGAAATTCGAGGAGTCGTGATTTGCTGGAGGATCTGAGGGCAGGCCGCTGTCCGTGGTGCAGGCGGGGCCGCGTCTTTCGCGGGGCGCTGTCCATGAACGCCGCCTGTCCGTCCTGTGGGACCGTGTTCGAGAAGGAGCCCGGCTATTTCGTGGGTGCCATGTACTTCAGCTACTTCCTGGCCGTTCCGATCTACGCCCTGCTCTGTCTGCTTTTTCTCCGGCTGCTGCGCCATCGCTCCGAATTACTGGCCTTCGGCATCGCTCTTCTGCTTTTCCTGCCGCTGGGACCACTCCTGTTCAGAGCCTCCCGCCTCCTCTGGCTCTATCTCGACTGCTTTCTCCAAAAAAAGTTGCGATGAGCCGGCTACTTCGGGTCCTGTTTCTTCCTCTCCTCCATCTTTTGGGCCAGGCCCGCCGCGTATTTCTCATACATCACATTGTCCAGCTCGAAGGTTCCGTACATGTAGTTGGAACCCTCGAAGCTCCATTTCTGATCGGCATCGGTGTAGGCGAGCTTCGTGGTCTCCCCTTGCTGATACTCTTGGTGCAGAGGGTCGGCCCCGGGCGGATTCACGATCTTCACGGCGCCGCCCATGCCCCCCTCCACCAGGTGTCCCGAGAAGGAGCCGTACTGTCCCAGAGTAATCTTGTGCTCCTTGCCCTCCACGGTGCGGCCGATGGGAACGACCCGGAGTTCCGTCTTGGTGGAGGCATGCAACGGAAGCACCGTGCCGCCTATGGCCTCCAAGGCCTTGCGCTGCTCCGGGTTGGCCTTTTCGTCGATATACAAGTAGCTGAAGTTCCAGCTCCCGAACGATTCCATCATCCCCTTCCCTTCGGGGCTCTGGGCCATGTTGCCCACCGCCAGGCCCTCCAGGGGCACGCCGCCGTAATTCCCCTTTTGGATGAACAGGAACTGGCCTCCGCCGCACGTCATGCGGGTAGGCTTCGAGTCGAACCAGCAGGGGCATGCCTTGGCGCAGGAGCAGGCCTCCTCCAACTGCCCCACGATTCTCCAGGGGGTCTTGACCGGCGCCGGCTTGTCCGCCACCGCCATCCGTGACAACAGAACCAGGCCCGAGGCGACCCCCAGCAGGACCAGCATGGCTCTTCCGATTCGCATCCGAGACCTCCTGTTAAGCAATGTCGAAGAGGAAAGAACGTCCGGGTGGCAGATTCTATAGCTCTGAGCCTGTGCCCTGTCAAGAATACCCCGCTTGCCGCAACTCTTGGTCCGGCCCACGCGTATGAGTCTCTGAACCTGGTCGACCCTTTCACGCGGAGTTCCTCGGTGAACCGAGAAAAGGCCGCCGCGAATCGTTGCGCTGCTCTGGCGCTGGTGACGAGCCTCACCATGCCAGCCATTCCCGCCGCCTCGGTCCCCGACAGACTAGGCCCCGGTTCCCGGAAGGTTGACCCTCAGGGGACCCCCTCCGCGGCGACCTCGTCCCAGGCCCCCGCAGCCGCGCCGTCCTGGGTTGCCCGCAGCAACGAGTACGCCCAGATTCCGCTGAAGGTGCTGGCGCGCTTCAACCCCGAGGGGGCGGGCCAGATCGGTGTGGAGGGGCTGGACCAGGAGATCATCGATCTGAAGCCCAACCTCCCCGAGCGCTTCCGCAAGGCCATCGAGGAAGCCAAGCAGACCCTTCAGGAGAGGCTGAAGGCCGAGAAAGAGTCTGCCGTACGTCAGGACCTGGAGATTCTCATCGACAGCGCCGAGGACGCCGCCAAGGGAATCGAGCTGAGCCAGAAATACCTCCTCCCCTATATCGGGGCCACCCAGATCGTTTACCAGGGGATGCGCACGCTACTCGATGACCAGGTGGCGGAGAGCCGCAGGCCCGCGGCCCTCGTCCGCCTCAGGCGCTACACTGGCGTGGAGCCGGGGACAACTCCCCTGACGCAGCTGGCCATGGATCGCACCCGCGAGCGCCTGCAGGTGGCGGGGCTTCTGGGACCGGTGAGGGCAGAGGTGGAGCGCGATCTGGGGAACAGCGAGACCTACACGAAGGAAATCGGTGACCTCTTCGAGAAGTATAAGATCGAGGGCTACCAGGCAGTCTACGGGAAGCTGAAAGGACAGCTCGCCGAGTACGATCAGTTCATCCGCAAGGAGGTCCTGCCCCGCACCCGGGAAGACTTTCGCCAGCCGCCGGAGCTCTACGCCTTCTCCCTGAAACAATTCGGCATCGACATGCCGGTGAACGAGATGGTCTCACGTGCCAAGGTGGCCTACATGGAGATCCGCAACGAGATGCGTACCCTGGCCCCTCTGGTCGCTCAGGAGGAGAAACTTCACGCGAGCACCTACCAGGAGGTGCTGCGCGATCTGAAGAAAAAGCAGCTCGTGGGGGCAGCCATCCTTCCCCACTATCAGGCCCGGATCAAGGAGCTCGAGAGCATCATTCGCAAGGAAAAGGTCGTTACCCTGCCTGCCCGGGACATGAGGATTCGGATTGCCAGTGAGGCGGAAGCTGCCTCGGTCCCTGCTCCCAACATGCGACCGCCGCGTTTGCTGGGGAACACCGGGGAGATGGGAGAGTTCATCTTGCCGCTGAACATCCCCGGCAAAGAGGGGAAGATGGCCGTGGACGATTTCACCTATGAGGCGGCTTCCTGGACCCTCGCCGTCCACGAGGGACGGCCGGGACACGAGCTTCAGTTCGCCTCCCTCATCGAGAAGGGAGTCTCCATCCCCCGGGCCATCTTCGCGTTCAACAGCGTCAACGTGGAAGGCTGGGCGCTTTACATGGAGGCGGAGATGAAGCCGTACATGCCGCATTCCGGCCAGCTGGTCTCGCTGCAGAGCCGCCTGCTCCGGGCCGCCCGGGCATTCTTGGATCCGGGGCTCCAGATGGGCGCCATCACCCCCGAAGATGCCATGCGGATCCTGACTCAGGAAGTGGGCGAGTCGGAGGCGATGGCGACCCAAGAGGTGCAGCGTTACACCTTCAGGGCCCCGGGGCAGGCCCCGTCCTACTTTGTCGGCTACTCGCGTCTCATGGAGGTCCGCGAAGATGTGGAACGGGCGCTGGGGGGCAGGCTCGACCTGCAGAAGTACCATGACTTCATCTTGGCCCAGGGACTGATCCCACCCAAGCTGCTTCGGCGGTCGCTCATGGAAGAGTTCGTGCCAACCCAGAAGGCGGCGTGGGCCGTGCACCCCTCGGTCCCCGGTACTCCGGCCATCACCCGCTGATCTCCCGGTGGAATACCCGCGTGACCCTGCGGGGTCCTGCCACTTCCCGAAACACCCCCTCGGGAAACACGGCAATTGCCGTGCCCCTTCGGGCAAGCTCTCGGTAGAATGGAGCTGTCTTCTCGAGACCCTTTAACGGCTTCATTGGAGGGAGGGACCTGAACGTGCGAAACCATCGTCGTGCCGCGACTCTACTCCTGCTGCTGTGCGGTTTGGCAGCCTTTCCGGCTCGGGCACAACAGACCCAGACCGCGCCTGCGAAGGGGAGGCTGGAAGTCACCTATTACTACCTTCCCGGCTGAATGGTCTGCGCGAAGTTGAAACCCGCCGTGAGCGGGCTCGAGATGGAATTCCCCGGAATGGTGAAGGCGCAGAATGTGGACGCCTCAACCCCCGAGGCCAAGAAGGCGATTCAGGCGCTCGGCTTTAGATCCCATGGACTTGTCGTCCGCTCGGCAGACGGGAAGGTAGTGCACAAGCAAAGCGACCACACCGTTAACCTGGACGACGCCCGGAAAGCCATCGCGGAAATCTTGCAGCCCTGAAAAGGACCGGGAGCCGTTGCGCTCAGGTCATCCCTGCGGCCTGCCTGTCCCCCCATCGACTGGGAGGGAGATCCAGCGTCAAACGGCGGGGGCACGGGAAGACTAGCGCTTCGCGGTGCCTACGAAGCGCACGATGAGCGGGAGGGTGGGGTCCCCGGGGGCACCCAGTTTCGCAATGACCCCCAGGTGGGTGTGATGCTGCAGAATCTCGATCTGAATCCTTGCCGCCGCCGGTCCCGCCGCAATCCTGAAGGCCCGTGCGTCCTCCAGGAGGGGCGGCTGGAAGCGCTCCGCATCGCCCATCAGGATCAGCATCGGGGGCAGTCCGGGCCCCGCATGCGCCATGGGCACGGCGTCATTCAGCGCTTCCACGCTTCCGAACATGCGATCGTACGGATCGGTCTCGAAGTGCCGGCGGAGTTTTTCCATCGGGATTCCCTTGGTATCCAGCCGGTCGTTGAGCCGGCAGCCGATGGCGATCACCCCCCGCCACGTCGCGCGGCATCAGCCCGTGGGTCTCCAGATACTTTGGATCGGCTCCCACCAGTGCGACGAGCATGCACCCGGAAGAGTGCCCGGCCAGAAAGAGACGCTCTGGGTCACCGCCGCGGCTGCGAATGTTTTGCTTGAGCCAGGCGAATGCGCTTGCTACGTCCTGTACGGGCGCTGGCCAACCCACCAAGGGAAAGAGCCGGTAGGATATGCTCGCACAGCCGATCCCCGCCTCTCGAATCGGCTCACATACGTGTAGATAGGGATCCTCTTTGCGGTCACCTGCCGACAGGCTTCCCCCATGCACGAACAACAGGGACGGGAAATTCCGCGACGCGGGCAGGTAAAGATCCAGCTGCTGTTTGGGCCCGCCGCCCGGCACATAGGGAAGATCGGATTCGACGCGCGCCGAGGCCGCGGCGCTGCTTTTGGCCCCAGCCCCTGTCGATACCAGGAGGACCAGTGCCAGGAGCGCTACAAAGCCTCTCAGAGCGCTTCCTTGGACCCGCCGGCTTCCCGGTCGTCGGCATCGCTGCACCGGTCGCTACGATGTTCAGGGTGGCGCCAGCTGTGAGAAGCACGGGAAAGCTTGGCCAGGACCGAACGCAGGGAACTCAGGGGAAGCGTGACGTGCACTTCGTCCCCCGAGTCGTTCACGTCTACCACCATCAGCCCTTCCCGGACCCGGACTCGGACCTGCTCACCGCGCCCATCCACCTCCACCAGCGTGCAGTCGGGAAGCTTCTGCAATTCGTCCATCGCCGCCTGGACCAGGGGCAGATGTTGCCTGGCCTCCGCCGGCATGTGCTTGCCGATCTCGCTTGCCGGCACCAGGGCCATCAGCACCGGGACCACCACGCCCGGCACGACAAGCCGGATGTGGTCGCCTCCTGGCCGTTTCTCCTGCACCGAGACTCGGATGAGCCCCTGACTGTAAACGTAGCTCCCCGCCAGAATCGCTGCGACACCCGCCGCGGCCAGCATACCTCCGGGAACCGAGAGACCCCGCTCGCTTCTCAACCATCTCCCCATGGCGCCCTACTCCGACTCGTTCCGGGAGTCGACCCAGATCCGCACCTTGCTCTTCTCATCGTCCACCGTGACCAACACTCCGTCACCATGCTCTCCCAGGGCCCGGACCGCCGCCGCAATGTTCAGCTCATCCTTGCCGCCTGACAGCAACGCATCCACGACCTCGAACGGCAGTTTCACGTCCACCTTGGAGCCGCCGGCCTTCCCTTCTCGGACTTTTGCCACAAGGTAGCCGCCCTGCTTGGCAACCCGCACGTTGTCGCCGGACCCTTCGACGGTTACAAAATTGCCGTCCCTGGTGTCCCGTAGCGCTTCGAGGATCTTGCGGAAATCCACATCCTTGAAGCTTCCATCCTCGCCATGGACATCGATGCGTACCTTGCCGTTCTTGAGGTTGTCGACCTGGATGGCCGGAATGACCGCTTCGGCCAGGGAGAGAGGGACGTTCACGTGGACTCTTTCGATTTCCTCCCCTTTCCCATCCTCGACGCGCACGTGCAGCCACTTGTCCGAGGAAAGTCTGGAAGCGGACTTGCCCGCCGGGGCCGCCAGGCCCGCTCCGACCGCCAGCCCCAGGATTCCCGCAATCGCGATAAGGTTTTTCATGGATGGCATCTCCTTCCTCAGTCCGTTATGCTGCTACTAACGGAGGCGCACCGGGGGAAGTTCCGGGATTCTGCGGGTAAATATGCATCCTCCTTTCTCGCCGGAGGCAACTCCCCTGCCACCGGGGAGGTCCGATGTCCGCTGTTGGCTCGAACCTGGACGGCTTCCACCCGTCCCCGTGGCTCCCGGGACGGCACCTGCAGACCATCGTGCCGGCCTTGCTCCACGCCCCGCCCACCGGGATCGAAGAAGAAGCACGCCTGGTGCAGGTTGCACCTTCTAGCCAAGTCCAGATTCTCATCGCCAGGCCCGGGGGGAAGCCGCGCGGAACGGTCCTGCTCATCCATGGGCTGGTGGGCTCCGCGGAATCGGGATACATGCGCCGCACGGCTGCGATGGCATGCCAGCGAGGCTGGGTAGCCGTCCGGATGAATCTCAGAGGCTGCGGAGGCACGGAGGCTCTGGCCCGGACCCTTTACAATGCCGGCCAATCGGACGACGTGGGCCGGGTCTTGGAAGACTTGGAGGCGGCAAGCTTGCCGCGCCCCTTCGGCCTGGTCGGATTCTCTCTGGGAGGGAACCTGGCGCTTCGCTATGCCGCTCTCGAGGGGCCCGGCTGCCGCGCCGACCGGGTGGTCGGGGCCAATCCGCCCATCGAGTTGGAAGCCTGCGTGCGCAGCCTGGAGGAGGCAAGGAATTTCATCTATCACGCCTATTTCGCCGATCGGATGTGCCGCCACTTGCAAGTGATCCGGAAGGTCCGTCACGTCCCCGGTGCGAATCCCGTCCCCTGGGCGATCCGATCGGTCCGCAGGTTCGACACTCTCTACACCGCGCCCGACGGGGGATATGCCAGCGCCGAGGACTACTACGGCGCCACCAGTGCTGCTCCGCATCTGCGCAGCTTGCGGGTGCCGACCCTGGTGCTCTCCGCTCTGAACGACCCGTTCGTCCCGGCGGGAATCTTTCATCCCCATCAGGGCACCGCCGGCGGAAGATTGCAGCTGGTCCAGCCGGCCAGCGGCGGCCATCTCGGCTACTGGCAGCACGGGGAGCCGCACTTCTGGGCCGGCAAGGCGGTCCTGAGCTTCCTCGGGAATGGCGCCGGGAAGTGAGTCATTCCCTCCGGGTCTCCAGGCAGGTCCCCAGAATGAGTCTCACGCCAGAACTCTCCTTCTTGCATCACGTAGAGAAAGTGGAATCCCCCGGGAGCAGGATCCAGGAGCTCCCGCCGGGGCATCGTGTAGAATGCGCGTTTCCGTGATTGAAGGAGATCGTCGTGATGCCAAGATCCCGGTTCCTGGCCCTCACCCTTTCCCTCCCACTCCTAGCGCTGACTGCGTGCTTCGCCGCGTTCGCGGCCGACACGCCGCCGGATGGCTTCTACCGCTACCCCAGCATCAGCGGGGGCCTGATCGTATTCGCCGCGGAAGGAGATCTCTGGAAGATCCCTGCCTCGGGTGGTACGGCGATCCGCCTGACGGCCTATGAAGGCGAGGAGAAGTTCCCCCGCCTCTCCCCTGACGGAAGGCTCATTGCCTTCACCGCCCAGTACGAAGGGAACGATGACGTCTATGTGATGTCGGCGCAGGGGGGCGAGCCGAAGCGGCTGACCTACCATCCCCTACCCGATCAGGCCCTCGGCTGGACCCAGGACGGGAAGGTCCTCTTCCGTAGCCGCCGGGACCATCCCCACAGCGATTTCCGCATCTACACCGTGCCTGCGGAAGGGGGAATCCCGACGCTGATTCCCCTGGAGCCCGCGGCCTGGATCAGCTTTGAGCCGAACGGCCACCGGATCGCCACGCAAAAGATCGGCTTGGAGTTCCACAACTGGAAGCGCTACAAGGGAGGCGAGGCGGAGCAGATTTATGTGGGCACGCTGCAGCCCCTGACGTTCACCGAGGTGACCCAGTACGAGGGCAAAGACGCCTTCCCCATGTGGGCGCCCGATGGCCGCATCTACTTCGTCAGCGACCGCTGGGGTCGGCCTAATCTCGCCTCCATGAACCCCGACGGCAGCGACGTGAAGCGACTCACCGATTTCCAGGACTACGACGTACGCTGGCCCTCCATGGGCGACGGCAGGATCGTTTATCAGCATAAGATGGATCTCTGGATGTACGATCTGGCCACCGGCAAGAATGGGCAGGTTCCGGTGCAGCTCCCCAGCGACCGCCTCCAGGTGCGGGAGCGCTTCGTGGATCCCATGACCACCCTGGGCGCCTGGGGCCTCTCCAGAGACGGCGAGCGTATCGTCCTGGAGACCCGGGGCGATTTTTTCGTGACCCGCACGAAAAGGAAGGGACTCATCCGGCGAATTACCCAAGACAGCCGGGCGCGGACCAAGTCCCCCGCGTTCGCTCCCGATGGAAAGACCCTCGCCGCCTGGACCGAGGTGCAGGGAGAGGAGCAGCTCCTCCTGCATTCGACGGACAACAGCGGCACGCCGGGGCAGGTGGGTGCCATGGAGCGGGGCTGGCATTTCCCCCCGGTCTGGTCCCCTGACGCGAAGCAGATCGCCTGGGGCGATGAGAAATACCGGCTCATGGTGACCGACGTAGCCTCGGGGGAGTCGGCCATGGTGGACCGGGCCCAGTGGGAGATCAGCAGTTACGAGTGGTCGCCCGATGGCCGCTACCTTGCGTATGACGGCACTCTGGAGAATCTCTTCAACCAAGTGAGGATTTGGGATTCCCGGACGAAGAAGATCACCGCCGTCAGCGATCCCATGTTTAATGCCTTCTCGGCCACCTGGGATCCCCAAGGAAAGTACCTCTACTTTCTGAGCGACCGTTTCTTCAATCCCTACCTGGACCGATTCGAGGCCCGCTTCATCGTCCAGAGGTCCGCTCTCCCTATGGTGGTGCCGCTCCAGGCCGACACTCCGCTCCCGTTCGCCCCGCGCGGTGACACCGACCCTAAGTCTTCCCTAAAGAAGCCCGAGGCGGACAAGGAATCCAGGGAGAAGGAGGGTGAGGACAAGGAGAAGAAAGAAGTCAAGGAAGAGAAGGTGGGGCCCATCAAGATCGACTTTCAGGGTCTCGCGGAACGCGTCGTCCAGGTCCCGGTAGATCCCGGCGCCTATTTCGGATTGAAGGCGGTCGAGGGAAGGCTTCACTGGCTCAGCTTCGAGCCGAAAGGGATGATGCCGCCGATCCCTCCCGGCGGCGAGGAGGAGGGCCAGGGTGGGAATCTGCTCACTTACGACATCGACAAGGAAAAGCTCTTCACGCTCGCTTCCGGCGTCACGGGGTACGACGTTTCCGGAGACGGCAAGGTCCTGGTTTACCGCACCAAGGCAGGCTTCTTCCGCCTGAAGGCCGGAGCCACTGCCCTCCCCAAGGAGGAGGCGGCGGTGGACAGCCGCCTGGACCTGAGCGGCTGGACCCTCCAGATCGACCCGCGCCAGGAGTGGCAGCAGATGCTGCGTGAGGCATGGCGTCTACAGCGCGATTTCTTCTACGACCCGAAGATGCATGGAGTGGACTGGGACGGGGTCTGGAAGCAGTACGGCTCTCTGGCCGACCGGATGGCGTCGCGCGACGACCTGGAAGACCTTCTGGGCGAGATGCTGGGAGAGCTGAGCGTGGGCCACGCCTATCACTGGCCGGGCGACGTCCGACGCGGGAAACCGGTGGGTACCGGGCTGCTCGGAGCGGACCTGGACTACGATCAAGGCACCGGCTTCTGGCAGATCAAGAAGATATACACGGGGGACTATCCGACTCCAGAGACCTCCTCGCCCCTCGCGCGCCCCGATTTGAGGGTGGTGCCGGGAACTTGGCTCGTGGCCATCGACGGCAAGGCCCTGACCCGAGGTGAGGATTATCTGCGCCGCCTGGCCAACCGCGCCGGGCAGGAGGTGGAGCTGTCGGTCAACGACGCGCCGAAGCTGGAGGGGGCGCGGCGCATCGTGGTCAAGCCGCTAGGAAACGACACGCCCATCCGCTACGCCACCTGGATTCGGGAGAAGCGCGCTTACGTGGACCGGATGAGCCACGGGCAGGTGGGCTACATCCACCTCTATGACATGGGAGGGCTGGGGCTGAGGCAATTCTCCCGCGACTTTCCGCCCCAGTGGAAGAAGGCCGGCCTCATCATCGACGACCGCTGGAACCACGGCGGATTCGTGGCCCCCATGATCATCGCGCACCTGGATCGGAAGCTGTTCTCCGTGGGCGGGACGCGCTACGACAACATCTCCACCCTCCCCGATCGCGCCTCCAACCGGCTCATGGCAGTCCTGATCAACCGCCAAGGAGGGAGCGACTGCGAGACTCTGGCCCAGGAGTTCAAGGACTTGAAGCTCGGGCCCGTCATCGGCACGCGGACCTGGGGCGGATGGATCGGCATTCGCGGCAACAAGGCCTTCCGCGACGGCGGCGTCACCACCCAGCCCGAATTCGGAGGATGGGATCCCCAAGGGAAAGCCTGGCAGATCGAGGGGCACGGGGTGGATCCGGACGTGAAGCTGGACCTGGGTCCGGATGGGTTCATCAACGGCCAGGATGCGCAACTGGACTATGCCATCAAGGACCTGATGGCGAGGATCGCGACGCAGGCGCCGAAGTTGGCTCCGGCGCCGCCCATCCCGCCGCGGCCCCTGGTGCCGGTGAAGTAGTCCCACGAACCGGTCGTCCGTCCCGGGGAGACACCGAGAGTGAGGACGGTAACTGCACGAGGTACGTCGAGGACCTGAAAGATGAAAACCTACCGGAAAGACCTGTGGTTTAACGTGGCGGGGAGGCGGGGGATGGTGAACATCACCCAGCAGGTTCGCGAGTGCGTGACCGAGAGCGGAGTCCTGGAGGGGCTGGCGTTGGTGAATGCCATGCACATCACCGCATCGGTGTTCATCAACGACGAGGAGAGCGGACTCCACCAGGATTATGAGGTCTGGCTCGAGAGGCTCGCGCCCCACGAGCCGGTGGAACAGTACCGTCACAACCGCACCGGGGAGGACAACGCCGACGCCCACCTGAAGCGGCAAGTCATGGGCCGGGAGGTGGTGGTAGCCATCACCAAGGGGGAGCTGGATTTCGGCCCTTGGGAGCAGATTTTCTACGGCGAATTCGATGGCCGGCGCAAGAAGCGGGTCCTGGTGAAGATCCTCGGAGAGTGAGGCTCCCTATTAAATACGATAGGGGCGATTTCGATCACGTTTTCGTGATCCGCTTGCCTGAGGAGGATTTCCTGCCCTACGTTTCTCGTGAGGAATGCAGGCCAGGCATTCTCAACGGGAGACCCCATGACCAAGAAAATAATTGCCGGAATTGTCCTCGCGATGGCGGGGTTGCTCGCGTTTAATTACGTGACCAAGGGCGAGATCACCCTGATTCCCACCACGCCACTTTCCGCCGAGGCGCGGGCACTGAACAACCTCCACGAGCGGTTTGTGGCCGCGACGCACCAGCTCCACCAGGCCGAAAAGGCCGCCGGCGCCACGGGAATCGACACCACCGCAGACGCCCAAGCCGCCATGAATGAGCTGGACCAGATCGAGAAAGAGCTCAAGGAGCTCAGGGCGAAGACCTCCGCCCCGGAAGAGATCG